>JBJEKJ010000121.1:0-66073 GCA_051878575.1 Muribaculaceae bacterium | reverse complement strand
TGCCATTCAAGAAGTTGGACTCGACTTTTTATGGTTTAGCGGACAGTAATAATAAAAAGTCTGATTTGTTGGCTCTTTATACGTTGACTGGCGGTGTGGCTAAATATGTTGAGTTGTTTATTGACAGAAAGAAGTTTACAGAAAAGAAGATGCTCGATATGTTCTTTGAGCGAGACTCATACTTTCTGCTTGAGGGCAAGAATATGCTTGTCGATGAATTTGGCAAAGATTATGGTATCTACTTCTCAATACTTACACTCATTGCACAAGGTAGAAATACACGCAATGAATTGGAAAATACCCTCAATATTAAAGAGCTGTCTGGCTACTTGAAAAACCTAAGCGAGGAGTATGGTTTGATAAGTAAGATGCAACCTGTTTACGAGAAGTCAAGTAATAAAAATGTGCATTATGCTATCAATGATCAGTTCTTGAAATTCTGGTTCCGTTTCATATACAAATATACACACATTATCGAGGCTGGCGGTAATGACAGATTGAGAACGATAGTTGAGCGTGACTTTTCGACATTCAGCGGTAAATCTCTCGAAAGCTACTTTATTGAAGTAATGAAAGAGTCTGGCAAATATACTCGCCTTGGATATTGGCATGACCGCAAGGGAGAAAATGAGATTGACATAGTAGCTGAAGATGAGTTAGAAAACAAGATAGAGTTTATTGAAGTTAAGCGTCAAGAGAAAAACTTTGATGAATCAGTATTAAGAGCCAAGTCCGAGTTGTTCTTTAAAGCTGTCGGCACATTCAATAACTATGAGTTTATTTATAGAGGCCTATCTATAGACGATATGTAATTTGTGCTAAGTATATTCACTCAAACACTTAGAGTTTCATTCCATAGCAGGGGTGGAACTCTTTTTTTATGATACATTACGATGAATTGGAGCAAATCAAAAGACGCCAACTCCATAGTTGAATTGAACGATTGGGGTTCTCTCATTATGAGAATCCCAAAGCTTAACACTATCTAATAGTCTGGTTATTACACTCGTCTCTTCTCTATTTGATTTGTGCCAATCAAGAAACCTAATCAGAGAATATCTATAAAAAACTTTAAAAATGGTCTAAGACACACGGCTCTTTCATTTAAGGAGAAAAAGATGACAAAAGCTCCCTTACCCGATTCAGTGCGAATTGGGCAAGTTTCTTTGGCTGTATTTCAGACAGTTATCTTTTTCTTAAAATCAATTTTTTTCATTTTTGGGCTAAAAATCGTATCAGCAGGGTAAAGCTCTTCGAGATATGTCTCATCAGTTCGGCAAAGCCTTCTTTCTTATCGGCTATTATTTCAAGACCGTCATAGATGTTGTAGGTTCTTGTCTCGATTCTCCCATGTCCAAGCTCCGGGCCTTCGGTATATGAAACCTAAAAACTGTGTGGCAAAAATGTGCGAAATTTCTTGAAAAAACGATAAATACTTTCTATTTTTGCAACTGTTCAAGGCGATGTGAAGCGGTGGCATAGAGTTGCGCCGTGCCTTGGGTACAAAACGTACATATATCGGGTGACACTCCTCCTCGGTGCTCATGGCGCACAGGCAGCCCCAAAACCGGGCAATGTGCAGCCCCGCCCCCGCGAGGCAGCACCCGAAAAGGTGTTATTTTTAATCCTCTTTTAATGTGAAACTTGGCGGTTTTAACATGGCTTGAAGATGATTGACAATAGCACCTACATCGTAGGCATATACTGTCCTGCCGTGATTGGCAGGCTATATACCTCCACGGTGTGGGGCTGTTGTCTTATCTAAGCCATAGGTACGCCAAGACCTCACATTAAGATAAGACAAAAAATAGGTTTCCCACACCTTTCTTGTACCCCAAAGTTAAACCCGTTCTCCTCGGGAATCGAAGAACACAACAACCCATTAACGCCTATGGCATATTTGAAAAATCTTGAGAAAGTATCGGTGCTGAAACAGCAGATTCAGCAAAAGTCGTGTTCTGTTCCAAAATCTCCGGGAGTGTATCGGTGGTGGTTCACTGAAAAAGATACCCAATTGCTAATGAAGCCTTTTGGCAATAATCTCTGTTGGAATAGAATAGATCAGCGCAAAATCGATGGAGCCACTTATTATGCCCTATATGCGGGGATTAGCAAGGATTTGCTCGGACGCATAAAGTGGCATGCTACACAAAAGCACAGCGCGTCGGCAGTGAAGTCGGGTTATCTGTCCACATTGCGGCAATCAGTGAGTGCATTGCTCGGTAAAGACCAATCCAAGTCGGAGAAATGTGTGTCAGCCCTCTTGGAGCAATGCTACTGGGAGTGGGAAGTTATGCAGAATCCCGAAGTGTGGGAAAAGCAAGAATTGCAGCAGCCGGGTTACTACTATCCGATTAATTTGCAACATAACCAGTCGTTTCCCAAGCAATTGCAAGAAGTATTGTCGAAATTACGCAAATATCATAAAAAGTAAATTCGCATATGGGAACTACTGTCCTAATTGGGTGCTCAAAGTCGAAGCTCGACCATTGCGCCCCGGCAAGAGATTTCTATCAAGGCGCTATTTTCAAGAAGTCGCTTGTTGCAGCAAGGAAACTTCACCCTAACGCCTCGATTTATGTGTTATCGGCAAAATATGGCTTAGTGCCTATCGACGAGGTTCTTTGCCCTTACGATGAAACGCTTAAAGGAAAAAGAGCCAATGTAATCAAAAATTGGGCAGCAAAAGTCATTAAGCAGATGAAAAAAATAGGTATTGACCCTCAAAACGACACTTTCATCGTGTTTGCCGGGAAGAACTATCGCAAATACCTGCCGCTTGCTAATGCCACAAATATGTTTGCCGGCTGTAGCGGAATCGGAGAAATTCTAAAGAAACTAAACCAACTAATATGAATTCTAATGATATGAAACAGAAATTTTTCATGAGATTGGCAGCCGTAGCAGCAGTGCTGCTACTCAGCGCTGCCTCAGCCATGGCCCACGACTTCGAGGTCGATGGCATCTACTACAACATAAACAGCGACGGCACATCCGTCAGCGTCACTTATAAAGGAAACTCTTCTGACGCTTACGCCAATGAATATTCCGGTGCAATAACAATCCCGGCTTCAGTGACCTACTCAGGTAAAACCTACTCCGTCACCTCTATCGGAGGGAGCGCCTTCTATGGCTGCAGCGGATTGACATCGGTGAGCATCGGCAACTCCGTCACCGCAATTGGCGAAAGAGCATTCTTCAGCTGTAGCGGCTTGACTTCGGTGGAGATTCCCAACTCCGTCACCTCTATCGGCGACTATGCATTCTATGGCTGCAGCGGCTTGACTTCGGTGAGCATCGGCAACTCCGTCACCGGAATTAGCGAAGGCGCATTCTATGGCTGCAGCGGCATAACATCGGTGGTGATTCCCAACTCCGTCACCTCAATCGGCAACTATGCATTCTTTGGTTGCGACAGACTCAAAAAAGTTGAAATTTCCGACCTTGAAGCTTGGTGTAAGATCAGCTTTTCTAATGCGACTGCAAATCCAATATATTATTCTCATAACTTATTTCTTAATGGACAAGAGATAAAAAATTTGATTATTCCTGAAACAATACAAGAGTTGAAGTCTCGTGTCTTCTATGGCTGCAGCGGCTTGACATCGGTGGTGATTCCAAACTCCGTCACCAGGATCAAAGGCTCTGCATTCGCTTACTGCAGCGGCTTGACTTCGGTGGAGATTCCCAACTCCGTCATCTCAATCGACAACAGTGCATTCTCTGGCTGCAGCGGCTTGAAATCGGTGGTGATTCCAAACTCCGTCACCTCAATCGGCTATGGAGCCTTCTCTGACTGCAGCGGCTTGACATCGGTGGAGATTCCCAACTCCGTCACATCAATCGGCATCAGTGCATTCTCTGGCTGCAGCGGCTTGACATCGGTGGTGATTCCAAACTCCGTCACCAGGATCAAAGGCTCTGCATTCGCTTACTGCAGCGGCTTGACTTCGGTGGAGATTCCCAACTCCGTCATCTCAATCGACAACAGTGCATTCTCTGGCTGCAGCGGCTTGAAATCGGTGGTGATTCCAAACTCCGTCACCTCAATCGGCTATGGAGCCTTCTCTGACTGCAGCGGCTTGACATCGGTGGAGATTCCCAACTCCGTCACATCAATCGGCTATGAAGCCTTCTATAAATGCTATGACCTAAATATTGTGTTATATAATGCCACAAACAGCACATCCGGTGGCCATGTCTTCGATAAAAGTTGCACTTTCGTTATTGGCGAGAATGTGACAAATTTGCCTGATAAGCTGTTCATGTATTCTTGCAGGATAGTGTCGCATGCTGCTGAGCCTCCTGTAATTACGGGTAACACATTTTCCTCCAGCTCTACCTTATATGTATCTCCGGATGCATATTTAGATTATTGGATGGATGAGAATTGGGGCAAAATGACATTAGTAGAAATTGCCAATCTCATCACTTCGATTGATCTCAATTTGGAGGAGTATTCTATCGCACCTAATGGCAGTATTCAATTGGCAGCAACAATCACCCCAACGAATGCCACGCTGAAGAACATCTATTGGTGCTCCGACAACCAGAAAGTGGCAAGTGTTGACCAAAATGGCTTGGTGAAAGGTCTTAGCGAAGGTGAAGCTACAATCACAGCAACGGCAATCGACGGCAGCGGCGTAGTGGCAACTTGTCATATCACAGTGGGTGAGGCCGTCAACATGTCGCTTGAGCTTGACCCATCGGAGATTACTATAGAAAGGAACAAGACTGCTGTGATTAAACCGGTGTTCTTGCCCGCAGGCACTTCCATCAGACCATGTGAGTGGAGCTGCAGCGATGAGAGCGTCGTGAAGTATAAAGCCAATAGCGATGGCTCAATCACCATTATTGGAGTGATTACTGATGGTGAGGCTATTATCACTTGCCACACCACCGACGGCAGCGACCTTACCGCCACCTGCACAGTGACCGTGGGCAACGGGCCTGCCACTGATGTGACTTGCAAGGCGGTGCAGGACGATGTGAACCCTGCCGACTACTACGCCACTTTCAGCAACAACGCTACCGACGTGGAGCTGCATCCTGCTGCCGGCGCTACACTCACAGTATATAATGTGACCGTGAGTGGTAACACGCTTGTCCTCACACCGCGCGATGCCAACACGGTGGCTCGTGGCGAGGCTGTCCTCGTGAAGACGAGCTACAACACCTTCACTGCCTCTCCGCTCAGCGGCTCCTCGCTCACTCCAGCCGAGTATGGCACCACCACCCTGCTCCTTGCCACTCCAAGCGAGGCTCAGACCGTATCGTGCCAGGCAAGCGAAGCCAAGCTCTACCGCCTCACCTATTATGATATCGATGCAAAGACCGGTCTCGGCTTCTACTGGGGCAATGCCGACGGCACCCAAATAAATGCTAAGCCGGGCAAAGGCTATCTGAAAGTGCCGACATCCCAGACAGCCGAAATCAAGGGCTTCCGCATCAATCTGCTGCCCACTCACGTAGATGGCATCGATGCCGAAGTGCAAGGCTCCGACGAACCCATCTACGACCTCAGCGGTCGTCGCGTGGAGAACCCCACAAGCGGAATCTATCTGCAAAACAACAAGAAAATTATCGTAAAATAATCCGTAACGACAAAAAAATTATTAGCTATGAATAAGGAATATGTCGCTCCCGAAATGGAGGTAATAAAGATTAACTGCCAGAACGAACTGCTCATGGGCAGTAATTTAGGCAACGAAAGCCCCGACAACGACGAAATGGCTTAATCGTCGCACCTGAATAAGCAGAATCCCACGGCCCGGATGCCCCAACCGCATCCGGGCCTTTTCTGTGCTGCACTAAGCCCCCACCACAGCTCTCATCGCCACCGCGATGTGTTGGTCGCCGGATGGTGACCATCATCCCCCCCCACCTCAGATTTTTGAGTCTGCAAAATTCATCAGTTGTTCCAGGATACTACCCTGTGGTACGGATTTTTTATTACTTTTGCGGTGTGATTGAGCTTATGCGCGTCAATCAAACGTCTTTGGTCAAGTGGCTTCATTTTTCAACGTAACTAATTGATTATCATCTTTAAAGTTATGAAAAATTTGCCACTTGACCAATTTTTCCAGATACTTATTTTGCTGAAAATCAACAAAATAGCCCTATCCATAAGGCCACAGCATCCACTATAAAAATACCCCTCTCATTGAGAATGCAACGCAATCTTAAATGAAAGAGCCGTGGATTTTCGATGTGATAATGTGCCGGAATAAAAAATTTTTCGTAACTTTGTTATTGAAAAATTTTAAAAACAAACGTGGTATTATGAAAAAACAATTTTTTCTCATTGCGGCTGTGTGCATGGCTTTATGCACCGCATCGGCTGCCGATGAGGCCGTCGTGACTGAGAGCAACGGCACGCAATGGAGCTGGAACAAAGGAACTATAGAGGTGAAATCGCCTGAGCGACCGGCAGGGCAGAAGAGCGTGATAGGGCTTGCGCTGCCGAAAATGCCGGTGGTGCGAGTGGGATTTGTGGGACTTGGAATGCGCGGACCGGGAGCTGTGTCGCGCTTCACACACATACCCGGCACGCAGGTAGTGGCTCTTTGCGACTATGAGAAATCGCGCGCCGATGAGTGCCAGAAGTATCTCAAGGAGGCATCGATGCCTAAGGCGGCAGTCTACTGGGGCGAAAAAGGATATGAGGAGCTGTGCAAGCGCACCGATATCGACTTGGTGTATATCGCCACCGATTGGTTGCACCACTTCCCGGTAGCAAAGTGTGCGCTCGAGAATGGCAAGAATGTGGCAATCGAGGTGCCATCGGCAATGAACCTTAAAGAGTGCTGGGCGCTGATTGATATGAGTGAGAAATATCGCCGTCATTGCATGATTTTGGAGAATTGTTGTTACGACTGGTTTGAGATGAACACTCTCAATATGGCGCAACACGGCGTTTTCGGTGAGATAGTGCGTGCGCAAGGTGCTTATATACATAATCTGACGCCCTATTGGAAAAAATATTGGAAAAACGGCGAGGCCGACAAGCTCGGCTGGCGCTTGGACTACAACATGCGCCATCGCGGCGACGTCTATCCGACCCACGGCCTCGGCCCTGTGGCACAGGCGCTCGACATTCATCGTGGCGACCGCATGATGACACTCGTCGCCATGGATACAAAGTCGGTAGTCGGCAAAGAGCTCGTGCAGGAATGTGCCGACACGGCGTGCAGCAGTTTCCGCAATGGCGACCACACCACCACGCTCATACGCACGGCAAAGGGTAAAGTGATTGAGATTCAGCACAATGTGATGACACCGCAGCCCTACAACCGCCTCTATCAGCTCACCGGCACAAAGGGCTTTGCCAACAAATATCCGGTGGAGGGATATGCCCTCGACGCCGGTCAGATGAAGGACTCGGGAGTGGAGGTGAAAGTCGACGACCTCACCTCGCACACTTTCCTCCCCGAGAGCGAGATGAAGGCTCTTGTGGAGAAATACCGCCATCCGATTCTTGAGAAATACGGTAAGATGGCGAAAGAGGTGGGCGGACACGGCGGAATGGACTTCATAATGGACTGCCGCTTGGTCTACTGCCTGCAAAACGGGCTGCCGCTCGACATGGACGTCTACGACCTTGCCGAATGGTGCTGCCTTGCCGAGCTCGGCTCGCTCTCGATGGACAACGGGTGCGCGGCAGTGTCGGTGCCCGACTTCACGCGCGGCGAGTGGAACAAGGTGCGGGGATTCCGCCACGCCTTCGCCACGCCGGCCGACGAGGCGGCTGCCGAGGCTAAGGCAAAGGCCTTCACCCTCGAGCTGAAAAAGCGTGGAGCAAAGGAATGGGGATTGAAGTGAACTAAACTCGCGGTTTTGCGCTTGAATTGCACATTTTTTTGTACTTTTGCAGCAGAAAGTGCCGTCTCGTAACGAAAAAAGGCCGGCATGGTTTAATGCTCAAGTATGATAGAACGCATAATAATTATCGACAAAGTCGACCCCGTGGTCTTCTACGGGGTCAATAACTCCAATATTCAGCTCATACGCAATCTATTTCCCAAATTGCGCATGGCGGCACGCGGCACGGTGATAAAAGTGATTGGCGACGACTCGGAGACGTCGGTCTTCGAGGAGAAAATCAAGCAGCTCGAGGACTACTGCGCAAAATACAACAAGCTCACGAGCGAGGTTATTATCGACACCGTGCGCGGCGAGGCTCCGAAGGAAATAGAGCTCGACGACGTGATAATCTACGGCGTCAACGGGAAGCCCATCTCGGGGCGCACCCCAAACCAGCAGCTCCTTGTGAGGACATTCAATCATAACGATCTCACCTTTGCCCTCGGTCCGGCAGGAACGGGCAAGACCTACGTGGCGATAGCACTTGCCGTCAGAGCGCTGAAGAACCGCGAGGTGCGCAAAATCATCCTGTCGCGCCCTGCCGTGGAGGCAGGCGAGAAACTCGGGTTCCTCCCGGGCGACATGAAGGATAAGATTGACCCCTATCTCCAACCGCTCTACGACGCACTGGAGGATATGATTCCCGCCAACAAGCTGAAAGAGTATATGGAAGGCAACATCATCCAGATAGCGCCGTTGGCGTTCATGCGCGGCCGCACCCTCAACGAGGCTGTGATTGTGCTCGACGAGGCTCAGAACACCACCACGCACCAAATCAAGATGTTCCTCACCCGCTTGGGAATGGGCTCGAAGATGATAATCACCGGCGACGTGACGCAAATCGACCTGCCGCGCACCGTGAAGTCGGGTCTTATCCAGGCGCTCGACATACTGAGGGGCGTGCCGGGCATCGGAAGGGTGGAATTTGACAAGAAGGACATCGTGCGCCACAAGCTCGTGCAGCGCATTGTGGAGGCCTACGAGCGCCACGACGAGGCTATGCGAGCCAAAGCAGCCGAAAAGCCCGCCGCCGACATTGCAACAGAAAACATCTAAAAAACATATAGGTATATGGCAACATTAGTTAGAACCGACTACAATTTTGAGGGACAGAAAAGTGTGTATCATGGCAAAGTGCGCGATGTCTACGATATCGACGACGATATCTTGGTGATGATTGCGTCGGACCGCATATCGGCCTTCGACGTGATTTTGCCCAAGGGCATTCCATCGAAGGGTCAGGTGCTGAACCAGATTGCGGCGAAATTCCTCGACGCTACGGCCGACATCGTTCCAAACTGGAAGCTCGCCACTCCCGACCCAATGGTGACGGTGGGCCTTAAATGCGAGGGATTCCGCGTGGAGATGATTATCCGCGGATATCTCACCGGCAGCGCATGGCGAGAGTACAAGGCAGGATGCCGCGAGCTGTGTGGAGTACGCCTCCCCGACGGGATGCGTGAGAACGAGCGCTTCCCCGAGCCTATAATCACTCCCACCACGAAGGCCGACGCCGGACACGACGAGAACATCTCGCGCGAGGAGATTATCGCACAAGGCATAGTGAGCAAGGACGACTATGAGACTATGGAGCGCTACACTCGTGCTCTGTTTGCACGTGGCACCGAGATTGCCGCCTCAAAAGGCCTGATTCTTGTCGACACTAAATATGAGTTTGGAAAACGCGACGGAAAGGTGATTCTTATCGACGAGATTCACACTCCCGACTCATCACGCTATTTCTACGCCGAAGGCTATGAGGAGCGCTTCGAGAAGGGTGAGCCTCAGCGTCAGCTCTCCAAGGAATTTGTCCGCCAGTGGCTTATCGACCACGATTTCATGGGAAAGGTCGGCCAGCAGGTGCCTGAGATGACCGATGAGTATTGCGAGTCGGTGTCGCAGCGCTACATCGAGCTATACGAGCATATCGTGGGCGAGAAGTTCGTGCCTGCCATCGATGCCGACATTGCCGCCCGCATCGAGAAGAACGTGACTGAGTATCTGAAGACTCTGAGAAAATAACAGCCTGCATCAAGGGCAATAGAAACACTATTTTCCCATACCCGACGTGAAGTATAAAGCTGAATCAATCAAGCCTTACAATAGCACCGAGAGCAAGACGGGGCAGGTGCGGCAGATGTTTGACAGCATCGCACCTGCCTACGACTTCATGAACAGGGCCATGACGCTCGGAATCGACCGGCTGTGGCGGCGAAAGGCGGTGAGACTCGTGGGCGAGCATGCTCCGAGGCGGCTGCTCGACGTGGCCACCGGCACCGGCGACCTTGCCTTGCAGTTGTATAGGCGGCTGAGGCCCGAGCAGGGCATCGTGGGCATCGACCTGTCGCAGGGAATGCTCGACGTGGCACGGCGCAAAGTGGCTGAGGCCGGACTCTCCGATGCCATATCCTTCGAGGTGGGCGACTGCCTGAATCTGCGGTTTGCCGACGGCACTTTCGATGCCGTGACGGTGGCCTACGGAGTGCGTAATTTCGAGCACCTCGACCGCGGATATGCTGAGATGTATCGTGTGCTCGACAAGGGTGGCGTGCTGTGTGTGGTGGAGCTGTCGACGCCCACCGGCAAGATGGTGCGCCGGCTCTACGACCTCTATACGCTTCACGTTATCCCGTTTGTGGGGCGACTGGTGTCGAATGACGTCAGGGCCTACAGCTATCTGCCCGAGAGTATTGCGGCCGTGCCGCAGGGCGAGGCGATGCTCGATATAATGCGTGCGGCAGGGTTTACCGACTGTCGCTGTCGGGCTCTCACGTTTGGCACATGCAGCATCTACATTGCAAAGAAGTGATGGATTGACTCTTTACGGCTAATTTTCTTTGTATTGCGCTCGATTTGCACTATATTTGCAATAGAATTAAACCAATATTATTGTTATTATTATGGCAGGAATTAATTGTATAGGTATTTTGACATCGGGAGGCGACGCTCCCGGCATGAATGCCGCTATCCGTGCGGTTACACGCTCGGCTATATATAGCGGTTTCAAGGTGAAGGGCATTTACCGCGGTTACCGCGGCCTTATCACCGGCGAAATCGTGGAGTTCAAGACACAGAATGTGTCGAATATCATTCAAATGGGAGGAACAATTCTTAAAACTGCACGTTGCAAGGAGTTCCAGACTCCCGAGGGCCGCAAGATGGCATACGAGATGCTGCAAAAGGAGGGTATCGACGCATTGGTGGTAATCGGCGGCGACGGATCGCTGACGGGCGCCCGCATTTTCGCTACCGAGTATAATTTCCCCATAGTGGGCCTTCCGGGAACTATCGACAACGACCTTTATGGCACCGACAAAACCATAGGCTACGACACGGCACTCAACACTATCATGGAGTGCGTCGACAAGATACGCGACACCGCCACGTCGCACGAGCGTCTGTTCTTCATCGAGGTGATGGGCCGCGACGCAGGTTTCCTCGCGCTTAATGGCGCTATCGCCACCGGTGCCGAGGCTGCCATCATTCCCGAGATATCCACCGAGGTCGACCAGCTTGAGGAACTTATCAAGAATGGCTTTCGCAAGAGCAAGAACTCGTCGATAGTGCTTGTTGCCGAGAGCCCGATCACCGGAGGCGCGATGGCACTCGCCGAGCGCGTGAAGAATGAGTATCCGCAATACGACGTGCGCGTGACCATCCTCGGACACTTGCAGCGAGGCGGCTCGCCTACTGCCGTCGACCGCATTCTGGCGTCGCGCATGGGAGCGGCTGCCATCGACGCACTGCTTGAGGATCAGCGCAACGTGATGATCGGTATTTCCAACGACGAGATCGTCTACGTTCCGTTCTCGAAGGCTATCAAGAACGACAAGCCCATCAACCGCGACTTGCTGAACACCCTGCGCCGCCTGTCGATTTGACAAGCTAATCTTGTATATTTGATTTATGGCAAAAGTCAATGATATTGTCCGCTTCCTGAATGCTACGGGGGGCGGACGTATTTCCCGTATAGAGGGAGGAATAGCATACGTTGAGGATTCCGACGGATTCGAGCAGCCGGTGTTGCTGCGAGAGTGTGTGGTGGTAGATGCCTCGAAGCCTAAGGCTACGGCCTACGACCGCCCGGTGATACCGCCAAAAAGCAAGGAGCAGAAGCCTGCCGAGGCGCCCAAGCCGGCTGCGGCCACGATGCCCGTGGTGGAGACTCCCGAGGGCGACACGCTGAATGTGACACTCGCCTACGAGCCACGCGAGCTGCGGCACCTGAACACTACGAGCTACTATGCCTATCTCGTCAACGACAGCAACTATTTCCTGTATGTTGCCTACATGACTCGCGGCGACAATGCCGACGGAATGTGGACTACCCGTTTCCACGGTATCGTGGAGCCAAACATGCAGGTGCTTATGGAGGAGTTCTCACACGACTCGCTGCCCGACATGTCGCGTGTGGCGGTGCAGTATGCGGCGTTCAAGGAAGGCCGTGGCTTCAAGCTCAAGAATCCGGCCTTAGTGGAGCATCGGTTAGATACCACAAAGTTCTATAAGCTCCACTGCTTCCACGACAATGAGTATTTCGACTCGCCGGTGATTGCGCTCGACATCGTGCGCGACGACCGCCCGGCCCGAATGCCCGTGATCGACAGCAGCGAGCTTGAGCGTGCCATGCAGGAGAAGCGCGCTGCCGAGAAACAAAACCGGCGCCCAGTGCAGAGGCATGAGAAGCATAAAGGCGAGATTATAGAGTGTGACCTGCATATCGGCGAGCTCGTCGACACTACGGCGGGAATGAGCAATGCCGACATGCTCAACCTACAGCTCGACAAGTTCCGGGAGGTGATGAACGCCAACATAAAGCGTGCAGGTGCGAAGATTGTGTTTATCCACGGCAAGGGCGAGGGCGTGCTTCGCAAGGCGCTGCTCGACGAGCTTCGGCGCAAGTATCCTCGCTGTGAGGCGCAGGATGCCAGCTTCCGCGAGTACGGATTCGGAGCTACGCTCGTGAAAATACACTGACGGCCGATTTTTATCAACGTCAATACATAAAGGAAGATGATATTCTACTTCAGCGGCACGGGCAACAGCCTATGGGTGGCGCGCAGGCTTGCCGGAAAGCTCGGCGATAGGCTTGTGTCGATAGCCGATGCTGTGAACGACGGCCGATTCAGCGTCAGCCTCGCCCCGGGCGAGAGCATTGGCATGGTGTTCCCCACCTACTCGTGGGGGCCGCCGCCTGTGGTGCTCGGATTCATCGGGAGGCTTTCAGTGGAAGGACTCGCGCCGGGCTCCGCCTACTGCTATATGGTCACCACTTGCGGCGACGATGTGGGGCGCTCGGCCGAGATATGGCGCAAGGCGCTTCCCAAGCCTCTCACCGGCGACGCCGCCTTCTCGGTGCAGATGCCCAACAACTACATTCTGCTTCCCGGATTCGACGTCGACGACAAGGCGTTGGAAAACAGTAAATTGGCGGCATCGGTAGGCCGTGTCGACGATGTGGCTCTGCGAATCGCGGCGCGCGAGCGTGTCACCGACGTGGTGACGGGACGATGGAAACGGCTGAAGTCGGGACTGATACGCTCGTGGTTCCTGCGCTATGCCATGAGCGACCGGGCTTTCACCGCCGATGCCGCCACATGCACATCGTGCGGGCTGTGCCGACGCGAGTGTCCTATGCGTAACATCACCCTCACAGAGGGCGGAACGCCCCAGTGGCACGGCAAGTGTGCCATGTGCCTGAGCTGCATCCACCGCTGCCCGGTGAGGGCCATACAATACTCCACCCGCACCGCCGGCAAGGGGCGTTACCACCATCCCGACTCCAAATAGACGGCAGCGGTTGAACTCCGATCTCTCTTGCAATTTTTCTTATGGAGTTTCCTCTTTTAATTCCCAGGTAAATTGCGTACCTTTGCTCTGAGATAAGTTGTTTGTACATATGCAATACAAAATTAGCTAATCTTAGGGAGACTTCGGTCTCCTTTTTTTGTTTATTTATCCATTTGTATTGCTGTTGGACGCTCTTGGGGACTTTGCGCCCCCGCCGCTTGGCATCCCCCGCAGTGTTTTTCATGTTTTTATCACGAAAAACACTGCGTTTCTATTTGGATTCTTCATTAAAATACTACCTTTGCTAATAAATTACTATATTTTATGATTATTACAATAGTATCATTACTGGATCAGGTGTTAAATATTAATTTACCAACATTCACAGACTATAAGTTTTTTTTCAACTTATTTGAATCTAATGATAATGGGGAAATTCTGACTGTTCAAATAGCGAGTAAAGAGTTTAAGTCTCGTCTGAGTGTATTTGATGAATTAAGCAAAACAAATAAGGAGTGCTTAACTATGAAATCTGTATTTGATGGAATACCAGAGGATAGTAGATTTCTTGTTGTTCCTAATAAAATTGATGATACAATTGTACTTTATCACTTAAGGCAAGAAGTGGACAAATTAAATGGAATAACGGACATCCACTCCAATTTGGATAAGACAAAATATGAGATAGCGTCATTGTATTATACACAAAACTTTAGTGGAAATACAAAACGAAGACATTATATAGGTGAGCCAAACAAGTCTAATCGTGTTTGTAGGTTCTGCGGGGAACAAACACCAATAGTATCTTTTAAGAATACCTCTCACGCGATTAGCGAATCATTGGGGAATAAAAGTCTAATTTGTCGGGAAGAATGTGATATTTGTAATGAACGATTCAGTAGAACAATTGAACCAGACATAGCAAATATGCTTTCATTCCTTTTAACTATTCATTCCATTCATGGTAAAAATGGAGTTAGAACAACTGTAGGCGAAAATTTTAAAATATCTCTCGATGAATCAACAAAAGGTGATTCAAGTGTTGGTACAATAAAGATTCAATTAAATCAAGATCTACCTACAGATATTGAGGACTTCTTTAAAGAGCAGTTGCAACTTAACACAAGTCCCTTAAAATATATCCCACAAAATGTGTATAAATGTCTGTGCAAATACGTTGTCAGTGTTGTCAATAAACAATACTTGCCAGATTTCAAAGGGACTATTGATTGGATAAATTCTACGACTAAATACAGCCAGTTGCCATTTGTAGCGATAGGAAATGCTCAAGTAAAAATAAATACACCACATTTAATAGTATCAATACGTAAAACAACTAACTATAGATATCCGTATTGTTTCGCTTTATTTGCTATTGCAAACATTGCATTTGCATTTATAGTTCCATATACTTCAAAAGATAAATTTAGATTTACCACATCAAATAAGCATGCAACTTTCCAAGAAATGATACAATCATGGTATAAAGGTTTTGAATGGTCTTTTAATAAATTGTCATCTTCAAAAAAGACATACACACCAATAGATTTTACAATAAATATTCCATCTGAATGCAAATTAGGAAGAGATTATTTTATGGTTAATAAAAGCAAATAACGGAATAGTTTGCGAACTCGCAGGCTATTCCGTTATAAAGGATCAAAAATTGTTACTCCAACTCCAAGAATCCCATTAGGAACGCATCGGGAAAGATAAACTTCTTTTCGCCCAGGGTGAACTTAATGTGAATAAACTTTTCATTCTTGTTGATTTTTACAACCGTTCCTTTGCCGAATTTCTTGTGAACGACAGTGCTGTCAATGCCTATTGTTTCCAATTTGCTTTCAAGGTCTTGCACCGCTATATTCTCTTGTGAAGATTTAGTAACAGCTATAGCTTTTGCCGTTTGTGGTTGAACAATAGGCTTCGTTTGTGACACCTTTTCGGCAGGTTTACTATCAATAGGTTTCACTAGCCTGTGAGTAGGATCAATATATTCGCTACTCCTTGAATATGCACTATAATCAATCTCATTCATTGAAGATTGTTGATTATAGAATAGTTTCTCATACTGAGTCTTACGAATTGTAGTGTCCCAACCGCCGACCTCATCGTTGGTATGTTTGTCAATACCTGTATAGGTAAGGCTGGCATCCTCGTAACGTTTGAACTTGAAGATAGCATCGTTCATCAGCGGTGCATTGAACACTCCCAATGAACAAAGCATATTGAAATCCTCAACGCTTAAGCCTGTAACTTTTTTGAACAAGCCTGGTTCTAATTGAGTGATAACATCTTTAAGGCATCGTTCACGGTAGTCGGTCAAGTACATGAATACAGGGATTCGAGTAGCAAACTTTATCAGTTTCTCTTGAATTTGCTTGCGTTTGCTCTTCATCTCTTTCTCTTCGGCAGAAAGTTCCTTCTTCTCCTTTGGCGTCGGGTCGGGATTCTCTTTTTTTGCTTTCTTGACCGCTTCTGATTTATTGATAATGGTAGTAAGGTCACTGTTGAGATTGCGGAAGCCTTCGATATTCATTAAGGCTTTCATTGCCTCCGGACTTGCCAGCAGGCGTTTCAGCGTGTCGTTATCTACATTTACAAGCAAGGCCGATTCCCATCGCTTGGCGAGTAGTGTAGCCGATGTTCCTGCAAGTGCAATATCAAGAATATCCTGTGCATCGACCTCTTTCATGCTGCTGCCATCGTAAGCCAATACAGGTAGAAACTTAATAAACTCGCCTACCTTTGCTTCGGGATTGCTTTCGTTTATGTCAAGGCGACAACTGTAATCGGAAATCTGTCGTAAGGCTCTGTCAAGAGCGAAGTCGAATACATAGCACTCATTCTTCATTATGGTTTTGCTTCCCTCTTCGTTCTTTACCTCCCACGGACTTTGTACACGGAACGCTGCTTGAAAATAGGTTTCAGGGCTTTTCAAATTACGGAGCATAAATATACCAGTCCAAGGTTTAACTGTTACACCCGTTGTCAACTTACCGCAAGTGAGCGTAATGGTCTTTGTTTCCAATGGGTCGCCCATATTGGCTTGCACAGGATGCAGAGCATCAAGACCGATGCCGGCTGCTGTTCCGGCACAAACTACTACCTTATAGTCGTGGTAGAACTTGTTTTGCCTTTGAGCAAGCAGATTAGCCATTGCAAAGCACGAAGCCACATTTGGCAAAAACCACAATGTGTGCGAAAGCACATTAAGCAAGCGTGTATCGCTGAATGGCATTGGCGGTCGCTTGTCTTGTCCGAGTTTGAGGTCATCAACGCTTGCAGGCAAATAACCGCCACGAATAAGGTCGAGCCATTTCTGCACCTCATTCTCATATTTGAAACGAGCATTCTCGCCTTTACCTTCTGCTGCAAAGAATAGGTTAAGGTCGAATTCATCAAATTCGCCTTGTTTGGCAACCTCTTGTATCTCATCGGGCATACGATAGGTAAGCATAACCATTCGTGGTAAGGCGAGATAAGGATTGCCGCTGCCTTTCCACTCTGCTTTTGCTCGCTGCTCATCGCTGTAAGTCCAGTTGAAAATCTGCTCCTCGATAAACTCGCCGTTGTTTATTGCCCTGAATGGCGTTCCCGACAAAAAGAGATAATACTTTGTTGAGATTGGCAACCACGATTCATTTATGGCATTGTTAGCCTCGTCCTTTTTATACTTCTCAGCATCGAAATCTACTGCACTTTCTTCGTCCTCCTTTTCAAACAGTTCCTTTGCACGCTCCTTCCAAGCACCGAAGTGATATTCGTCAAAGATTACCAAATCCCAATTAGTAGCGTGTATAAACTCATTCTTGGTCTTAATACCGCCACTTTCATTTGTACCTAATAAATCTTGGAACGAACCGAATACAACTATAGGTTTTGTTTTATCAGCTCTGCGAAATTCTTGATCAATATTCAAGTTATTGTTGCGAGCATCTTTGTTGGAGATATATTGCCACCCCTCAAAGTCGATGTGTGAAACAAGGTCTTCACGCCAGGCCGATTCAACAGCGGGTTTGAATGTCAAAATCAATATACGCGACAAGCCCATCTTCTTTGCCAACTGATACGAAGCAAAGGTCTTTCCGAAACGCATTTTTGCGTTCCAGAGGAATTTCGGAATACGGTTAGGCTCTTCTTTCAGTGCTTGCTCAAAATAGGTTCTTGTTTGCTCCACTGCACAGAACTGCTCGGGGCGCATGGTAAAGTTTTGCGTTCTGTTCTCTTCGTTTGCAACACCTGTGCGGAGCGACAAGATTGCAGCCAGAATATCCGCTACTGAGCAACGAAACCACTCATCGGTTTTGTCAAGTGGGTTAAGTCGGGAGCAGCCTTTGCGTTCAAGCAAGCGGTGCACATCCTTATCGGTAAAGCATGAGCCGTCGTTGCTCATGGCCGACTCCACCAATACAATCTCATACTGCACTTTGCTTGTGTACAGTTGCTCATCTATGCGTTCTTTGGCTGTACGGTCGGTGTAACCTACTTTCAAGTAGCCTTTGTGAGAATCTACCCCAATCAGGCGATAGGCATATATCGTTGGAGTAACGGTAGGTCGTTGAGGAAAATAATTGTGTTCCATAGTATTACTCCATTGGTCTTATCATAGATTCAATAAATGCAATTTCATCATCTGTTAAGCCGTATTTGGCATAGAGCTCTTCGTCATTCCAAGATTTGGATAAGTCTTGATTAGGAATGAATTGGAATTTATCTTTTGCAATATTCTGCGTTAGAAGAATTGTAGACATTAAAAAGCGGAAAAACCTTGTCTTTACATACCCTTTTAAGTTATTTGCCTCTGACTCTGTATCAAATGTAGATAACAAAAGATATGTTTCAGTACAAATTTGACCAGGTCCGAGGACTTCTACTTTAGAAACAATCTTCTTTCTTCCTTCCTGGTCTGTTTGTCCAGCGTGTTCAGCACTCGCTTTTGACATTACAACTTTCCATTTATAAATCAAGTCGGCATTGGTATTTACTTCATCTATTTTAACATAAGTAAATCCTTTGCTACCCAAAAGTTCTAAATCATTTATTTGTTTGGTGTTACGCCCAGATTGGAAACTTCTAAATCCAAAAGGCTTTGAACTGTAAACTACATTATTCATTGTTGTCTCTTTGTATGATAACACCTTTCGGATTATATTGATTGCTTGTAAGTGTCTAATGAATACAGGGAACTCATTTAAGTATCTTGTAGACTCTACCGTCTTACCTTGATATACATTACATACGTTGCATGGACCGTTATAATCTTTATTCCATAAGAAATAGCATACACCACCGGCGATATCTACGCCAGGAAAGCAATCTCTTGAATCCGAATAATCTACTAGTTTAAGCAATCTATTGTCAGCAAGCATTTGCTCTCTAAAATTATCTAATCCACGGCCTCCACTAAACCAACGCGATGGTATAATCATGCACAAATATTTTGGATTTAGCTTCCTTGCTTGTTGTACAAATCTATGATAGAGAGGAATTGCACTACCGGTAGCGGATTCTGTTTTCATTCCTCCTCCATCACTCATTTGATACGGTGGATTGCCTATAATCACATCGAATTTCATATTGAATACTTTGTTTAAATCTAAGTTGTGGATAAATTGATAAGCGTGGGTTTCAAGTTCAACACCACGGTCGTACTCGCTCTGCGAAGCACCACAATAGATACACTTGCCATTGTTCCAAGTGTGTTTGATACGCTGGAAGATGATATTTCCTTGTGGCTTATCTTCGGGGAATTGATACACCGAGAACTCTCCACTTGGGTATTTACTGCAATATACGCTTCGGCGAGAAAGCAGGCTTGTAAGTTCCGTTATAGCTATGCCAAAAAGCTGCTTTGAGAAGATATGCTCTATACGCTTTTCAAGGTCAGGAATCTGTTGTTCAAGTCCTTTGATAAGTCGCTTGGCAATCTCACGCAAGAAGGCACCGCTTTTGCAACAAGGGTCGAGGAATGTGGTGTCGGGATTCTCGAACAACTCCTGTGGGAGCATATCAATAATCTTGTTCGCCAATTCGGGAGGAGTGAATACCTCGTCGTTGCTAAGATTGGCAATGCACGAAAGCACGTCGGGATTATAGACGCTTTGAAACAAGTTATTCTCCATAATCCTGAACCTTTTTATAGTAGGTAATATATCTCCTTAGGAATATGTCACCTTCCTCTTTCTGTTCTTCGGTACGTGCGAACAGGTTGCCTTCGCTGCTGTCATTGTATAGAAGAAGGTCGGACATTGTATAGTCGGAGCGTTGCATTTGAGTACCACCTATAAGCGTCCATTCGGAGAATACAATAGGGGCAGAGGTGTCGTTACCCTCGGCATCGACACACATCAGAGTAAGAGCATTTCCGTTGATGATATTCCGGCTGATGATAAACTTGGCAGCCTCGCGTGTATCATCCGATGTTTCGCCTTTGCAGTGGGAGGTGTACTCTGCATCCCAGATACCAAATAGGCGTTCACGACAAGCAATTACATTGTCGTTCATTATATCCACACCATAGAGGCTACCAATAGCGACAATGGCTTGCTTTTCGTAGTCGCGTGGGCTCTTTTTGTATTTCCTGCGGAGTTCGGCAAGTTTGCGTTTGAGTATAACAGCCAAGAAATTGCCATCACCGCAAGCCGGTTCCAAGAAACGGGAATCGGGTCTTAAGCACTCGTTTGCAACAAGGTCGCACATAGCGTTTACTTCACGCTCGGCAGTAAAGACTTCGCCCCGTTCAGCAACACGCTCTTTCGATTTTATTTGGAAGGTATCTGGTTTTGCAACAGACATAGCCCTGTTTGTTTAAGCGGTCAAGGGCTACAAATACCGCAGGTTGAAAATTAGGCTAAGTCAAGACACAAAAAAAGACGTGAAGCCCTGCACTGTCGCTCGCTTCACGTTCTGAGGCCTTCGCATTGCCCTGTCTGTCGAAACGAGCAACGCATAAGCCCCACGCCGATATGTATAACACAACCTCTATACCGTTTGTTACCATAAGTATGGATACACCAATGGCTATACGGTATTTGGGGTATGTATATAACACACCTAAGGGGCATCCACGTTGCTTTGTTTTTTGACAGACAATTTGAAAGTTGCGAAGTTTCAGAACGTCAAAACCAAAGCGTAGTAAACGCCTTTTCATATGTCTTGTCCCACCCCTCCCGTTTTCTCTTTCAAGAAAACTATCGGCGTAGGACTTTGCGATAATTTAGCGAATTAACAGATAAAAGTCTCTTTTTACCTATAACAGTCGCAGTCAATAATCGCAAACTTTGCATGCAAAGTTAAACAAAATATTCTTTGGAGCATATAAAGTAGTGTAACAAAATGCATTTACTCTGTCTCATAAATGCTCTTTATAGACGAATTAATGCCCGACTTTGGAGGGTAGGATACCGATAGGTAGTTTTGGGATGCCGAAAACATTTCGGGTGCCCCAAAACACAACTTGCTATGTTCGCTTGAACATAAATTTCCAGGCACTGGAAATTACGGCATAGTATTTACTTTTTAGCTCAATAATTAGCTTGTTTGAATAATGTTGGTCGGTCTGTTATGACCAACACATAATGGTTGGTTGGTCTGCTGGTTAGTTGGTCTGCTGCAACCAATAGACCAACCGATAATGTGACCATATGACTAACCAATATCTTTTATAGAGTTTATATCGCTTCAAAATGCAATCTAATGACACTTGAGGACACGTTATGTCAGGATTGCAGAGCGTATTGTTTTTTGTTTTTACTTAGCACTCGGAAAGCCACGAGTAAGTGAGCGCAAAGGAAACTTGTTTGCTTTGCCGAGCGAAAGTGGGTTCGTGAAACAATCGAAGTTTAATGTAAAAATGAAATAGTTATGGAGATTATTAGCATTGAGAAAAAGACCTTTGAGGAGCTTGTGTTGCGCCTCGGACGGTTCGTTAAACGAATGGATAGTATTAACCGCCAGCGTAGTAGTAGGCGTATGAGCGATTGGATGGACGGCAGCGGTAGTCACACTCTGAAATATACACTTCATTCTGACATTTTTTCGGCAAAAATATATACCTTTGCAAAAAACTACATATTATAGTGGAAGGTGAATGATGATTGACAACAAAAGCATTGCGAAAATAATACTGCCGGAGCCTACCATAAGCAGGCTGCCGTGGTATCTTTCGTACTTGAATCTACAGCGCAGCCACAATGTGGAATATGTGTCGTCGACCCAAATCGCCAAGGATATCAACGTGGATGCCTCGCAGATTGCCAAAGACCTGTCGTTTCTCAACATAAAGGGAAAGACTCGTATCGGCTACGAGGTCGACACGCTCGTGAATGAGCTTGTCGACTTCCTCGGCTTCAAGAAAGAGCACAGCGCGTTCATGATTGGCGTGGGAAGCCTCGGCTCGGCCCTGATTCAGGACTCAGGACTGATGCAATTCGGCCTGAGCATTGTGGCCGGATTCGACATCAATCCCGAGCTGATAGGCACCAGCATCAGCGGAGTGCCCATTTTCAGCATGGACGAGCTCGATGAAAGGCAGAAGGAGTTTGGCACCGAGATCGGCATCCTTGCCGTTCCTGCCGAGCACGCTCAGGATGCCACCGACACCATGATAGCCTGTGGATTACAGGCGATATGGAACTTCACGCCATCGCGCATCAAGGCGAGCAACGAGATAGTGATACAGAACACCTCCATCTACGCGCACCTTGCGGTGATGTACAACCGCTTGGAGGAGAAAAAACGTATGTTATAGAGCTTTGACAGCATTGTCATTCATCACGGGAAAGCAACGATGAAAGTAATTGGAACAAGATATAGCATAGATAAAGAGGCCGGCGCCCCGGCACTGAACGAGGCGATGCCGGCAGTGTTCCTGATGTCGGACTCCTCGCTGCTGAAGGACGGGAAGCCATTTTTCGTGCCCGACTTCGCCGAGCGGTTCGGCAGCACGCCCTACGTTGTGGCGCGAGTGAGCCGTTTGGGCAAGAATATAGCAAGGCGGTTTGCCCATCGCTACTACGATGCCCTCACTGTGGGAATTGCGGTGAATGCCGAGGCGATGCATGGCAATTTCTGTGGCGGCGTTCCCGAGGCTTTGGCCTGCGCCTTCGACGGGGCCGCGATTCTCGGCGACTTTGTAGGCATGGAGGAGATTGCCGCGGCAGGGCATATAAGCGCAACCGTCGACGGCACGATGCTGATGGAGTGCGACGTCGCCGCTCTGACAGGCTGCATCGACTCGCTCATAGAATATGTGAGCCGCTATTTCACACTGAAGATAGGCGATATACTATATGCCTGCATCATAGGCGATAAGACATATATGACGCCTGAGAGCGTGGTGAGTGCCACCCTCAACGGAGCTGAGATACTACATTTCAAAGTGAAATAAACGAATACAAGCAATTCAACAGCAAACGAAATAATGAAGATGAAAAAAGCAAGCAACCTTCTGTCATACATACTCGGTGCCGCAGCCATGATGCTGTCGGGCGTACCGGCGTGGGGCCTGTCGGCAAGTCATTTTGCCTCGACATCGAAACTCGCCGAGGGCAAATGGGTGAAAATTGAGATTCCCGCCGATGGCGTCTACGAGCTTACCGACGCCGAATTGCAGGCAATGGGCTTTTCCAAGCCCTCGGAGGTGCGCGTTTACGGAGCGGGAGCCTGCATCTTGCCCGAATCGCTCGAGGCCGTCGACATCGACGACCTGCCTCAAGTGCCGGTGCTATATGCCGACGGCAAGATATGCTTCTACGGGCAAGGCCCTATGAAGCGCGAGACGTATTTCTCGGCTACCGCCAACTTCCTGCGGTACACGATCAACAGCTATTCCTCATCGTCCTATTATTTCATCACCGAATGCTCGTCGGACACTCGTGAGACGATAGGCACGGCGGCGAGCGCCACATCAAGCGGAACGCCCCAAACCACGAGCTACAACTGCTTCCAGCACGAGACCGAGCTGTATTCGCCCGGAGAAACAGGAAAATCGATTCTCGGCGAGGATTTCGGCACAGGTTGCATGCTGAGATTCGATATTGAGCTGCCAAACTATGCCGAGTGTACGCAGCTGAACACCTACACCACCGTGGGAATAAAATCATCGGAGAAAACCGAGCTTAAGGCATCGGTGAATACCTCGGATGTGACGTTCATGTCGAATTCCGACAAGATTAGCGCCAACACGAGCGACTACACTTACTACAACATCGGACAGGCACGCGGCACGGTGACCCCGGTAGTCCACGATGCAGGCAAATTCACCTATACGCTTCGCGTGAGTTGCCCCGGCACGATCACAATAGCCCGACTCGACAATTTCGCAATAACCTACACGCAAAACAATATCCTTCGCCCGGATATGTCGCAATTGGACATGTTCATTCTGAACTCCACCGGGCAGAAGACGCTGAAGGTGAGCGGCGCTACGCCCACCACCGTAGTGTGGAACGTTACTACGCCCACCGCCCCGAAGCAGTATGCCCTTACCGACGACGGCTGCTTCACAGCCGCGGTAACCGGTACCTGCGAGAAGTTCGTGGCCTTCGACCCCGAGCGCACATTGCTGAAAATCAAGTCGTTTGCCTATGTCGACAATCAGAATCTGCACGAGATGTCAACGCCCGACATGGTGATAGTCACCACGACAGGGCTGCGTGAGCAGGCACAGCGCATCGCCGACATGCACGCCTCAATCGACGGAATGCAGGTTGAGGTAGTGGAGCAGGACAAAATTTTCAACGAGTTCTCGTCGGGCGCCGCCGATGCCACTGCCATAAGAATGTTCATGAAGATGCTTTATCAGCGCAATCCGCAGAAGCTGAAATATCTGCTGCTCTTTGGCGGAGGCTCTTTCGACAACCGCCAAATCCTGGGAAATCACGGCGACAACCTACTCATAACATTCCAGTCGACCACGAGCAACGTGGAGACAAAGAGCTATACTTGCGACGACTACTTCGGCATGCTCGCCGACAACACCGGCTACTCTATTGCCGCAGCGCCGGTGACGATTGCCGTAGGCCGCATGCCGGTGAAGACGCTTGCCGAGGCCGAGGCCTCGGTGGACAAGCTGATTCGATACGTGACATCCGATTTCGGCACATGGCGCAACAACGTGCTTGTGATGGCCGACGAGGGCGACAACTCGATGCACATGTATCAAGCCGAGGGTGTGGTGGCTGAGATTAACTCAAGCGATTTCCGCCCTGCAATCAACAAGGTGTTCAAGGAGGCATACCCGCTTGAGGGCGACTATGCCATCAATGCACGCAAGAGAATAATGGAGGAGCTCAGGCGCGGACAGCTGTTCGTGACATACGTGGGGCATGGCGGGCCGAAAGCACTCTCAAGAGACAACGACTTCTGGCGACTGCAAGACTCGCGTGAGGTGGTCAACGACTATCTGCCGTTCTTCTCATTTGCGGCTTGCGACGTGGCGCGCTTCGACAGCGACTTGCGAGGACTTGCCGAGGAACTGTTCCATAATCCAAAAGGCGGTATGATAGCCGGAATGGCCTCTACACGCACGGTTTTCGCCTCTGAGAACGACGAGCTGAACGTGGCTCTCGTGAAGAATATGTTCAATCTCGACGAGAACGGCAATCAGCGCACAATCGGTGAGGCCTACAGAATGGCAAAACACGCATTCGACCCCTACGAGAACTCAAATAAGCTGAATTTCATGCTTATCGGCGACCCGGCGATGAAATTGCACTATCCCGTCGGCCGCATAGCCATCGAGAGAGTCAATGACGTCGACGTAGCCGGCGCATCGGCTGAAATATACCCGATGACGGCGGTGAAAGTGAGCGGAAGCATACTCACAAAGAGCGGTGAGGTCGACACCGACTTCTCCGGGAAGGTTACACTCTCGCTCTACGACAAGAGTTTCCTGTTTGCCTCGTTGAAAATGAGCGAGGACAAGCCTGTGCGCGACTCCTACTATCAGCGCGAGCTGTTGTCGACATCTGATTGCCGCGCCGAGGCCGGACGCTTTGAGGGCACTATAATGGTTCCGTCCAAGTGCCTTGCCCAGGGTGAGCCCGGGCAATTGCGGGCCATAGCTCATCGTGATGATAGCTACATGATTGTGGATGGCGTGACCGACAACGTGACGATAAAGGCCTATTCGGCCGCAGAGGCGATTGCCGACAATGAGGCTCCGGTGATAGAGAGCATGTATCTCGACAGTGAGTCGTTCGGCAATGGCGATGCCGTTGGCTCCGATCCCACACTATATGCCACCGTGACCGACAACACCGGAGTGAGCGCCCAGACGCTTGCCATAGGCAACAGCATAGAGGTGCTGCTCGACAATGGCACGGCGTCGTATAGCGAGGCAAAGAACGTAGCAAGCGTGACCGATGAGGGGCGCAAGGCGCTTATCGCCCTGCCGATATCCAACTTGAGTCATGGCAAGCACACATTGACGCTTGCGGCAAGCGACATAGCCGGCAACCGCACGTCGCGCTCTATCGACTTCTTCGTGCAGACAGGCACCAATGTGGCTGACATTGAGGCCGATGCAAAGGATGCCCGCGAGTCGGCCACGTTCAGCATAAGCCATAACCTCGACGGCGATGCCGTAGCCACGGTGTATGTGGTCGACGCTATGGGAAAGATGGTGTGGAGCACCACCACCGATTCTGAACAGTGCACATGGAATCTTACCGATATGAACGGAAAAGAGGTGGCTCCGGGGCGCTACCGCTACTACTGCACCCTGCGCTCGGCCACAGGCTACGCAGCCTCGTCCTCCAAAGTGCTGGTGGCTCTTGCACGCGACTAACCACGCTGCACATATTCCTTATTTAAGACAAGGACATTCCTAAGGCCTTATTTAAGACAAGGAGCCTCGGCAGGGGCTACCGTGTGCTGCGCGCGCGCCTGTACTCTTTCTCATATTCCCGTGCATGGCGCTTATTTTTTTCGAGCCATACAATAAATTGCGGTTTTTGCAGTTAATTTAAGTATAGGATTATAACTTTGAGAAAAATGAGAAAATCTTTCAGCTTCATAATAGTGGCTATTCTGCTGGTAGGCAGCGCCTTCCAATCGGTGGCTCAGAAAAATGAATTCAACCCTATCACCACCGGAGTCACATCGCTTAGCATTGCTCCCGATGCCCGCGGAGCATCGATGGGCGACATAGGAGCGGCTACCGACCCCGACGAGAACTCGCAATACTGGAATCCGTCGAAATATGCATTCGCCTACAGCTCGGCAGGTATATCGCTATCCTACACGCCGTGGCTGCGCAAGTTGGTGAACGACATCGCACTGCTCAATGCCGCGGGCTACTGGAAAATAGGTAGCGGCGACAATCAGGCCGTGAGCGCGTCGCTGCGATATTTCTCGCTTGGAGAGGTGAACCTGACCGATGGTGAGGGAAATGTGACGTCGAGCATCAACCCCTACGAAATGTCGGTCGACCTCGGATACTCGCGAAAACTCTCCGAGAGCTTCTCGATGGGTGTGGTGCTGCGATACATCTACTCAAACCTCGGATTCAGCGACGCTTCGTCGAGTGAGACCACCAAGGGCGCATCGGCATTCGCCGCCGACATATCGGGATTCCTCAACACTTATCCGATTATTGGCCGCAACGAGTGCCAGTGGGCTTTCGGATGGAACATCTCGAATATCGGTACGAAAGTGTCGTACAATGGCGGCAACGACCCGGCATTTCTCCCGACAAACCTGAAAATAGGAACCACGTTCACCTTTCCGCTTGCCGACTACCATAACTTGGCATTCTCGGTCGACTTGAACAAGCTGCTCGTGCCGGCACGCCCTCGTCAGGCCGACTATGAGGATCAGCAGGCCTACGAGGAGGCTTTGCAGGATTGGAAGGACATGTCGCCGATTTCGGGTATATTCAAGTCGTTCACCGACGCTCCAGGAGGCGGGAAGGAGGAGCTTAGGGAGATAAACTACTCGCTTGGACTTGAATACAACTATAATCAGCAGTTTTTCCTCCGCGCGGGCTACTACCACGAGAATGAGTATAAGGGCGATCGCCAGTATTTCGGTCTTGGAGCCGGATTCTCGCTTAATGTGGTGAAATTGGATGCCGCATATATGATAGCCACGGCTCAGAGCAGCCCGCTCGATCAAACGCTGCGCTTCACGCTGTCGTTCGACATGAATGGCTTGCGCGACTTGCTCGGAGGCCGCAGATAAGTCAGCCACCCCGCTGCTGAACGGATAGTTTTCGTAACACACATAGCAAAAAGACACTATTTATGATACGCGTAGGAATGGGTTTTGACGTTCACCGCCTCGTTGAGGGCCGTGAGCTATGGATGGGAGGAATAAAGATTCCCTATCACCTCGGGCTGCTTGGACATAGCGACGCCGACGTGGTGCTGCATGCCCTGTGCGACGCCCTGCTCGGAGCCGCCGCCCTGCGCGACATCGGATTCCACTTCCCCGACACCGACCCGCGCTTCAAGGGCATTGACAGCAAGAAATTGCTTGTGGAGACTATGCGGCTCGTGGCTGAGAAAGGCTACACATTCGGTAATGCCGACATCACGATATGCGCCGAGCAGCCTAAGCTGAACCCGCACATTCCCGACATGCAGCGCACCATTGCCGAGTGCCTCGGCTGCGACGCGGAATGTGTGTCGCTGAAGGCCACGACCACCGAGCGGCTCGGATTCACCGGCCGCGGCGAGGGAATTGCGGCCTATGCCACAGTGTTGATTGAGACATCGTGGACACCGTCGCACTGACGACGTGTAGCGGAAGTGTGTAATTCCCCTTCAATTGATTCCCCTATGGGGTTTACCTACAAGTTATTCCCTGCGATTTATAATGTAGAGGGCTGTTAACGGTGCTTCAGCATGACAAGGCGGGCATCGGCGCCGTTGACGCCGTATTCGCTGACGAGTATGTATTGCTCGTCGCACGCTATTCCATAGCATCGGCCGTCGGGGTAAAAAACGGCCAATTTGTGGAGGCGGTGAGGGGAATGAACAGGCACCTCACTCACGCGAGATGCCTGCCAAAGATATAAAGAATCAAACTGTAAAAAAACAATAATCTAAAGTTATGAGCTTTCCTATGTCAGAGTATGCCTTGAGCCATCATGGCGTTAGCCACTTTCATGAAGCCTGCCACGTTGGCGCCCTTCACGTAGTTCACGTATCCGTCGGGCTGCTGGCCGTAGCGCATGCACTGGCCGTGTATGTTGGCCATGATGTCCTTCAGCTTCTTGTCGACCTCCTCGGCGCTCCATGAGAGCTTCTGCGAGTTCTGTGCCATCTCCAAGCCCGAAACCGACACGCCGCCTGCGTTGGCAGCCTTACCCGGAGCATATAGTATGCGTGCATTGATGAACTGATGCACAGCCTCGGGTGTGGAAGGCATGTTGGCTCCTTCCGACACGGCTATACAGCCATTCTCAAGCAGCGTTCGCGCATCGTCGCCGTCGAGCTCGTTCTGCGTTGCCGATGGCATTGCGATGTCGCATTTCACGCCCCACGGACGTCCGCCCTCGAAGTATTCGCAGCCGTATTCCTCGGCAAACTCGCGGATGCGTCCGCGATATATGTTCTTCAACTTGAAGATGTAGTCGAGCTGTTCGCGCGTCAGTCCGTCGGGCACATATATTGTGCCGTTGGAGTCGCTCATAGTCACTACTTTGGCTCCGAGCTGAAGTAGCTTGTCGGCAGTGTAGGTAGCCACATTTCCCGAACCCGATATTGCCACCTTCTTGCCCTTTATGTCGATGCCGCGAGTGGCGAGCATATTCAGCAGGAAGTACACGTTGCCATATCCTGTGGCTTCGGGACGCACGAGCGAGCCTCCGAATTCCAGCCCTTTTCCAGTGAATGTGCCGGTGTGCTCGCGGGCCATTTTCTTGTACATTCCGAACATGTAGCCGACCTCTCGTCCGCCTACGCCGATGTCGCCTGCCGGCACGTCGGTGTCGGGACCGATGTGGCGCCACAACTCAGCCACGAAAGCCTGGCAGAAGCGCATTATCTCCATGTCGGACTTTCCCTTGGGGTTGAAGTCGGAACCGCCTTTTCCACCGCCCATGGCAAGTGTAGTGAGTGAGTTCTTGAAAGTCTGCTCAAAGGCGAGGAATTTCAGAATCGAGAGGTTTACCGATGAGTGGAATCGGATGCCGCCCTTGTACGGCCCGATGGCATTGTTGTGCTGCACTCGGTAGCCCATATTGTTCTGAACTCTTCCCTTGTCGTCGACCCAGGATACGCGGAACGAGAAAATCCTGTCGGGGATGCACAATCTTTCGATAAGGTTGTAGCGTTCGAATTCAGGGTGCTCGTTGTAGGCGTCCTCAATTGTTGTTAATACCTCCTCCACGGCCTGCAAATATTCGGGCTCGTTGGGGAATCTGCGTTTCAAGTCGTTCAATACTTCACTTGATTTCATGAGCTTAATGTTTCTTTGTGTTTTTATACTAAATTCTAATCGTTGGCAAAGTTATAAATAAATTTCTAATTACGTTACATTTTATCGCAAAAATATTGCTTTTGATGAAAAAATACTTGTAAATACACCTATTTTGGTTTTAAATTACTTGAATTTCGCTTGTTTTTGCTCCAATTTGAAACGGGCTCGAGGTGTGTGGACTCCGATGTCAGTCTTTGAGCGACTGATACACTATCGAGAATAGCTCGGGGCGTATGCCCATGCTGTTGAAGGCGGCATTGTGGCGAGTGGGGTAGACACGGTTGCACAGGAAGATGAATATCAGCCCGTTGTCGGGGTCGACCCAGAATGCGGTGCCTGTGAAGCCGAGGTGCCCGAATGTGGCTGCGGTGGCCTCGCCGCAGGTGGGCGAGTAGTTGTCGTTGTTCTTGTCGGGCTTGTCGAAGCCGAGGCCGCGGCGCGAATTGGGGCTTTTCTCCTTGCAAAACGTCTCAACCGTCGACTTTTTCAGGTATCTGTCGCCGCCATACTCGCCGCCGTTGAGCCACATCTGGCACAGCTTGGCGAGGTCGTTGGCGTTGGAGAACAGCCCTGCGTTGCCCTGAACGCCTCCCGAGAATGCCGCCGTCTCGTCGTGCACGAATCCGCGCACTATCTGGCGGCGCAGGAATGTGTCGTGCTCGGTGGGGGCAATGTCGGTCTCTGAGAATCGGTCAAGCGGGCGATACATGGTGTGGTAGGCTCCGAGTGGAGCAAAAAAGTTTTTCTCCACAAAGTCGTTGTGCGCGCTGTGCGTTATATTCTGCTCCACGTTCATCAGCAGGCAGAAGTTGAGGCAGCTATATAGATAGTCCTTGCTTGGACGCAGCTTTGCTGAGTAGATGCGCTGCATTATGGTGTCGTAGGCAGCCGTGCCGCCGAATATGCCCTTTGCCACCTCGGTGGAGAATACGTCGCTTCGCTTTGTCGAGGTGATGTCGGAGCGTAGGCGGGCGTATCTGTTGCCAAATGATGTCGGACTCACGGGAATTGAGTAGGTGGCGTCGCGGCGGCCTCGGAAAAGCGGTCCCTTGTAGGACTCGGAGTCGATCATCACGTCGTTCATATTGAGCGCGGGCGGCATGCCGGTCTCATGAAAGAGCAGATCGCGGATGGTAATGTCGTTCTTGTCGCCGTCGAGCAGCTGGGGTATGTATTTGCTTGCCTTGTCGTCGAGCTTTATCATGCCGCGGTCGTAGAGTTTCATGATTCCCGGCAACGTTCCGGTGGCTTTCGACACCGAGGCGAGGTCGTAGAGCGTGTTCACCGTCACCGGAGTGTTCGTCTTGGTATCGGTCACTCCATAGCAGCGGTTGCACACCACCTTGCCATTGCGTGCCACGAGCACCTGGCATCCGGGGAAAGCCTTCTCGTCGATGCCTTTCAATGCGAGAGAGTCGATTTTGGCAAGCATGGAGCTACTCAGACGCTGCTCCTCGGGAATGGTGTATCCGAGGCGAGTGGCGGCGAATTTCACGCCGTCGCCCACCTTAGCCACACCCTTCACCGTGACGGGCATCACGCCTCTTGCGGCATTTCCGCCGTAGATTGTCTGTGCGGCATAGTCTTGAGCTATGGTGCAGTTCTCGTAGGCGAGCACCACGCTCTGCGAATGCTTCACCACATATTTATATTCCTTGAGATTGTAAGGCTTGGCGAAAATCACCGATACCACGTTGTCGAGTTTCGACACGAGGGCCGTCATCGCCGAGCGGTATGCGGCGTTGTCGGCATGGTTGGCGATTATCACCACGTCGTAGTCGCTCAGCTTCTTCTCAAGCGGAGCTATTGCCTCACCGGCGCGATAGTTGTAGCGGTCGGTTGGCGAATACATTGCACAGCGGTTTTGGAACATCGTCGATGTGCCCTCATCGCTGCCGAGCGTCAGCACGGCTATCTTCTTGCGCTCTATGCGTGTGATGGGAAGTTGCTTCTTTGAGTTTTTCAGCACCGTTATGGCTCCTGCCCACAGGCGTCGTGCCACTTTCGTGGCCTCGGGAGAGTTGATTGCCTCGACCACATGCTCGGCATCTACGCTCTGAGGCTTGCTCAGCTCGAGCAGATACTTGTAGCGAAGCACTTTGGCGCAGCGCTCGTCGATCGACTGCTCACTGATGCGTCCGCTCTCGACGGCAGCCTTTATGGCTGCGATGTCGGAGCCGAGGTTGCGTGGAGAGAGGAGTATGTCAACTCCGGCAATCAGTGCCGTCACGCAGTTTGACTCGCCCATGTCGGCGCCTCGCATGCCGAGGCCGTCGGTGAACACTAATCCCTCGAATCCGAGCTGCTGCCTCAGCAGTCGCGTGACGTGAATATCCGACATCGACGACGGTATTCTGCGCTTGTCCACGGCAGGCACGTATAGGTGTGCCACCATTATCCCCGACAGCCCTGCGTCGACGTAGCGCCTGAATGGCAGCAACTCACACATCTTCAACTCCGAGAGAGTCTTATTCACCGTCGGGAGCACCTTGTGGGAGTCGGTCGATGGATTTCCGTGTCCGGGGAAGTGCTTCGCCACCGTAATCACGCCGTTGTCCTCCATTCCTTTGGCGTAGGCGATGCCCTTGCGTGCCACCGTCTCGGGGCTTTCGCCGAAAGAGCGCAGGCCTATTGCGGGATTGTCGGGATTGTCGTTCACATCGAGCACGGGGGCGAAATTCACATGGATGCCTATGGCGCGGCACTCACGGGCCATCTCGCGTCCGTACTCATATAGCAGCCTGTCGTCGTCGATAGCTCCGAGAATCATGTTTTTGGGGAATACGGGAGCGTCTTTCAGCCGCATCGATAATCCCCACTCGGCGTCGGCGGTCACCATGAGCGGAATCCGGGCCAGCGACTGCGCAAAGTTGCACACTTTGGCCTGTGTGGCAATGTCGCCTTTCGAAAAGAGCAACCCGCCGATTTTATACTCCTCCACATTCTTCCTCACAACGGCGAGGTTAGCTTTGTCGTCTTGGGTGAGGGTCTGCATCACTATCAGCTGGCCAATCTTCTCGTCGAGCGTCATCGCCCGCATCGTGGTGTCGACCCATGTGTCCATTGCGTCGCGGTCCACACCGTTGAACACCTTCGGCTGCTTGTTGGCGGCCACTACCGCCGTGGCGACAATGCCGGCAAGCACTATGGATATGAGATATTTGCAATTTTTCTTCATCGTAATTGTAATACGTGTCTTCCGTTAACGTGATATTTTTATGTCGGCAGATGGCAACGGGTGTCACTTCCTCACCATGCGCCGCCTCTTGTCGGGGTTCACTTTCTTTCCCTTGCTCTCCAGAGCCTTCAGGTAGTCGAGCATACGGTCGCCAAACTTGCGCGTATCCACGAATAGGCGCTCACAGCCGGTCATTGGCGACATATAGTCGCCGCCGTTGGCAAGGTAGTCGAGCGTGGCCACGATGTAGGTCGCATCGGGGTCGATGGCTTTTCCGCCCACGGAGGCTTTCAATATGCGCGCTATGTGGGAGCCTTCGACAGGCGAGAACTCCACGTATGCCTGACGGCTTATGAGGTCGCCGCCTCGTCCACCCATCACGGCAAGGGCGTCAAGCAGGTTGCGCCCGGTCATCTTGAGCACCACCATCTTGTTGTCGAAAGGGAACATCGAGTTGACAAGGCCTTCCGACACCACGCCCTTGGTGAACGACTGGCGTATGCCTCCGGCGTTCATTATCGTCATGTCGGGCTTGGTGCCGGCAATTGCTGAGGTGATTTCGAAAGCGGCGTCCGACACGAAGTTCCACATCGCTGACGACGCACGGTCGATGTCGTAGGCGCAATGGGCCACAGGATGACTCATCAGCGAGTCGACTTTGGCCTTGAAAGGAGCGAGGTAGGCCCTCAATGCGGGATATTCGGTGCGGTCGTCGTATCGCCGGTCGATAGGAATCAGCTTGTAGTCAGTTATCCTCATGTCGTCGAGGTCGAGGGCTATGTATCCCACATTTTTCCCTGTCGAGCCCGTCTGGGTTACAGGCACCTCGCGTCCGTCGGCATTTCTCAGCTTCCAGGGCACCGACTTGGGGTCGGCGGGGTTTATCACGGTGTGGGAGTGCCCGCCAATCACGAGGTCGATATATCGGCTCTTGCCCACGATAATGTCGTCGGTGGGATTTTGGTCAACACCTCCGTCATATCCCACATGCGAGAGCATCACCACAAAGTCGGCATGCTCCACCTCTTTCAGGAAGCGGGCGGTGAGGTCGGCAATCTCTGTGCCATTGGAGTAGTCCACGCCTACGCAGTTGGAGGGAGAGATCATTCCGGCTGGCAGTAGGTTTATACCCATGACGCCTATGCGCCTGCCGGCATATTCTTTCACAATATATGGTGCGAAAAGTCCCTCAAGCGGTGTGCCGCGCAGATTATAGTTCGCGCTTAGGCGCGGTGTGCGCATACTGCTGAAAAAGTGCCTAAGCGGTTCCATGCCGTTGTCAAACTCGTGGTTGCCCAAGATGTAGGCGTCGTAGCCGAGGCTGTCGAGCATGGCAAACTCCACCTCGCCTCGAAACAGATTGAAATACACTGTTCCCTGCACCACATCGCCGGCATCGACGAGGAGCACATTCTTCTCGGCGGCGCGAACGCTGTCGATCATCGCCTTGCGACGTAAAATTCCTCCACGATTGGCATAGTCGGGGTCAATCTGGCTGTGAGTGTCGTTGGTCGACAGAATCACGAGCCGCTCAGCTTGAGCCTCGGCGAGCGAAATACCCGCCATAGCGGCAACAAGGGCCAATATTCTAAAACTTTTTCTCATAATCGCACAAATTATTTCGGTAGGTTGGAAAAACTCCCACGAAATTAGCAAATATCACCGACATAGCCAAAAATATTTTTTTAAGGAACGCGCTCTTAGTCGGGCCGGCAATTGATATTCGATATGATTTTGTATTTATGAAAGTGGCAAGTGCTGAAAATAGCGTGGGGAGCCACGCTTCTCAGCCTTGCTCCCCACTGGAAATAAACAGCTTATTAGTATTTATGATTAAATGTTCTACAATGCTATTTTTGTGGTTACAACCGATTTGCCTGTAGTTACTTGCACGATGTAGATGCCTGGAGCGAGGTTGGCGAGGCTGATTTCGCTCTCGCTGCCGAAAGTGGCTGCCACTACACCGCCGGCGCTATACACGGTGCCGCCGGTGTGGCTCCCTGCCACTCTGAGCTGCCTGTGGATGTCGACGCTCACCTCAACTTCATCGCCGGTATCGATGACTTCCACTGCCGACTGCGCAAGGTGCGTCAATGAGAATGAGTGAAGGTTGAACTTGGCGCTTACTGTGCTTGCAGGGATGAATCCGAGATGATATACTCCCGTCGATGCCACCGCGATGGTGTCGACTGCCGTGCCACGCTGCAATCCGTCGGCGATGTAGTCCTCGCCGCCGGCAGCCACCATGGTAGTGAATGCCGCAGGCACGTCACGGTCGGCAATGTAGAGCTCCATGCGTGTGTTGCCATCGAGCGGTGTCGACGTGCTCGAAGCTGCGAGCGAGTACTCAAACTTCACCTCATACTTCTTGCCTGCCTCTATGCGGAATGCAGGAGTCTCGTAGATTCCGGGAGTGGTCCATAGTCCGGAATATGAGGTGTAGGTGCGGGCTGTGGTCATATAGGTGTCGCCGTCGGCGGTAGCCTGTGTCCATTGGCTCGATGTGCGTGTGGGGTGGTAGTGATACCACTCGCTCTCACGCTCAGCAAAGTCGGCGGTGTAAGTCTCTCCTGAGCCAATCTCTATGCCCTCTGCGGGCGATGCGATTACGAAATTGTCGAGTGTTAGGCTGCCCATGCTGTTGGTGCCGACGCAGCGCACGCCGATGAAGTAATTCCCCGATTCGGCAATCACAAGCGGCATAAGCTCCTTGTATGCCTTGTGGTCGGCATTAAGCGTGTCGGTTAGCTCTATGAGTTTTGTGGTCATGGCCTCGGGCGTTGCCTCGGTGCCGATATACACCTCAAAACCTTGTCGGTAGGTGTCGGAGGTGTTGTTGGTCATAGTCTTCCAGAAGAAGCTGAAGTCGTAGGTCCCGGCCGGAACGTACACGCGGTTCAGGTAAGCCCAGTCGCCGTCGGCGGCTGCCTTTCCGCTGTGGTTGAGCGCGTAAGAGCCTTCGTATGGGGTCGTGGAGCCCAATTTCCAGCCTCCATTCACTGCCACAGCGCTACGCTCCACAGCATCCTCAAAGCCCAGCTTGAGAGGCAAGCCCATAGTGGCATATAGCACCGGACCTTCTCCCGAATAGCTGTTGTTCTTGGCATCGGTGTCGTCGGCATGCGACAAACCGGCTATGATGGTGTAGGTGGCAGGCGTGGTGAACTTCACCGGCTGTGTGAACGTGTAGGCCACGGTGTCGCCCACAGCAACAGCATCGGCGAATGTCTCCTCGGCAGAGGCGCTCGACACTATATTGCCCGCATTGTCGCGTCCTATGGCGGTGTACGACAGCTTCACGTTGGCGAGATTGGTCATTCCGGCGTTGGCGAACGTCACTGTCACCTTTCCGTCGGGGAACTCATATCCGCTGCCCGTCACCGACGATTCGGTCGATAGCATGACGAGCTCGGAGGCTGTGTCGATGCGCACGTCGTCGAGTATTAGGTCGGCATTACCGCCCTGCGAGTAGAATGCGATGTAATAAATCCCGTCGGCAGGTATGGTGAAGTAGGCGTTGGCATAGCGATACACGTCCTTGCTCTCGGAGTAGTCGGCGATGAGTGTGCCTTTGACTATCTCGGCGGGATCGGTGGATGTGGTGAGATAAACTTTCACCTTCGCTATGCGAGTAGGCACGGCCGAAGTCTTGGCGTAGTAGAATGAGATGCGGTGTTTCGAGTCTTTAACGCCCCTCAGTGCCGGAGTGATGGCAAAATCATTGCTTTCAACACCCGACACGTAGTTGAGATACATGGTGTTGGAGCCCTCTAATGCCACAGTGGTAGGCTCAACGCCCCAGAACACGTCGTCGTTGTCGACGTTGATAGTAGTCCATAGCAGATTCTCCTCCTCCGACTCAAAACCGGTGGAGTAGGGCAGTGTCTTTGGCTCGTAGGCTACGATTCGCCTTGATATGGTGTCGTTGGCCACATTCCCGTCGCCTTCGAGCTCGCTCCACACCTTCAGCACTCCGCTCGAGGCCTTGCTCAGGTCGAGAGGCGTGGCAAAAGTGTATTTCAGCTCGGCGCCGGCGTCGATCGTGCCGATAGTCTCGGTTACGATGGCGTTGTCGGCATAGCGGTAGCTCACTTTCACGTTGCTGTGCGATTGTACGCCGTCGTTGCGGAAGGTGGCTGTCACCGGCACTGCGTCGCTCACGAGCAGCGCCTCGGCAGGCGAGTCGATTCCCACCGGTAGGATGTCCTCGATAGGCAGCGATATCTCAAGTCCGAAAAGTGCCGACTGGCCGTTGGCGTCCATCAGCGGCTGGAATGCTATGATGTAGTTGCCGTCGTAGGGCACGTCGATGTGGAACACGTTGTCGGTGGCATCGACGGTAGTCTTCATTGTCACCGTGCTCACCGGCTCGCCAAACTCTCCCTCCACACGGGTGAGATACACGCGCATCTGAGCCGGGTCGAGCGTTGCGGTGGCTCGTGTCTTGATACGCAGCTTGCCCTTTTTCAAGGCGAAGCCCGTGGTGCTGTAAAGGCAGCTCTCTACTCCGTTTGTCGGGCAGGTGTAGACCCATGCGTTGACATTGGTCATAAAATACCATCCATAGTAGGTCATTCCGCTTCGCTTATAGTAGCTTGATGCGAAATCGGTCGATGCGGTGGCCTCGGAGAGCACGAATGGCAACTCGGCTACGGCATATATTTTGGCTGTGGAGGCCACGGTGTCGTTGTCGTTGTAGGCGTCGCCGTCGGCCGAGCACCACACGGTCACTGTCTGCTCGCCGCTTTCGGTGAACTGAGCCTTGCGCGTGAACGTGTACTCAAGTGTGGCGTCGCTTTCGAGCGGCGTGTTCACGCTCTCGCTCACCACCTCGCCGTCGCCGATGCGATAGCTCATGGTGAATGAGGAAGCCGTGACTCCATAGTTGTGCACCGTGGCCTTCACCTCCTGCTCGGTGATTGTGCCTGAGGTGAATGTGGGTGCCACGGTGACGGCCAAGTCGGGCGACTTGCGTGCCGACACGCTCACATTATCAATATATGTGGAGTTGGTGATAAATGGAGTGGCCGATGGCGTGCCATACTCGTGAAATGCTATGTAGATATCCTTGCCGGCATATTTGCCGAGGTCGATGCAATAGTTGGCCCACTTGCCCACGCCGAGGTGAATTTTGTGGTAGACCACGTCGGTGAACGCCGTGGTGTCGGCAGTGGTTGTGGAAATCAGCACGTCAAACTTCGTGCGGTTGTCGTCGCTCGTCACGTAGGCGTTGACGTTGAAGGCCGCAATGTATGACATCAGGAAGTTAAGGGCCTCACCCTCGCCGACGGTGATTTTCGGCGATATGAGCCACGAACTCGGATTCACCTTGCCTATGGCGTTAAGTCCGCCGGTCTTCGATTTTGCCGCGTAGAGTCCTCCTGCGGCGGGAGTCGGCAATGTGGATTTGAACGAACTCTCGGAAGCGTAAGCCACAATCGACCACACGCCCGTGCAGCCTTCGGCACTGTAGGTGGTCCAGCCGTCGTCAGCAAATGCCGCCTTCTCAAATCCATTTGAGAAAGAATCTTGTGCCGATGTCACCACCGACACCATCAGCGACAATGCTAAAAACAATTTCTTTTTCATATCATTTTTGCTTGATGAATGGTGTTATACCATGATTTTTGTAGTATTGTTGCAACAGCTCAATGACGTCATTTAGCCTTATTGCAAAATTAGGTAAAAATGACTCGTTGATTACTTAAAGTGAATACCTAATAATTACACTATTGTAATCGAATGCACGGTAATTTGCTACCGCAGTATAGGTTTGATGTCAGTGAATCAGCGATTTGTGTGTCTTTTTTATTGTTGGGGAGACCTGCCGTCGATGTATCGATGCGGCGACTATAGGTACGATATGATTGCGCAATGTTACTTTTTCAGGCTTTGGAAACGGCGCTTAGAAGCGCATGAGAAACGCCGTGAGATCCTCTTGCTGCTGCAATCCGAATTTCTTGCGAAGCCTGTTGCGCGCCGAGTCGACGCTGCGCGGCTCGCGGAAGGTGATGTCGGCAATACTCTTGGTGGAGAGTCCCATCCTGATAAGTGCGCACAGCCGCAGCTCCTTCGGGGTGAGGTTGCCGAACTGCCGCATCAGGTTGTCGTAGAATAGAGGATGCACTTTCTTGAAAGTGGCGTTGAATTCGTCGATGCCGCCGGCTACCTCATATTGCCCTATGCGCATGAGTATGTCTCTGATTTCAGCCTTCACCTCGGTACTTTTCGGGTTGATTTTGAGCAGGAGGGCTTTCAGGTCGTTGGAGAGCCGCGTAACATACTCTAAGCTGCGCATATTCTCTATGCTACCGGCAAGAGCGCGGCCCTCACTCTCTCGAATCTGGGTGTCGAGTAAGAGAATCTGTTGCTCGAGGGCTGAGATCTCGGCTTGCTTGGAACGACGCATGCGCCATATTGCGAAAGCTGCCGCGATTATCGCCAAAGCGAGCACTATCACCGCCGATACTATGAGTTTCGACTTCTCGGCGCTGAGTCCCTCGTTGGCAGTGCGTTGGCGTCGCTGGTCCTCATAGAGCGAAACCAATCCGTCGAAGCGATTCTTGTTGTCGTTGGCATTGATGGAGTCCTTCACCGCCGCATAGCGCTGTAGGTATCGGTAGCCCGAGGCGAAGTCGCCCCGCAGGGCCGACACCTCGGCGAGCCCCTTCAGCAGCTCGGTGTGTGTGTCGACGTGCACGGGGCAGGCTCTATCAGCAGTCCCTTGTTGAGGAAAATTGCGGCTGAGTCGAGTCGGCCGGTGTCGATATACAGTCGGCCGAGCATGCGGTAGGAGTCGACGAGATACATCTCCTGGCAGTGCTCCTCCTGATACTCTGTGATTTTGCGAATCATTGAGATGGCAAAGGCCTTCATCCCTTTCATGCTATAGATGCTTGCGATGTTACGCAGCATCAGTCGGCTCATGTCGGCGTCGCCCACGCTGTCGAGTTGGTGCAGGGCGAGATATGCGAACTCCAGGCCCTTGTCGAGATTGTTGCGTTTCACATAGACCGACGACATATTGTTGTAGTTGACGAACAGCCGCTCCTGGCAGTCGTGGAGCTGATTCAGCCTGATGGCCTCGGTGTACATCTCGGTGGCTTTGTCGAGGTCCTTTATTCTGTAATAAATGGCGCCGATGTTGTTGAGCAGTATGGCCTGTTCCTCCTCAAGGTTCTCACGCCGCGCTATGTCGAGCGCATGGAAATATGAGTCGCTGAGCTCACGGTATAGTCCCATTCGCTGGCAGCAGTAGCCGAAATAGTCGAGGATGTGGATATATATGCGAATCTCGTCGCGGCTCATCGACTGGTTGTCGGCAAAAGCGCGAGAGCAAATCATTCCCACCTTAACCACGCCATTATAGTCCAAGTCGTTGTAGAGTTTCGTCACAGCGTCGAGAATGGCGTTGAGCGACGTTTTGATATCAATACTTCGGCCATGAGTGGCGGCTATGGAGTCGAGCGACATAGCTATGGAGTCGGCGCCGCTGATAGAGCGGCACTCATCGGCCACGTCGATTAGGGCCGTGTAGCCGACATTCGCAGGATGCACGCTACACGCCATAAAAATCATCATTGTCGCTAAAAAAAATCTCAGCTTTTTCATTGCAGATTCATGACAATTATGCGCAAAATTAATGTTTTTAGCTTGAATTTTCAAATTTTAAGGCTATGAAGATTGGCGCCGCATTGCCGGATTCTTGATGACAACAGCCGGAGATATGCGTGCTGCAACCGAAAAAATTAATATAGTCAAAGTTAAATTGGGTTAATCTTTTAACTAAACGCTATGTGCGAGTTTGGAATTGCAAAGAGCGTCAGAGGTGGCTGATTGTGGAGTTTCGGGCCATATTGGGTATTGCCGGTTTACAAATGAGAATGTTTATAAATGTTTACCCCATTTGGCTGTAAAATTGATTATGCCTATCTTTGTGACATACGCTTACCGAGCGTCATTTACCAATAGAATGATGAGAATATATCCACTAAATATTGCAATAGGCATTGCGGCATCGCTTTTGGTGCTGTTCACGGCATTGCCCGCGCAGGCTCAGGAGCTTGTGCAGCGCAAGCACGGAACGGTGCTTGAGCAGATTCAGCAATCGGCGCTACACAACGACCCCGATGCTGAAATCAAGGAGCTGCTCGACTATGCCGCCACTTTCAAGGGCACTCGCTACCGCAGCGGTGCGTCGAGTCCGTCGGGATTCGACTGCTCCGGCTTCACGAGCTATGTGTTTGCAAAATTCGGATATAAGCTCACACGATCGTCGAGGTCGCAAATAAATGATGGCGACATCGTGGAGAAGAAAGACCTGAAACCGGGCGACTTGGTGTTCTTCAACGGACGCAAAGTGGGAAAACGAATCGGACATGTGGGTATCGTGACCGAGGTAGATTCGGCAAACGGGAATTTCAAGTTTATTCATGCGAGCAATTCTCGTGGCGTTACGGTGAGCACTTCCGACGAGGCCTACTATAAACGCCGCTTCGTGGGTGCATGCCGCCCTACGAAACAATAAGACAGGCAGTAATAAACAACTAAGATTATAATATCTCCCACAAGAAGCGCAGTTCTCCCGAGCCGCGCTTTTTTAGCGTTTTTATTTGCCATTACGCTCGCCTTGCACTAATTTTAGATAAATTAGGCGGCATTCGGCATAAACATAAAATAAAACTTCGTTTTCTTTTTGTTTCTGCTCTCATTTGCACTAATTTTAAATAAATTAGGCTTCGGCTCGGCAGTGTCAAATCAAAAACTGACGTTTTTATTTGCCATTACGCTCGCCTTGCACTAATTTTAAATAAATTAGGCGGCATTCGGCATAAACATAAAATAAAACTTCGTTTTCTTTTTGTTTCTGCTCTCATTTGCACTAATTTTGCACTACGGAAGTGGAGGTTCTGTCGAACGCTCTAAAGAAGAATAATTTACAAACTATATATTATGAATTTAAACAAGATTATGGCATCATTAGTGGTTTTATCAGGAACTGCTGCATGCAACATTACTACCGACAATGCCGACGCTCCTATCATCGAGCGGCCGGAAGTGACGGTGGAGAACGGACATTTTGCACCCGAGCTGCTTGAGGCTTTCGGACGTGTAAGCGAGCCGCGTATCTCGCCTGATGGCTCGAAGGTGCTCTATGGAGTATCATTTGAGAGCATTGAGCAAAACAAGTCGAACCGCGAGTTGTGGGTGATGGACATCGATGGCTCAAACCCCAGCCGTGTCACCAAGACCCCCTACTCGGAGCAGAATGCAGTGTGGATCGACGGTGGCAAGAAGATAGCCTTCCTGTATCGCGAGGGCGACAATATGCAGATGTTCACGATGAATGCCGACGGCACGGGCCGACGCTGCGTGTCGAAGGTGGAGAATGGCATTGACGGATTCGTGATTTCACCCGACGGGAAGCGCGTGGCGTTCATCTCTCAGATTAAGGCCTACAAGTCGGCTGCCGACCACTATTCCGATCTCGACAAGTCGTCGGGACGTGTGATTGATGACTTGATGTACAAGCACTGGGATGAGTGGGTGGAGCAGATTCCGCATCCTTTCATCGCCAATTTCGATGGCAAGGAGCTTACCGACGTTGCCGACATAATGCAGGATGAGCCTTTTGAGGCGCCTATGAAGCCCTTTGGCGGCGTGGAGTCAATAGCGTGGACTCCCGACGGAAAGGGTTTGGTGTATGTGTCGCGCAAGAAGACGGGCCGGGAGTATTCGTTGTCGACAAATTCCGACCTTTATCTCTACGATCTCGACGCGAAGACTACCAAGAATCTTACCGAGGGGATGATGGGCTACGACACTTGTCCCGCATTCTCGAAGTCGGGCAAGTATCTTGCGTGGCTCTCGATGGAGCACGACGGCTACGAGAGCGACAAGAACCGCATTTTCATCATGGATATGCAGTCGGGAGAGAAGACCGACATCACTGCCGACTGGGACTACTCCGTTGACCAATTTGCATGGAGTGCCGACGAGAAGTCGATTGCCTTTGTGGCTCCATTCCAGGGTACGATACCGATGTTCAGAATCGACATCGCCTCACATGCCGTCGACACGATAGCCGACGGCCAATATGACTTTGCCGAGGTGGTGCCGGCTGCCAACGGCGACGTGATAACGCTGCGCCACTCCATGTGCGAGCCCAACGAGATATTCTGCGTGTCGGCCGACAAGCAGGTGCGGCAGCTCACGAAGGTTAACGAGGAGCTCCTCGCACAGCTTGCTCCGGTTAAGGTGGAGAAGCGCCTTGTGCCCACCACCGACGGCAAGTTGATGACGACGTGGGTGGTCTATCCGCCTAAGTTCAATAGCGATAAGCGCTATCCGGCGCTTCTCTATTGTCAGGGCGGCCCGCAAAGTCCGGTCAGCCAGTTCTGGTCCTATCGATGGAATTTGCGCGTTATGGCTTCGCAGGGATATGTGGTGATTGCTCCCAATCGCCGCGGCTTGCCGGGATTCGGCACTGAGTGGAATGCTCAGATTTCGGGCGACTATGGCGGCCAGAATATGAAGGATTACCTTAGCGCGGTCGACTATATGAAGAAAGAGCCCTTTATTGATGCCGATCGCATAGGCGCAGTGGGCGCAAGCTATGGCGGATTCTCGGTGTATTGGCTCGCAGGAAACCACGAGCACCGCTTTGCCGCATTCCTTGCCCATGCCGGAATTTTCAACACCGAGGCACAGTATCTCGAGACTGAGGAGATGTGGTTTGCCAATTGGGACCTCGGCGGAGCATTTTGGGAGAAGGATAACGCCGTGGCTCAGCGCTCGTTTGCCAACTCGCCTCACAAGTTTGTCGACAAGTGGGACACTCCGATTATGGTGACAGTAGGAGAGAAGGATTACCGCATCCTCGCGTCGCAGGGCATGATGGCGTTCAATGCGGCACGCCTGCGCGACGTGCCCACCCACATGCTTGTGTTCCCCGACGAGAACCACTGGATTCTCAAGCCGCAGAATGCCGTGCTGTGGCAGCGCGAGTTCTTCAAGTGGTTCGATCTGTGGCTTAAAGACCACGAGAGAGAGGAGGCAAAGCGCGAGCTGGAGCAGCGCAGGTTGCATAGTACGAGATAACGATCCCCATTAATCACACGTTTTTCAAAGAAAATAAAGAAGAAATAATTATGTCGATAATAAAGGACGATAAGCCGATCGCTATATGCAGCGATCATGCCGGCTATGCTACAAAGCTCGCCGTGATTGAATATCTGAAAAGCGAGGGCATTGAGGTGCGCGACTTCGGAACCTATGGAACCGACAGTTGCGACTATCCTGATTTCGCCCATCCTTGCGCCCTTGCCGTGGAGAGTGGAGAGTGCTATCCCGGTATCGGGATATGCGGTAGCGGCGAGGGCATCAACATGACGCTCAACAAGCATCAGGGCATACGCTCGGCGCTTTGCTGGATTCCCGAGATAGCACGCCTCGCACGTCAGCACAACGATGCCAACGTGCTTGCCATGCCGGGCCGTTTCATCAGCGACGAGGAGGCCATCGAGATAGTGAGAACTTTTCTCAACACCGATTTTGAGGGTGGACGCCACCAGCGTCGCATCGACAAAATCCCGGTAAGCAAATAGACGCAGACTCACACAAATAGCACAGATAGCGGCGACACGGCACGTCAGAATGTCATGTCGCCGCTTTATTTATTTCAAAATAGTGGCTATTTCTATAGAAATTTTCTTGCGGATTGATTCGTAGCTTTGTGCCGATTTTAAAGCATGGGCAGTTGTTGGCTTGTCTGTCGGAACTTATATGAATTGCGTCAGAAGTCGACGGTGACGGCCACGCCCGACATCTCGGCTTTGATTGGAGGAGTGAGCTTTGTCACGGTGAGTGAGCCTCCGGCAATTAGCGGGAATCGGCTGCGCACGGCCTTGATAATGCGTCCGGCCACGTGCTCAAGCAGCTGCGAAGGCTGCCGCATCTCGGCTGCGATCACATCGTAGAGCTCGGCATAGTTCAGCGTGTCGTCGATTGAGTCGCTTTCCATAGCTTTCTCAAAAGGGTATTTCACTGTGAGCGACACCTCAAAGTCGTTGCCCACACGGCGCTCCTGCTCCATCACGCCGTGGAAGGCGTGGAATCGCAGCCGGTTGAATGAGATTGTCGTAGTCATATAGGTGCTCAAATTCATTTTTCAGGTTCTTTCACCCAGCTGTAGGCTCCGATGTCGACGGTCCCCTCGCCGTTCACGCGCGGCACGCCATAGCGGTCGGTGAGCGACTCGGCAGTGCAGTAGGCGGCGTTGCCCTTGCCTATGGCGTCGCTCTCGTCGTGCAGGCGATAGTCGAAAACATACTCGTTTCGCACGGTGTAGAATTTCGGGTCGCCCTTCCACACACATTCGATGAAGTTGGCATCATTCTCTCCACCCGATTTCAGCAGGCAGTTGCGCAGCACGACGGCCGAGTCGGTAAGGTCGCCCTCGTTGATGTCGGAGGCATTGCCGTAGACTATGCAATTGTCGAACGCCGCCTCCATGAGTGGCGTAGAGCCGTCGTTCTCATCACCAAAGAGGTAGCTAAGAGTGAGGATTGGCGACTCGATGATATTGAAAAGGTAATAGTTGGCAAAAGTGCAGTTCACGAAGTGGAATTTCCCGCCTGTGAGCAGAGCCACGGCACGTCGCGAGTCGCTGAGCTCACATCCTTCGGCATCGACCCACGCATGGCTTGCCGTGAGCACCGAGCCTGCCGAATTGTGCAGCACGGTGTTGAGTAGGTGCAGCTTGCGCTGCTCCACACCTGTCGAGTCGACAACCACACCCGTCGACGAGCCTCGCATGTACACATATCGCATCTCATTGCCGGAGCTTGATTGTGTGAACCTCACGCCGTCCCACTGTCCCGCCATTATGTCGTAGCCAATGCCTCCCACCACCTTGTCCAAGCGGTCGCCGCGCATGTCGATAGGCCGCTCGCCCGTGCCGTCGGCTATCAGCGTGCCGTCGACCACCATGGCGGCCTTGTCGTGGAAGTATAGCCGTGTGCCGGCGTCGAGTGTGAGCCGTGCCCCTTCGGCCACCCGGAGAGTGTCGAAAATCACGTATGGGCGGTCGGCGGTGAATCGGGTTTCGGCAGTCACGGAGTGGGAGTAGAGCCGTGTCACGTTTTGTCCCCACGCCGTAATCACCACTTGCTGTCTCACCCCGTTGGTGACAAAATCGAGCTTGTCCTCAAGGCGTATGGGATTATTCTCGTCGGAGGGGTCGATAAACGCCTCCACAAACACGAAAATGCTGTCGTTGCCGCGAATCTCCACATCATGGAACTCCTCGCCACGCACGCCGTCGACGTTAAGGTAGAATTTTCCGCCGCTTTCGCCTGCCATTCTTATCGACGAGATGTTTATCATCTTGTCGTGACGGTTGTAGACGATAAACTGCTTCGTCGGCGTCCCGACATCGGTCAGAATAGTGTCGAAAGCCAGCGTATCGGTAGAGAACTCAAGCACATCGCTTCCCGATGTGGTGAAACTGTCCTCAATGCAAGCCGTACTCGCCACACCGAGCACCACAAGCAGCGTCCATATCGCAAAATTCAGTCTTCTCATATCAGTAATAACGCACTCGCACCTCAATTTATTGCATAGCCTGCGCGCGTCCTGTCGCTATCGGGCGTCGGCTATCCCATATCTTCTCCGTGCCGACTATAAATAATCAATTGAATGCTATAATTATTGTCTTATTTTCGGGAAAATTGTTGTTTCAGGGGTTGAAAAAAGGTCAAGGAATGCGTATATTTGAGAAAAATTCATCAAAAAATGCTATCGGAATACAAAATGGCAATTACGCGTATCGCTCTCACCATCGTCATGGCGACGATGCTGTGCTCGTGTGGCTCGCATGAGAAGAAATTCAAGGTGGGAGTGGTGCTCTATCATAATTTCTCATGGCGTTATAAACTTGCCAATGAGATCAAGTATGCCTCGTTCGCCTACGACGATGTGGAGTTCACCACCGTGTCGTCCAATAATAGCAGCCGCCTGCAAGTTCACCAAATCGACTCACTCGTGGCCGAGGGAATGAATCTTCTTGTCATCTCGCCGATACCCACTCCCGAGGTGATAGCGTCGATCGACGAGTGCTATGCGCGTGGCATTCCGGTGGTGCTTGTCGACAATAAGAATATGAAGTGCAACCGCACCGCGTTCATCGGAGCCGACAATGAGGAGATAGGCCGCTCGGTGGGAGGCTACATAGGGCGCATGCTCGGCGAGGAGGGCGGACGCATACTTGAGGTTCAGGGCAAGGCGGGCGACCTATCCACCGAGGAGCGCCATCGCGGCTTTCAGGAGGCTTTGCGCGAGTTCCCGCAGTCGCAGATTGTGGCATCGCCCTACGGCGACTGGGTGTGGGAGACCGCTAAGTCGGTGGTTGAGGATATCCTAAGCCGTGAGAACGACATCGATGTCGTGTTCTATCACAGCGACGGAATGATATGGTATCTGCTTCAGGGCATTTTTGCCGAGCACGGCCGCAAGATAAAGGTGATCGGTGTCGACGCCCTCGCCAAGTCGCCCTCGGGAATAGAATATGTGAGGCAAGACAGCATCTCAGCCAGTTTCGTGTATCCCACCCGAGGCGACAAGGTGGTTGACCTGGTGATGGACATCCTGCACCACAAGCCCTACGAGGCCGAGGAGATATTGCCCACCGGTGTCGTCGACGACCAGAATATAGCCACCATACTCCAGCAGCAGGTGGAGATTGAGGCTCTCGACTCACAGATACAGATGATGCGCACGCAGATCGACGTGTCGCAGACCGAAAGCATATTGCGAGGACGCATCTCGCTGCTGTTGGCACTTATCGTGGGTATGCTCGCAATATATTGCTACAGTCTCTACCGGTCGTTCGCCAAGAACCGGCAGTTGCGCCGCACCATTGAGAACCAGTATGTCGAGAAGGAGGAGCAGGCGCTACGGTTGCTTGAGAGCAATCAGCGCTTGCAGCAGCTCAACCTGCAAATTGAGGAGGAGGTGCGCACAAAGCTCAATTTCTTCACCAATGTGAGCCATGAGTTCCGCACTCCGCTCACGCTCATTGCGGGACCTATCGAGAAGCTACTTAAGAACGATGACCTGAGCGAGCCTCAGCGCCGCAGCCTGCTCAACGTGGCCAACAAGAACCTCACGATGCTCATGAGCCTCGTGAGCGACATTCTCGACTTCCGCAAGGTGCAGGACGGAAGGATGGAGCTGCGCAATGAGAAGTTCGACATCGTAAAGGCTCTGAAAGACTGGATTGACAACTTCCGCAACCAAGCCCTGACGCAGAACGTGAATTTGGTGTTCACCCACAACACGTTGCGCACCCTGTGGGTAGAGGCCGACCGAAAGAAGCTCACAAGCATAATCGTCAACCTGCTCGGCAACGCCTTCAAGTACACTCCCGAGAAAGGAACCATAGAGGTGGAGCTAAGCTCGCACGACGACGTGTTTGCCATATCGGTGCGAGATACCGGGCCGGGCATAGCCCCCGACGCCCTGCCACGTATCTTCGAGGGGTTCTATCAGGTACCCGGCACTCAGGGCGGCACAGGCATTGGGCTCTCCTTCGTGAAATCGCTTGTGGAGCTTCACAAGGGCACTATCACCGCCGAGAGCGAGGAGGGCAAAGGCTCGGTGTTCACCATAGTGATGCCAAAGGCGCAGACGTCGGCTGCGGCAGCGTCCGACGAGTCCATCGACGATATGCTCATGGAGGAGGCGAGCCTACAGCACGACGCCAAGACACGCGTGCTGATTATCGACGACAACAAGGACATGTGCCAATACGTGCGCATGTTGCTTGAGAGCGATTACAACTGTGAGGAGGCCTACGATGGCATTCAGGGCTTTGAGAAGGCTCAGCAGTGGCTCCCCGACATCATAATTTGCGATGTGATGATGCCGGTGATGGACGGCATACAGTGCTGCCAGAAGCTGAAGACCACCACCGCCACAAGCCACATTCCGGTGATTCTGCTCACGGCGCGCTCGCTCGACAGCCACTATGTGGAGGGCTTCGACAATGGCGCCGACGCCTATATCACAAAGCCCTTCTCGGCCGACATACTTCTTGCCCGCATCGAGAACCTGCTCAATAGCCGCAAGCTATTGCGCAACACCTTCTCGCGTGGCGAGAAGAACTTTGAGATGGCGGCGACGCCGCGCGAGTCGGAATTCGTAAAGCGCTTCCGCAAGTGCGTAATGGAGGGTATCGGCAATCCCGAGTTTGGCATCGACAACCTTTGCGAGCAGATGAACCTCAGCAGGGCGCAACTCTATGCCAAGATAAAGAACCTCACCGGCCAGGCTCCGGTGGAGCATCTGTGCAATTGCCGGCTTGAGCGTGGCAGGGAGCTGCTTGCCACCACCGAGCTCAGCGTGGCCGAGATTGCCTACAATGTGGGATTCACCTCGCCTGCCTATTTCTCCAAGTGTTTCAAGGGTCAATATAACATGACTCCAAAGGAATACCGCAACTCAACCACAAAATGACACAAGCTGAATATAATACATTAACATAATAAACAAAAACACTACGCAATGAAGAAAACAACACTATTACTGCTACCGCTTATATCGCTGTTGGCGGCATGCACTCCCGAGGCAAGGACTTATCCCGTTCCCGAGGGATATCCTTTTATTGAAGACAAGCTTCGCCATTTCAGTGTCAGCGCCAATGGCAAATCCATGTCGCTCTACAACGACACCACCCATTGGGGAGGAACCATCGATTTTGGCAGTTTCGAGATTCGCGAAGGCGATAAATCCACGGTCAGCGTTGTTCTCGACGAGGACATTTCCTCACTCGAGCTGCTACCTGCGCCCAAAGACTGCGAGGTGCGGCAGACGGGGAAGCGCACCGTGGAGATTACGAGCCGCAAGGCCGATTGGACGCAGACGCTCGTGGTGAATGGGAATCCGCGTGAGGGACATGTGCTGCACCTTTTCTGCAACAAGTTTGCCGAGGGCCCTCAGCCCGAGGGATACAGCTACGACGATTCCACGAAGACTCATTCGTTTGGTGCGGGCTACTATGAGCTTGCCTCGCTATTGGGCGACAAGACACTGACCATCAAGGGCGACCAGAAAATATATCTCGCTCCCGGAGCCGTGGTCAACGGCACGTTGCTGATTATGGAGGGCGACGGCGCCAAAATCTATGGCAATGGAATGGTGTGCAACAACTATGGCTCTATGGTGAGGGTGGTGAGCTCGAGAAACTGCTCGGTGGAGGATATCACCGTGCACGGACACCGCCTGCACGCATGGCAGGTGATTGTCGACAATTGCAGCGACGTGCTGTTGCGCGGAATGAAGATTTTCAATCCCCACTATGCCAGTGTCGACGGCATCGATGTGGTCAACTCGTCGCATATCACCGTCGACAGCTGCTTCATCCGGGCCAACGACGACGCTATAGCAATTAAGGGTCTGGGAAGCCAGAAGCCGGCCGACGGCCCTGTGATGACCGACCTCACCTTCACCAATCTGCAATTGTGGAACGACTGCAACAATGCCTTCGGAATCGGTGCCGAGACGCATTGCCGCGAGTTTGGCAACATACGCTTCGCCGACAGCGACATCCTTTTCTCCTACGACGACCCGGAGCATCACAATAAGCTCAATGAGCGTGCCGCGCTCAACATTTGCTCGCTGCACGGCACATATTTCCACGATATCACCTTTGAGAATATCACCGTGTATCACTGTCAGCGGCTCATCGGGCTTGGATTCAGACCCGACTTCTGGTTCGGGCAGCTTCCCGGCGACCAGACCGGCGAGGGTGAGATTCGCAATGTCACTTTCCGCAACGTGACCTCCTTGGAGACCGAGACCGAGCAGCTGTCGAACAAAATCCTGCTCTACGACTGGCACAAAGAGGGCACTCCCGACAAGTTGCTGCGCAATCTGCGCTTCGAGAATGTGATGATAGGCGGAGAGCGACTCAGCAGTGCCGATTCGCCCCATTTCGACCTTGAGCCGGCTCCGGGCCACGACTTGAAGGCTGAGTTCAGTTTCAAATAGCGATATGATTCCGCCGGCACTCATGCTTGTGCCGGTGGAATTATAAAAAATACCACTATTTATAGTAATAATAAAAATTCTTATAGTTTTCAATTGATAATTTATACAAACATTGCCGATTTCTGACGTAATTTGCGTAGGCTTTGAAAAACGAAGACTATTACTAACTTATTAAACTTACATTTATCATGAAGAAGAATTTACTCAAGAGCATGCTTCTGACAGCACTTTTGTCGGGCGGCATGACCGCTATGGCGGAAACGGTTGAAATTGGTACAGTCGATCAGCTTAACGCTTTCGCAGCTCGCGTGAATGCGGGCGAGACGGCTCTCGACGCAAAACTTACTGCCGATATCGATGCTACGGCATCCTACACTTGCATCGGCGAGGGCAACGCATACGCAGGCACTTTCGATGGTGGCAACAAGAAGATAACAGTGAATATCTCGGGTTGGGACACCCGCGGCATATTCAGCCACATCAATGGTGCGACAATCAAGAATCTCACGGTTGAGGGCTCGGTGTCGGGAGCCTACGTCAATGGCTGTGTAGTCGGTCAGGTTGACGGCGGAACCAACTTAATCGACAATGTAGTCAACAATGCCAATTTCACAATAGGTAATGATTCCGGTTATGATAAGTGCGCGGGATTCATCGCCGTGGTGAATGGTGGAAAAGTGACAATCTCCAACTCTGAGAACAACGGAACGATAACCGGCAACAGCTATTCGGCAGGCTTCATAGGATTGGCTCAAGGCAATAGCGATATCCTTATCGAGAATTGTGTGAACAATGGCGACATCGTGGCTGCCAAGGGCTTGAAGTGCGGCGGAATCATCGGTGAGCAATACACCGGAAACACTACCATCAAGGGCTGCGTGAACAATGGCAAAGTGACTGCAACGAAGAATTCGGGCGGCATTATGGGTGGCTCCAACAGCCCGCTCACAATCTTTGAGTGCCTCAACAGGGGAAATGTCGTTTGCAGTGGCGACGATGCCGGCGGCATGCTCGGTGGCAAATATGGCAATGCTACAATGACGTTCGAGCGCTGCATCAACGAGGGCAATATCACTGCCTCGGGTGAGGCAGGAGGAATCCTCGGTGCCGACTGGAACGTGCCGGGAACCGTGAACATTATCGACTGCGGCAATAGCGGAATCCCCACTTCGGGATGGGCTTATGCCGGATTGGTGGCATATATGGCAACTGCCACTACCTACAACGTCAGCAATTGTGCAAACTTCGTGGAGACTCACACATTCTTCAGCCTTAACGACGCTCCGACAACGGCTGTCAACGTGCTGAACCCATGCTGGGGCCATTACAGCACTGAATATGCTATTGCCAATGTGGCATCGGGCGCTCTTTGCGTGGCTCTGAACAACGGACGCGAGACCGACGTCTGGGGACAGACGCTCGACACTGACTCTCACCCCTGGCCGTTCGACCTCGACGCACACAAGAAGGTAAGCGTAATAAATGGCGAATATACCAACGAGAGCGTTGGCGTGGCCGATGTGATAGCTCCTGTCGGTAACGACGAGGTGATGTACAACGTTGCAGGTCAGCGTGTAGGCAAGGATGCCAAAGGCCTTATTGTAGTAAAGGGCAAGAAGTATCTGAAAAGATAAGAGATTCTGACAAGTCAGTAAAAACAAATAACGCATTTTGATTGATGAGAACGACAGTGAAAATTGTTATAATGGTTGTATCGGCATTTGCCGCCTTGGCGGCAAATGCTATCAACTACGAGGTGTGGAGCATTGAGAATGGCAAGGGCAGCAACTACACGGCGGCCGACGGCATTTTCAAGACTTTTGAGCGCCCCGACGGTGTGACCGAGACGGAGACTCCGAGATTCAACGTGCTCGTCAACAAAGAGGCCTACACAGGCTTGTACTGTGCACGTAATGAGTGGGGCGGCTCAGGAAATTTCGGCGTTATCGACTTTCGCGACGAGAAGCCGATAGAGGTGTTCGTAGCCGCACGCAAGGCGCTTGGCGAATTTGAGGTGCTTCCGCACGACGCCAATATCTACGATGTGGAGCTGATCAACGACAAGATGCTGAGATTCAAAATCCACAAACCCGGGCAGAATATCACTATCGTGGGCGATGGCGACTATCAGAAAGGCGACGTGCTGCATCTGTTTTTCAACAATGTCGACGACCCCGAGCCGGCCGTCGACCCCGAGAAGAAGGCTGCGGGAGGCTATTTCTACGACCGCACGACGAAGACCTATTACTTCGGCCCGGGCTACTACGACCTCTCCGACACTCATGGCGGTGTGATCACGGCCTCGGTGGGACGAACGATATATATAGCCGGCGGTGCCGTGCTCAACGGGCAGGTGACCATGTCGGGCGACGGAGGCTCGGTTAAAGGCCACGGCATAGTGATTCAGAGCAAGGATAATGCGGGCTCGCAGCTCAATGTGAACACTTGCACGGGAGGTGAGGTCGACGGCCCGGTGTTCTACCGCTATAAAGTGGGAGGATGGCAGACTACCTACACATATAGCAGCAATATGACCTTCCGCAACATGAAGGTAATCTGCGTGTATGGCGGCTGTACCGACGGTATGGACTTTCAGGGATGCCACGACCTCTCGTTCGACAACTGCTTCGTGCGTGCCAACGACGACGCCATTGCCGTGAAGGGATTGTGCTCGGGCGACCCTAAAGACGCTCCGCCCGAGAAGAACCTCTCGTTCAACAATGTGCAGATATGGAGCTCGGCAAATGGCGGATTCAATCTCGGCGCCGAGACCACATGCTTCTATGAGAACATCAAGTTCACAAATTGCGAGGTGCTCTACTCATTCGACGGCTTGGGGCTTAACGGCTCGATGGACGACCGTTCGGCACTCAACATCTGCGCGCTGCACGGCACTTACTTCAAGGATATTCTCTATGAGAACATCTATGTGAACCGATGCGAGAGGCTGATTGGAGTATCGTTCAAGGACAGTTTCTGGTATGGGACTATTCAGGGCGACCAGACGTGGCCCGGCGACATCAGCGGTATAACCTATCGCAACATCGTCTGCCCCAACAACACCAAAGGAAACATCTCCAACGACATCCTTTTCCAGGGATGGCATCAGGAGGGGACAAGTGATAAATATCCCGGCGGCACGCCCGACAAGTTTATCCACGACGTGACTTTCGACAACGTGATAGTGGAGGATGAGCCGGTGCTTGGATGGGAAGACAAGCATCTCAAGACCAACAATACCGAGACGCTGAAGCTCGTCTACGACTTCAAGTTCAACTTCACCGACGGAGTGGACGAAATCACCATAGGACCCGAGCTTGTGGGTGATGACGCTGATGATATATACTATACCATCGACGGTAGAATGGTGAAGAACCCCACACGCGGAATCTATATCAAAAATGGCAAGAAATACGTGAAATTTTAGCGTAGAGGCAAAAGCCCCTCTCGTAATCCAAAATTTGGGTTTAAAGAGACTAATAGATGCCTATCAAGGCTCAAATTTGAAGTAATAACTAATAAATTAACTCAATAACTAACTAAATCAATAGAAATTATGAAAAGACTACTTTTTATCGCTTCGATTTTTGGAGCAACGCTCACAATGTCGGCACAGAACTTTGCCGGCGGAACGGGAACTGCCAGTGATCCATATCAGGTGGCTACAGCAGCTCAATTGCAGGAAGTGACCAATTTCACCACAGCATGCTTTATACAGACTGCCGATATTGACCTCACCGACGTGAATTTTGAGGGAATCGGCACTTTTACCGGCGTTTACGACGGTAACGGATATTCCATCGACTACTACACCAATTACTCGGGAAACAATGGCGTGGGCCTGTTCAACCGTGTGAACACTCCCGGTGTTATCAAAAACGTGACAATGAGGTATGCCGACGTGGTCGGTGCAAGCTGGTCGGGAATCCTCTGCTCTACCAATGGCAACTGGGAGGCTCTCGGTGGCGACATAATCAACTGCGCAATCTACGACTCATATATCGAGGCAGGCGAGTCGACAGGAGCATTTGCCGGCGTGGCAGGTGGAAACTTCGTGAACTGCCGTGCCTACAACGTGACCGTGGAGGGTGGCGAGAAGACAGGCGGTATCTCCGGACTCAACGAGGGCGGCGGCCGCTATAAGGACTGCTCTTTCCACGGCAATGTGATCAGCTCGGGCTTGGTAGGCGGTATCTGCGGATTCTACAATGGCGAGTCGAAGTGGGACTATGCTTTCGAGAACTGCGTGGTTTATGGCAACGTGTCGTCGTCGACCGGCACTGTGGGTGGCGTGCTCGGACAGCCCAACTGGAACTGTAACTCGGCACACATCATCAATTGCGCCGTCTTTGCCGATTGCACTGGTCAGGCCGTAGGCTCTTTCGGCGGCAACGCCCTCCGCGGCAAGTTGCAGAATTGCTACGCCACAGGAAATGTGAAGGCTACCGGAATATGGAGCCATGGCTATGAGGATCCCTGGAATGGCGGCCTTTGCGCAGTGAACTTCAATGGCCCGATCGAGGACTGCTATTTCTCGGGCGTAATCACGGGTACCAGCGATGTGAAGATTGCCGGCATTTGCGGCCGTAACTGGCCGGGTATCACCGTGGCTCGCACTTACTATAATGCCGATGGCGCGCCATTGGGCATGGGCGACGGCGATGAGCCCGACAACTACGACACCAAGGCCCTGCTTCCCGAGGAGATGCTGAAGCTCAGCAACTTCAAGTTCTCTGACATGAGCAAGTGGCAGATTGCCGAGGGTACTACTCCGTTCCTTGCCAACCAGACGGCTCCGCTCACCATCACCGAGTGCACCGATGACCGTGTGGCCGGAACCGGTGAGACCGACCTTGAGTTCGTGTACATCTACGGCTCATTGGCCGAGAGCGTAATCGTTCCCGTGACGATAGCCAATGGCGTGTGGAGCGCCGAAATTCCGGAGGAGATACTGACCGAGACCGAGACCGTCACCGTGTTCGGTATCGGCAAGGATAAGATGCCGTCGATGGTCACTAAGGCAAAAGTGCTGCCGGGATCATTCGTCGAGAACATTACAAGCGATGGCGACAAGACGGTTACGGCAGTCTACAACGTTGCCGGACAGCGTATCGCCAAGGCACAGCAGGGCCAAATCAACATCGTGAAGTATAGCGATGGCTCTGTTGAGAAGGTTATAAAATAAAACAACTGTTTATTATTAGCTCCGGTCAGGCTGTTGCGTGGCCTGACCGGAGTTTTTCTTAACACGCGCAAGAACGAAAATCCTAATTATATGAAATACTACCAACAGAAATATGTAGCCATGGCTTTTGCCCTCGGCTTGTCGATGCTGTGCCCGCTTGCCACGTTGGCAGGTGAGGCGGCTCCGACACAGCATGCGGCGGCGACTACGGCGGCGAAGAAAACCATCACCGGCCGTATTACCGACAAGAAGGGCGAGGAGCTGATTGGCGCAGTGGTCAGGGTGAATGGCACCAAGACCGTTGTAGCTACCGATCTTGAGGGCAATTATTCTGTGTCGTATTCGGGCAAGGGAAATGTGACCCTGTCGTTCTCGATGCTTGGATACGTCACTAAGACCATATCGGCCACTGAGGCTAATGCCGGTGTGCTCAATGTGGTTCTTGAGGAGGAGGCGGCGCTGCTCGACGAGGTTGTGGTGGTCGGTTACAGTACGATTAAGAAAGAGTCGCTGACATCGGCCATCTCCAACATCAAGAGCGAGGACATATCGCGCTCGGCTGCCGTGAACACCTCGGGTGCGCTTGCCGGCAAGGTGCCTGGAATCAACAGCCGCCAGAGCGACGGACGTCCGGGTCACTGGACTACCATCAACATCCGAAACATGGGCACTCCGCTCTATGTGGTCGATGGCGTGCAGATGGACGAGGGACAATTCAACAATATCGACTTCAACGACATTGAGAGCATATCGGTGCTGAAGGACGCCTCGGCGTCAATCTACGGCGTGCGCGCCGCAAATGGCGTGGTCGTGGTGACCACAAAGTCGGGAAAACGCAACCAGAAGTGCCGCATCAGCCTCAATACCTACTATGGATGGCAGTCGATGTTCCGTTATCCCGAGCTTGCCGACGCCGCAACATACGTGAAGGCGAGCACGCAGGCCACCACTCTGCAAGGTCTTACTTCAAAATACAGCGAGGAGGAGTACAATGCCTACGTGAGTGGCGAGAATCCCGGCTTCGACTGGAAGAAATTTATCTGGAGCAGCAGTGCGCCGCAGTGGTATGCCGAGATTAGCGCAAGCGGTGGCTCCGACAAGATAAGCTACTATGTGGCTGCGAGCCACGTATTCCAGGAGTCGATGGCAAGAAACTTCGGAAATTTCAAGAGAACCAACGTGCAGGCCAATATCGATGCCGATATATCCGACAATTTCCGCGTCCGTGCCCGCATCAACGGCCGTGTGGAGGACAAGAAAAACTCGGCGTTCAACTTGTCGTATCACGGCAACGATGAATATTGGACCTTGTTCTACGCTATAGTTAACAATACGCCTACGCAGTTCCCCTACGCCAACAACAATCCGCTGTATCCTGCCATGTGCGGATGCGCCGGATACACCAACTATGCCAACCTGACCTTGGACAAGGCCGGTGAGGCCAATGACAACTGGCGCGTGTTCCAAGGCAATCTGGAGGCTGAGTGGGAGCCGCTGAAGGGCCTTGTGTTCAAGGCTATGGGCTCTTATTTCAATAGTAATGAGCGTTATAAGTCGCGTCCGAAGGGATACAATCTCTACAGTTACGACGAGGGAACCGACACTTACTCGGTGATAAAGAGCTACTCGGGCAACTTTACCAACCGCTGGCAGTACATTGAGACTGTCAACACGCAGCTGAGCGCTTCCTACAAGAACAACTGGAACGACGTGCACACGCTCGACGCATTTGTGGGCTTTGAGTCGTATCTCTCCAACAATCCCGGCGTTTCCTACTATGGCATTCCTGCCATGGACGCACTGAAGGTGGCCTATTTCAATGAGCTTCGCAGCTTCAATGATTGGAATGAGAACACCTCGTCGAGATTGGGATATATGGGACGCTTGAACTATGAGTTCAAGCACCGCTACCTGCTCGAGATGTCGGCACGCTACGACGGATCGTGGAAATTCTCGCCCAAGCACCGTTGGGGCTTCTTCCCGTCGGTATCGGCAGGCTGGCGTGCCAGTGAGGAGAGCTTCTGGAAAGACGGTTTCCTCGGCAAGTATATCAACAACTTCAAGGTGCGCGCCTCCTACGGTATTCTGGGAGATGACAATGTGTCGGGCTACGGGGCCTACGACTATATGAGCGGCTACAACTACAATAGCGGCACGGCAGTGCTCGACGGCGAGAAGATTACCACATCGTCGGTGCGAAACCTGCCGCAGACCGAGATTTCGTGGCTCAAGGCCCACACTCTCGACGTGGGTATTGACGTGGCAGTGCTCAACAACCGCCTCTCGGGTAGCATCGACTTCTTCCAGCGACTGCGCAAGGGCCTTCCTGCCGGACGCTACGACGTGGTAGTGCCCTCGGAAGTGGGATTCTCGTGGCCGCAGGAGAATCTTAACTCCGACATGGTGCGCGGATTTGACGCTACGGTGACTTGGACCGACAAGATACAGGATTTCCAGTACACGGTGGGTGGTAACATTACTCTTGCCCGTGAGTTCACATGGGAGCAGTATAAGCCTACGTTCACCAACTCGCGCAACTACTATGTCTACAACCAGAACCACCGCTACTCGGGCTCGAGCTGGGAGTTCAATTGCATCGGTCAGTTCCAGTCGTGGGAGGAGATTGCCGCCTATCCGGTGGACATCGACGGAAAGGGAAACAGCACACTTCGCCCCGGCGACCTCATCTATGAGGACGTTAACCAAGATGGTATAATCACCTACGACGACCAGAAGCCTATAGGTCACAAGAGTTACGACGGTTTTTGGAAAGACAACGACTACCGCACGCCGATTATCAACTTCAACTTCAATCTCGGATTTGAGTGGAAGGGCATCGATTTTGCTGCCGACTTTGCCGGAATGGCGTATTTCACAAAATACTTCAACTGGGAGGCTCGTTTCCCATTCCACGGCGACGGCAACACGATGCAGTATTATATGGGCGACCAGTGGCATCTTGCCGATCCTCGTGATGCCGCAAGCGAGCTTGTGCCCGGCAAATATCCAACTATGCTCTATGGCAACAGCGGACACTCCAACTATTTGGCCAGCACATTCTGGTCGGAGGAGATGTGGTTTTTGAAGCTACGCAACTTGCAGATTGGCTACACGCTGCCCAAGAAGATTTCCAAGAAACTTTATATGGAACATTGCCGTGTGTATTGCCTCATGCAGAACCTTTTCTCATTCGACAATATGCACAAGTATGGAATAGACCCGGAAAATACAGGCACAGGGGGTACTAATTATCCTACTACACGCGTAATCAATATCGGATTGAATCTGACCTTTTAACCGACTTTCTTAAATGACAATGAATATGAATAAGCTAAGAATATTTTACATTGCCCTTGCCGGTGCATTGCTGATGATGAGTTCGTGCTCCGATTTCCTTGACCGTGAGTCGGACACCATCTTCTCCGACGATGAAGTCTTCTCTGATGAGGCAATGACAAAATCGGTGTTGGCAGGATTCTATAATCGCATAGATTTCGGACCGAATTTCCAGAATTTCGGCGATTTCTCAACCACTAAAGGAACGTGGGGCGAGCTCGACGAGGCTTCTTGCTTCCAGGTCAACTCATCGACAAGCTATGCCGACGACTTGTGGCGACTCTACCCCTACGGGCTGATTCGCAACCTGAACCAGTTCCTTGCCAGTGTGCGTGCCTCCGAGAAACTTGTCGACAAGGACAAGAAGCAATATGAGTATGAGACGCGCTTCCTGCGTGCCTGGAGCTACTTCTACATGGCACGAGGCTTGGGCGGCATGCCAATAGTGGGCGACAGAGTGTTCACCGTGGAGGACGACCTTGCCGAGATGCAGATTGCGCGAAGCACCGAGGCCGGAATTTACGACTATATCATCAGCGAGTGCGACGAGTGTGCGCAAAATCTGCCCGACAATGGCGGTGTGCACCAGGCACGCGCAAGCAAGTATGCGGCACTCACGCTTAAGGCCCGCGCGGCCATCACGGCTGCCAGTCTGGCGAAGTACAACAATCTTGTCACCCCCGATATTGCGACCGCGGGCGGCGAGGTGGGAATCCCTGCCGACAAGGCCGCATATTACTACGAGATTGCCGAGAAGACCGCAAAGGAGATTATCGACTCGGGCCAGTTCGGGCTCTACAATAAGGTTGCTGACAAGGCTACCAATTTCTATCAGCTCTTTGTCGACAAAGACGGCAACAAGGAGGTGATTTGGGCCCGCGACTACCTCTCGCCCGACGTGACGCACGGATGGTCGGCAAGCTCGTCGGCTCCGCAGCTCACCGGCAATTCCGCCGCCAACGAGAATACACCGCTGCTCAACCTTGTGGAGGCCTACGAGTTCCTCGACAACCGCGACGGACACCTAAATATCTCTACTGCCAAGGGCGACTATGTGTTCTATGAGAACCCGAATGACATCTTTGCCAACAAGGATCCGCGCCTGAGAGGTACGATTATGGGACCCGGCGATGAAATCGACGGTCAGATAATGGTCTACCAGACCGGACAGCTGAAATTGCAGAAAAAAGGCTCAAAATGGACTTGGACCACGAAGACGGCAGCCGCCGGCACTACCGACGACGATGGCGACCTCATCACGTCGGTCAACGGCCCGCGTGCAAGCTCGGGCGCATGGGACAACTCCACGGGCTTCAACTTCCGCAAGTATCTCGACCCGCTTGAGAACAATCGAAAGTCGTCGGTGGGCAGCGATGTATGGTTCATTCGCATGCGATATGCCGAGGTGGTGCTTATCTATGCCGAGGCATTGCTCGAGCAGGGCAAGATGGATGCCGGACTGCCTTATTTCAACTCGATTCGCGAGCGTGCCGGGTTGGGTGCTCTGCCGTCGTACACGCTGCTCGACATCGAGCAGGAGCGACGTGTGGAATTCCCTCTCGAGAACCAGCGCTACTGGGACCTGAAGCGCTGGCGCAGGGCTCACGTGGTGTGGGACGGCGTGAACGAGAATTCCACGCAGTGGAGCCTCTTCACCTATCGCGTGAAAGACCCCCGCAGCGCCGAAAATGGCAAATGGGCGTTCCAGAGAGTGCAAAACTCGAAGATGACAAGCGCAAGGGCGTTTGAGATGAGGAATTACTACAACTTCCTCGACGAGTCGTGGCTCTCCAACAACCCGAAACTTGTGAAAAATCCATTCCAGTAATCAAATTGACAAAAAATGATGAAAAACAGATTATATTTCTTGTTAGTCGCTGCTATGGGCGTTCTGCTCGGCAGCTGTGAGGCCGACAATATGAAAGCTCCCTACTGCCACATCACCGGAAAGATGTGCTATGAGGGCAAGGCTATCGGTGTGCGCGGCTCGGGCAGCAATCAGCTGACCCCGACGGTGCAGATTGAGGTGTGGGAGTCGGGATTCGGCAGGGAGGCCGCCCTCGATGTGAACGTGAAGCAAGACGGCACATTCTCCACATACGTCTATCCCGGCGCCAAGCGCTTGATCACAAAGCTCGGAGTGGGACCCTGGCAGCAGGCCGACACGCTGCGCTTCGATGTGGACGGTGATGTGGAAATCAACTATGAGGTGAAGCCATATTTCACTATTTCCGACGTGAGCTATGAGTATAATGATGCCGATGTCACGCTCACGGCGACTTTCCGCGTCGACCAAGTCGATGAGGACGCCGTGCTGAAGTCGGTGGGCTTGCTTGTCAACAACACGCAGTTTGTCGATATGGCCAACTACCGGGCTTCTAAGACCGGTGCCGGCGAGCCCGGAGTGATGACGCTCACTGTTGACTTGAGCGAGCTGAAGGGAAAATACCCCGCATTGTATGCGCGCGTTTTCGTCAAGTCCGACAAGTCGAGTTATGAATGTTATTCCACCACGCCTTTCCATGTGTGGTAAAAAAAGTCGTTATTAGATGGTGAAAAGATTGTTTGCAACATTCTTGTGCGCTGCCTCTATTGTGGCAGGCAGCGCACAGGATGCTCCGACTATGGGTTGGAGCTCGTGGAATACGTTTGCCCTGAATATCAACGACGATATCATCAAAAGTCAGGCCGATGCCATGGTGTCGCTGGGACTGAGCGATGTGGGCTATAAGTACATCAATATCGACGACGGCTTCTTTGGCGGCCGACGCATGAGCGACGGGCAGTTGCTCATTCATCCGGTGCGCTTCCCCAACGGATTGCGCGGCTTGGTCGACTATATCCATAGCCTCGGATTGAAGGCGGGAATCTATTCCGATGCCGGACGCAACACCTGCGGTCACTTTTGGGGCAACGACACCATTGCGCACGATGTGGGATTGTACGGCTACGACCAGAAGGATGCCGACTTCTATTTCAAGGAGCTTGGTTTCGACTTTATTAAGGTCGATTTCTGCGGCGGAACCGATTGGACCAACTTCGGGAAGACCATTCTCGACGAGGAGGAGCGATACACCGCCATCAGCAATGCGATAAAGAATACCGGCAGGAGTGACGTGAGGCTGAACGTGTGCCGATGGGACTATCCCGGAACGTGGGTGAGCAAGGTGGCGCTTTCGTGGCGCACTACCTGTGATATTGCCGACAACTGGGAGTCGGTGGCAGGCATTATCAAGCAGAACCTGTATATGTCGGCCTACAGCTCTCCGGGACACTACAACGACATGGACATGCTGGAAGTGGGGCGTAGCCTCACCGACGAGGAGGATGCCACGCACTTCGGACTGTGGTGCATCATGAACTCGCCGCTGCTCATCGGCTGCGACATGCGCCAACTGAAGCCTCACACGCTCAGCCTCTTGAAGAACAGGGAGCTGATAGCGTTGAATCAGGACAGCCCATTCCGGCAGGCCTACGTGGCCGACAAGAAGTCGGAGTGCTATATCCTTGTGAAGGACGTGGAGAAAACGGGCGGCAAGACCCGTGCATTCGCCGTGTATAATCCCACCGACACCGAGCAGACCATAGAAGTGGATTTTGCTTCGTTGGATCTTGGCGGCAAGGTGGAACTGCGCGATCTCTATAAGCATGAGAATATTGGCGGTTTTACGGGCTCTTTCACGCTGTCGGTGCCTCCGCATGCCACGCGCATCTACCGGGCGAAGGCTCGCAAGCGGCTTATGAGGCGCGTCTACGAGGGTGAGTGCGGATTCATCAGCGACTATCAGGAACTGGTCAACAACCGCACTGCCATGACCGGAATCTACGAGGAGAATGCGGCCTGCCACGGCGGGGCGAAGGCTTCGTGGCTCGGTGGCAAGAAGGAGAACGACTTGGTGTGGAGCGAAGTGGTGGTGCCACGCTCCGGCGATTATGAGGTGGAGCTGCGCTATCAGGCCGAGACTCCTTCGGAAATCATGGTCGACGTGAATGGAACACAGTGCACCACGGTAGCCACCGCGGCTACGTCGGCCGATGCCACGTCGGCCGTGAGGGTCACACTGCGCCTTAACAAGGGCGCCAACACCGTGAGACTGCACAACGACATGCGGCGCATGGCCGATATTGACTGTATGATGATAATGGAATAATGCGAATAGTTAATTTTTTCTTTTTTTTCATTGTCTGTTTGGTGGCATCGGCGCAGGATTGCACTGCGCTTGTGATGGATCACACTGATTGCATCATTAAATATCGCCTATGGAGCGATGGTGCCCCAAACGACAATGGAATTGAGGCTCCCGAGGTCGACAACCGCCTGCATGTGCTGAATGTCACCGATCCGGAGCTCACGGTGTATGTGCCAAAGCATCCTTGTGGCGTGGCGGTGCTCGCATGCCCGGGCGGAAGCTACCTGCAAGTGTGGATAGGCACTGAGGGTCATAACATGGCATATTGGTACAACTCCATTGGCGTGACCTACGCCGTGCTGAAGTATCGACTGCCCAACGGACACCACGATGTGCCGCTGAGCGACGTGCATCGTGCTATAACGGTTATGCGGTGCGACAGTGCGGCGCTACGCTTCGGCCGACTTGGCATACAGGGATGCTCGGCGGGCGGACATCTTGCCGCAACGGCAGCCACACACTATGCCTCGCGGGAGTCGCGCCCCGATTTCCAGATTCTGTTCTATCCGGTAATCACCTTTGCCGACGCCTACACACATGCCGACACCCGTGCCAACCTCATTGGCCGGAATCCGAGCCGAGAAATGATAATGCTTTACAGCAACGAGCGGCAAGTGACGGCCGACACACCGCCGGCTTTCATCGCCGCAAGCAGCGACGATGCCACGGTGTCGGTGCGCAACAGCATAGAGTATTACAACGCCTTGCGGGATCACGGCGTGCCCGCCACTCTGCTCGTATATCCGAGCGGAGGGCATGGATGGTTCGGCAATCCGCAATTCCGATATCAGCCCTCGTGGCAAGCGGCATTGAGCGCTTGGCTGAGCGAGTATGCAGGTGCACATAGGCATTAGAGCCCGTTGCCCGACAATAAATGGCCCGGATGTGGCGTAAGAAAAGAGATGATACCATAACGTAACAATAGCAAAAAATTTATTATGAGAAATCTACTGTTAATCCTCACAATGATTATCACACCTTTGGCATCGTTGGCCGAGGGGAAGGCAAAGCTGACGCTGGACGACATCTATATTCGCGACCCGTTTGTCTTGCCTGTCGAGAAAGACCGCACATACTATATGTATGCCTCAAGCACCACTACCGACGCTACCGGTGAGCAGGTAGGCGGAGTGAAGGTGTACAAGAGCAAGGACCTCCGGCACTGGACGGAGCCAAAGCAGGTGTGCGTAATCCCTAAAGAGAACTGGAGCAGAGGAGTGGTTTGGGCACCCGAGGTGCATGAGTATAACGGCAAATACTATCTTTTTGCCACCATCAACAGCGACGTGGAGTGGAAGGCTCCGAGGGAGAACTGGGTGAGATACACCTGGCGCGCAACTCAGATTTTCCGCGCCGACAGCCCCGAGGGTCCATTCATGCCGCTATCCTACGAGCCCTCGACGCCCGCCGACCAGATGGCACTCGACGGGACATTATGGGTGGAAGACGGAAAACCCTATATGATCTACTGCCATGAGTGGGTGGAACTGGAGGATGGAGCCATGAACCTTGTGGAGCTCACTGCCGACCTATCGGCACGCGCATCGCAGCCGCAGAAGCTCTTTCATGCCTCGGCGGCTCCCTGGTCGACAGGAATGGTGTTCAACAAAGCCGGAATCTACTTCGTCACCGACGGATGCTTCCTATATCGCACAAAGACCGGCAAGTTGCTCATGATTTGGTCAAGTTTCTGCAACAATCAGTATGCCGTGGGAGTGGCCGAGTCGGTCACGGGACGTGTGAAAGGCCCGTGGCGTCATCAAGCCGAGCCCATTTTCAAGAAAGATGGCGGACATGCAATGATATTCAAGACTTTCGACGGCAGGTTGTGCCTCACGCTGCATCAGCCCAATTCGCCCGATAGAGCCGAGCGCGCCAAGATTTTCGAGCTTGAGGATCTCGGCGACACCCTCAGAATCAAGAACTGACACCGTTCGCAGCCGTAGGATTGTAGCCGACAATTCCATTACGAGCCGGTGTGCCAATATAATAGCAAGAGAGGCTGTGTCGTAATTGAGGTTTACGGCGCAGCTTCTCTTTTTTATCGACTTG
>JBJEKJ010000120.1:0-4690 GCA_051878575.1 Muribaculaceae bacterium | reverse complement strand
CGACACGGCCTTGTCGAAAGCCGAGAGAGCCTCGTCATATTTCTTCAAGTTCACATAGCAGTCGCCGAGCAGCGATTGTGAGGCCGGGCCAACGATAGTGCCCTCGGCATCAAATTTCTTGACGTTGTCGGCAGCCTCCTGATATTTTCCCTGCTGATAGAGGATTATAGCGGCATTGAGGCTGGCGCGGTTGGCCGGGTCGTTGCTATAGTTGTTGGCAACGGCGATATACTCCTGCAAAGCCACCGAGTCCTTGCCGAGCGACAAGTCCATATCGGCTTTGGCAATCTCTGCCTTAGCCTTCTCCATATTCGGATTATGAATGCCATATACATATCCCAAAATCACCAAAGCCACCACAACGATAGCACCGGTAATCCAGTAGATGTATTTCTTGTTGTTCTCCACTTTCTGCTCAAAAGATGAAAGCGACTCATTAAGCTCGTCGATAGATGTGCGAGTAGTTTCTTTCTTAGCCATTTTTGTTTATAATAAACTATTTAATGATAAAATTACAATTTCAGATTTGCAAAATTAATAGTATTTCTGCGATAAATAAAATAATTCGCCCGTTTTTTTCAATTTAGAGCCAAAAAAACAGAGCACCAAGGCATAAAATCGCCCAAAATTGGGCGGGAATATCGGGATTTTGTATATATTTGTGGCGAAATATAATTTTTTTTGAATTGCTATGAGAAAGATTATTCCTGCATTGATAGTATTGGCTGTGGCTCTTGTGGGCTGCAAGGAACGATACTCTGAAGGTGAAAAGGTGGGCAACCTCATTGAGTTCACTGAAAAAGGTGTGTTCTGGGACTCTTGGGAGGGTCGCTTGAATATGACCCAGACGGGTATGAACACGAGTGGCGAGCCGTTCAGCTTCTCGTTTGATAACGACCGTAACGACCAGGATTCGCTTATCAAGCTGCTCTATCAGGCACAAGCCGAGGGCTGGAAAGTGAAGATTAAGTACCACGAAGTGTGGGGTATGGTGAACGTGTGGCGAAACCGTGGTGAGACCGACTACTTCGTTGACGATGTGACGGTAATCGACAAGGACTTTGCCAATGTTGCAAAGCGCTTTGCCGGAAGTAGTGAAGGCCGAGTGGTAGATACCATCTATGTGGTAATCGACAAGAATGAGCTGAAAAACCGGAAATAGCCCTGACGGAAAACGATAAACATTGCGGTGGAACAACCTGTGTAAGGTGTTGCTCCACCGCAATTGTTTTTTTGTTATAGATGCGAGTGCTATTTCTCGTCGTCCTGAGGCTGGGAATAGAAGAATTTGTCCTCTTTGTAGTCGTCGGGCCAGTATTCTTCGGGCCATTGCTCCTCCTCTTCAGCTTCGGCGGCATCCTGCACAGCCTCGTCATCAAGTTCCGGCTCTTCGTCGTAGGGAGCTTCGCTATCATCGTACTCGCCTTCCCACTCGTCCTCATCGAGCATTCTGCCTCCGCAATAGTCGTCATCATCATCGATAGGCTCTTGTTCAAACACCCATTCATCCTCCTCTTGCACGCGATGGCTCACGTCGAGGTCGCGATGCGTGATTTTGGTGGGTATTCGGTTGCTCTCATCGTTGATCTCGCGCCACAGCAGGTCCTTAAGCTCGGTGAGCCCCATTCCGGCAACCGATGATATGAACACCGCCTTCACGCCATCGGGAAGCTCGTCGCGCATCTCGTCCATCAGCTCATCGTCGAGCATGTCGCACTTAGTGATGGCGAGCACTCGGGGCTTGTCGGCAAGGTCGGGATTGAAGCGCTGAAGCTCATTGCACAGAATCTCATATTCACGCTTGATATCGGCAGTGTCGGCAGGAATCATGAACAGCAACACGGCATTGCGCTCAATGTGGCGCAAGAATCGCAATCCAAGGCCCTTTCCCTCGCTCGCGCCCTCTATGATTCCCGGAATGTCGGCCATCACAAACGAGCGGTTGTCGCGATAGCTCACGATACCGAGATTGGGCTCAAGCGTGGTGAACGGATAGTTGGCAATCTTTGGCTTCGCAGCCGAAATCGACGACAGGAGCGTCGACTTTCCGGCATTTGGGAATCCCACCAATCCCACGTCGGCAAGCAGCTTAAGCTCCAGAATCACAGCCTTCTCTATGCCCGGCTCACCCGGCTGCGCATAGCGCGGGGTGCGGTTGGTGGCACTCTTGAAGTGCCAGTTGCCCAGACCGCCGCGACCGCCCTTGAGGAGCTTTATCTCCTCTCCGTCGGAGGTCACGTCGCAAAGGAATTGCCCCGTCTCGGCATCAAACACCGCCGTGCCGCACGGCACCTCGATTATGCGGTCCTCGCCGTCTTTCCCGAAACTGCGGTTGGCCCCGCCCGACTCGCCATTGGTCGCGAAGATGTGGCGCTGATACTTCAAGTGCAGAAGTGTCCATAAATTGCGGTTGCCACGCAGGATTACGTGACCGCCACGACCGCCGTCGCCGCCGTCGGGTCCACCCTTAGGTATATATTTCCCACGGAAAAAGTGCAACGAGCCGCGGCCGCCCTTGCCGGAGCGGCAAAGAATCTTCACATAGTCGATAAAATTCGATCCTGCCATAAAAAGTGTGTATCGTCAATTGTTTGTTATAAAAATATAGCAAATTACGTCGCTATTTGCGCATTTGCGCTGCAAAATTACAACAAATTCCCGTATCACACAGCATAACACCGTAATTTAGCGTGTTTTATTGACGACAACGCCAATCGACCGGCAAAAAAGCGGATAAAACAACCCCTCGAAATAGGGTCATTCAGGGAAACGACAGAGGATGTGCCGCACAGAAGCTGCACATCCTCCATATACGCGTTTAATGCCTTTTATTGTCAGGCTCACTTATTTCACGATGACTTTCTGTCCGCCTACGATATAGAATCCGGGCTGTGTGATGCGCTCCAAGCGACGGCCATGAATGTCGTAGATTGCGCCGTCGGCAGCAGGCTGTGCGGCATCGATGCCTTCCACGCCGGTATCCGTCTTGCCGATAACCACATGCTTCTGAACCTCGCCGCCAATCTGAATGTTCTCGAAATTGCCCTTACCGTCGCAAGTCACAAACTCAGCGCCCGCGGGCTCGAGGATGGAGAGACCCTCACCAAGCGTGAAGCGGAACACTCCGCCGACGGCCGATTCTCCCGCCGTGACATCCACGCGGGCATTGTCGATTTCGAGTCCGCCATCAATCACACCCTCACCGGCTTTATACATTATGCCATGAGAGCCGCCATTGATAACAAGCCCACAATTCTCAATCTTCATGTTAGAGAGATACACATATATGCCGTCACCCCACTCGTCGGCTACGTCGATCACAAGTGCATCGTTCTCGCTGCCCGATCCGGCTATGGTCAAAGTACCGCCAATAGAGTATTGCGGCATCATAAAGATACCCATGTAAGCTCCCGTGATGCGATTCTCTCCACTTAGTATAATGGTGAGCGACCCATCCTCGACTTCAATTCCGGCGCTTGCTCCCTTGCCACAATCAATCTTGGCGTTGGTTAGATAGAGAATGCCCGACTTGTCGTCGTATCTCACCGTGCCGTCGCCAAGCACGTTGTACTTGTTCTTTTCATTCACCTGAACGCCTGCCACCGTCACGCCAAGCGATGGAATTTCCACATCATAGTATTGCGACGCACACTCACTGATTTCATCATCTTTCATCACTATGGCAATCACATCGCCATGGAATGGAGAAACGAGCTTGATGGGAACGGTGTATTCGCGCACGGTTCGGTCGACGGTGGTATAATAGTAGATTGTTCCGCCCTCGTTGGGATTGGTGATGGTGAGCTCCACATTCTCATTATACGTGCCGCCCTCAACCGAGAACACCGGAGCCAGTAGAGTGACATTTCCTAATCCCTCTTTTACTTTGGTGAATTTGCTCCATGGCATTGTGGTATAGTATGAGAAGCGCGAGCCGAATGGCACTGTAAGAGTGGCATCGGTGTATGTCGAGTAGCCAAACATATCTTCGTCGGACTCCACGGCAGTAGCGCGACGATTTGTTATGCTTACGATTCCGGCACTTTCGAACGCGCGTTCGCCATATCCCTCAACCTTTTCGGGCAAAGTGATATTCGTCAACGAGCTGCAAGCGTAGAATGCCTCCGTACCTATGAAAGTGACGCTCTCAGGAATGGTGAACGACGTCAGGCTATAGCAACCGTATAATGTGCCATCCTCAATGCGCGCAATCCCTTCAGGTATCGTCAGCGACTTAAGATTGTAGCAGTCACGGAAAGCATTGGCTCCGATAGCCGTGACATTAACCGGAACCGAGAATGTGTCGAACGTACAATAGCTGAAGGCATAGTCGCCAATAGCCGTGACGGTTTCCGGTATCACGCTGTTATTGCATCCGGCAATAATGGTGTTGGTCAAGTGGTCGACAAGCACATTGCTGTCATTCCGAGAGTCGTAGGCCGTATTCGCCGCATCTACCGTAATTGATGTCAGTCCACTGCAACGCACAAATGCACGCTCGCCAATTGATGCCACGTCTTTGCCTATACGAAGTGTCTGCATCAGCGTACATTCCTCAAATGCCCTCGCGCCAATTGCTGGTACGTTAATGTCAAGCGACGACAGCGAGCTACAACCGATGAAAGCACCTTCGCCTATCGAGGTCATTGTAGCGGGAAGGGCTAAAGTTTCAATGGCGCATCCGGCAAAG
>JBJEKJ010000119.1:0-4697 GCA_051878575.1 Muribaculaceae bacterium | reverse complement strand
ACCGCCAAATCCAGCTCGGCAAGGTGAAAAGCTACAACCGCTATGAGATGCACGATGTGGTGATTATCGACGGCCGCGCCCGCGGTATCATCGCCAAGAACCTCGTCACAGGCAAGTTTGAGCGCTTCGCCGCTCACGCAGTGGTAATAGCCACCGGCGGATATGGCAACACATATTTCCTCTCCACCAATGCAATGGGCTGCAACTGTAGCGCCGCCATGGCATGCTACCGCAAGGGAGCCTATTTCGCAAATCCCGCCTACGTGCAGATTCACCCGACTTGTATCCCCGTTCACGGCGACAAGCAGTCGAAGCTCACGCTGATGTCGGAGTCGCTTCGTAACGACGGCCGCATCTGGGTGCCCAAGAAACTTGAGGACGCCAAGAAGCTGCAAGCCGGCACCATCAAGGGCAGCGACATCCCTGAGGAAGACCGCGACTACTACTTGGAGCGCCGCTATCCGGCATTCGGCAACCTCGTTCCGCGCGACGTGGCATCGCGTGCCGCCAAGGAGCGTTGCGACAAGGGCTTCGGCGTGAACAACACCGGTCTTGCCGTGTTCCTCGACTTCTCCGAGGCCATCAACCGTCTGGGCATCGACACGGTGCGCCAGCGCTACGGCAACCTCTTCGACATGTATGAGGAAATCACCGACGTGAACCCCGGTGAGCTCGCTCGCGAGGTGAACGGCGAGAAATACTACAACCCGATGATGATCTTCCCCGCCATCCACTACACTATGGGCGGTATTTGGGTCGACTACGAGCTCCAGACCTCGGTTAAGGGCTTGTTTGCAATCGGTGAGTGCAACTTCTCCGACCACGGTGCCAACCGCCTCGGCGCATCGGCCCTCATGCAGGGTCTTGCCGACGGATATTTCGTGCTTCCCTACACTATCCAGAACTACCTCAGCGACCAGATCACAGTGCCGCATTTCAAGACCGACACTCCCGAGTTCGAAGCCGCCGAGAAGAAGTGCCGTGCCGAGATGGACGCCCTGATGAACATCAAGGGCAAGCGCTCGGTCGACTCCATCCACAAGGAGCTCGGCCACATCATGTGGGAATATGTGGGCATGGGCCGTACGAAAGAGGGATTGGAGAAAGCTCTCGTAGAGCTCAAGAAGCTCCGCAAGGAATTTGAGACCAATCTTTTCATCCCCGGAACGCAAGAGGGCATGAACGTGGAGCTCGACAAGGCATTCCGCCTGCGCGACTTCATCACTATGGGTGAGCTTATCGCCTACGACGCACTGAACCGCAACGAAAGCTGCGGCGGACACTTCCGCGAGGAGTATCAGACCGAGGAAGGCGAGGCCAAGCGCGACGACGAGAACTACTTCTACGTTTCGTGCTGGAACTATGCCGGCAGCGACGAGAAGGCTCCTACTTTGATAAAAGAACCGCTCGAATATGAGGCTATTAAGGTTCAAACCCGTAATTATAAATCATAATTAATTCAGAAAGGAATTCAATAATGGCAAATATAACAGTAAATCTCAAAGTATGGCGTCAGGCTTCTCCGAAGGCCAAAGGAGAGTTCAAGACCTACACAGTGGCTACTGACACCGACACCTCTTTCCTTGAGACTCTCGATATTCTCAACGAGCAGCTCGTGGAGAAGGGTGAGGAGCCTATCGTGTTCGACCACGACTGCCGCGAGGGTATCTGCGGTATGTGCTCGCTCTACATCAACGGACATCCGCACGGACCTGCCACAGGAGCCACAACCTGCCAATTGTATATGCGCCGCTTCAGCGATGGCGAGACTATCACCGTAGAGCCTTGGCGCTCGGCCGCGTTCCCCGTTATCAAGGACTTGATGGTCGACCGCAACGCATTCGACAAGATTCAGCAAGCCGGTGGCTACACCTCGTTCAACTGTGGTGGAGCTCAGGACGCTAACGCGATACCTATCGCCAAGACTGCCGCCGACGAGGCCATGGACTCGGCATCGTGCATCGGCTGTGGCGCTTGTGTGGCTGCCTGCAAGAACGGATCGGCTATGCTCTTTGTGTCGGCTAAGGTGAGCCAGTTCGCACTGCTTCCGCAAGGTCGCGTGGAGGCTGCCCGCCGCGTGAAGGCCATGGTGGCAAAGATGGACGAGCTCGGATTCGGCAACTGCACCAACACCGGTGCCTGCGCCGCCGAGTGCCCGAAGAACATCAAGCTGAGCAACATCGCCCGCATGAACCGTGAGTTCATCTGTGCCAAGTGTGCCGACTGATTAATGCAGGATAGACTTTTTTGAAATAACTTTATCGGAGAGGGGGATACCGAATCGGTGTCCCCCTCGCTTTTGCCCGGGTGGGTTATATCGGCAATGGGGGAAGCGTAATTGCTGAGGTTAGAGCCAGTGGCGTCAGTGGTCGCACGATTGTTTCACGTCGATGGCTGTGGGGTGTCGGGGTAGCGGGCGATTATTGTCTTGAGGTGGAAAAGCAGATACTCGGCTTCGGCTCGGGCGGCGCGAGTGGTGAGCATTGCCATAGCGGCTTTCACCTCACGGTGGAAAACAGATTGTGTAGCTGCATTGCCCGCGGAGGTTTCATAGTCGTTTTCCAATAATACACACCATTGCACTCTGTGTGCTTGAAATCCTTGTTGCCATTTGGCGAGCAAGAGCAAAGTGCCGCAATAAGTAGCAAGTTTATAATAGGAAGTTTCATAATTTGCCTGAATTTTCTGTGGCAAATAACGCAAAAAAACGGTGCACTGCAAAGGGCGTAGCAGGGCAATGTATGAAATGCGGTCGGTGATGTATGAAATTTATTACGTAAAAATTAATCGGGGCAAAATCCCTTGAATTTAGTCCGGAATCAGTGGCAATCGGTACTTTGGCAAATCCTGATTACAAATGGTCGCTGTGGTTACACAGGGGCGGAAGGTGAGGGGGTGGGAGTGTAGGTCGATGAACACTTTCACTCGGGCGAGATACTCGCGCAGGTAGGTAACAATTGCCACAGTGAAGCGTGCGTCGGCGGCATTGTAGCCCGTTATGTGGTGTGTGCCGAGGTTCAGGTGCTCGGCAAGGTAGATAGCGCGCTCGTTGTGGAAATGCTGTGAAATGACTATAAAGCTGCGAATGCCGTAGACGTTCACTGCCCGCACCACCGAGTCGAGGGTGCGATAGCCTTTTCCGTCGAGAATGATGTCGGCAGCATTAACGCCGCGTTTCACGAGCGAATCTCTCATGCATACCACTTCGTTGACGCCATCGAGGCTGTTTTCATCGCCGCTGATGAGGATTTTGCGTATTTTTCCTGCCTTGTAGAGTTCTGCGGTTGCATTGATGCGGAAAGCGAAGAAGTAGTTTGGTTTTCTGCCAATGCGAGTTTGAGGAGTTGTGCCGAGTAGCAGTCCGTATTCTGCGGGAGGTGTGTCGTTGATTTCAGAGAACGTTTTGCCCTTGGCATTATCAACAATGATAAAATTACATACGCACATTATCATTATGCACGCAGAGGCGGCAAAGGCTGCTGTCCACAATATGATTTTCAGTGTTCGTTTCATGCTAATCGGAGTGTTTTAATATTATAATGATTGATGCGTTGCAAGGCATTGTATGAAATGGCGGTTAACGCCAAACGATGTAGTTGGCGCTTGCCGTAGGCGACGTAGCTTCTTTGCCATATCCATTTATAACGCAAGCACCTACAATTCCGCCATTGTCGCTGCGAATATCGGCAGCCTGCATTGCCATAATTACATCGTGGCTATGCAACACGTCGATACCTATGTGGAGCTGTGGCACTGCATCATGCGGAGTGAGAATTTAGTTCGCCCGAAGTGCTGAAAGTTAAGCTTCTGTCCATTCTTCACACCGCATATTTAGCACAAAATTACGCAAAAACGGCGATATTTTCCGCTGATGCGTCTTAAAAATTTCCATTTTTGAGGAAAATTTGCAAAATTGTTTGGGCACCGACATTCAGTGTGTCGGAGATACTTATTTGCTGAAAAACCTATAAAAACTATGGATTTATTGCACGAATGATAATTTTATTTGTACTTTTGCATCATCGTAACCGCTGTTACGGTAATGTATATTACGATAAAGCTTATAGGTATGAGATTTTTTGATAGAGAACAAGAGTTTGAAAAGCTTAGAGAAATTGAGGAATTGTCTCATGAGGTAGCCCAATTTACCATCATTACGGGAAGACGTCGTATCGGTAAGACAGAGATGGTCAAGAAGTTTTATGAGAATAAGACAATGCTATACTTTTTTGTTGCTCGTAAAGCGGAAGCCGATCTATGCGATATATTTGTTGATGAGATTCGTACAAAACTCAACATGCCCATGCTTGATAGCAAGGGAATGTCTTTTGCTGCTGTATTCAAATTCATCATGGAGTTGTCTCAGACTCAGCATATCAACCTTTTTATTGATGAGTTTCAGGATTTCTATAGGGTAAACCCATCTATCTACTCCGATATGCAAAACATATGGGATAGCTATAAAAATAAGGCTCATATCAACCTAATTGTGGCAGGATCTGTGAACACCTTGATGAATAGAATTTTCAAGGATAAGAAGCAACCACTATTTGGTAGACAGACAGAAACAATGCATGTTAGACCTTTTAAGCCCTCAGTCCTAAAAGAAATCCTGTCTGAATATTGCCCTAACTATAAAAAGTTATTACTGTCCGCTAAACTTTTTTAGAATCTAAAAAATTAGGGCTGGCACCTAT
>JBJEKJ010000118.1:0-4803 GCA_051878575.1 Muribaculaceae bacterium | reverse complement strand
TGGAGTGCATAAAGAAGATTGAGCATAAGTTCAGCGGTCGCATATTGAACGAGAAGGGAATGCCCCTCGAATATGCCAACATCGCACTTTTGTCGCCCGCCGACAGCTCTTTCATCACCGGCGGCGTGAGCAACATGAGCGGCGATTTTGTGATTCCCTGCGAGCGTCACGACGTGCTTGCCACGGTGAGCTTCATAGGCTATGCCACTGCTATTCACCGCCTCCGTGGCAGTGAGGTGGGCAATATCGTGATGAAACCGGCGAGCTACGGCCTCAAAACCGTGGTGGTGGAAGGCTTGCACCGCACCGACTACGTCGACCACTCCGTCTACACTTTCACGGCCGAGCAGGTGAGGATGTCGCGCCATTCGTGTGACCTTCTGTCTACTCTGCCGGGGCTATACGTTGACCCCGCGACGGGTAGCGTGAAGCGACTCTCGGGCGGAGGCGTGAAACTGCTGATTAACGGCGTTGAGGCTTCGGAGAAAGACCTCCGGCTAATTCCTGCCGACAAGGTGAAGAATGTGGAATACTATCAATATGCGCCCATAAAATACGCCGACAGCGATGCTACCGTAGTCAATGTGATTACGCATCGTCTCGACGATGGCTATGCCATAGACGCCGGTGCGCAAAGTGCTTTCACCACAGGCTTTGTAAATGCCCGGGCGGGTGTGCGCTACAACCGAGGCTGCAATCAATTTGCCTTCGCCTGGAGCATGAATCTGCGCAACTACGACGACTGGGAGGGCATCGACCACTACCGCTTCAACCGCCCTGACGGTATTACCGCCGACTATACCTACCGCGAGAGCCAGCCATTTGGCTACACCGACAACTCTTTTTCGCTGAAATACACCAACGCAAATGCTGCCGGGCGTGTGCTGCAAGTGGAGCTGATGCCGAAATTATCGCACAGATTCTCACACAGCACCACCAAGATTGAAGTTCGCGGCGACGACCGATGGAAGGCCGGATCAGGACGGCAAGAGAGCGAAACCGACATATTCAATCCGTCGATCGACGTGTATTTCAGTTCGCCGCTGCCACGGAATCAGGAGATTTCGGTGAACGTGGTAGGCACGCATTTCAACAACTCGCAATGCGCCTCAAACTTGCAGATAAGCTATGACGCCGGTGAACTGCTGCTCGACGACCGTGTGGACCAGAACAACAAGAAATACTCGCTAATCGGCGACCTTAACTACTCGAAGAAATGGGCAGGGCGCTATTCGCTCGATGTGCGATGGATTTCCACCTACGGCAGCTCCAACTCCACGCTGAGCAATATGCTCTCGGGCTACTGCGACTATGGCTATCACAGCGAGAACACCTACAATGCTATTTTTGCCGACTTTATGGGCTCGCTTTGGGGTTGGAGTTACCGCATCGGCGGAAAATTAGTGCATGTGTATAACTCCAACAACGATGCCTCTGAGAAGACGCTGCAAGGGAGTCCGAGGCTAATAGTGTCGCGGAAAATGGGCAGGCGCAACTATGTGCGTCTAAGCGTGCAGTCGTGGGCCGAATCGCCTACGATTAGCCAACTAAGCACCAACGTCACGCAAGAGATTCCGGGGCTGCTCTCGCAGGGAAATCCGTGGCTGAGGGCATCGCAGGTGTATTCGGCAAGCATCTCACATTCCTATCAGCATAATATAGTCTCGTTCGACGAGTGGGTGGGGCTGAACTACACCTCACATCCCATCAACCGCATCTACAATTGGCAGACTATTGGCGCTGATGACTACATAGTGGGCTCGTGGGAAAACGCCAAGTGCCGGGTGGCGTGGGCTGTGGGCGGCTCGGCTTATTGCCGCCCGTTTGGCAGCGAACTTCTCACTATTGGAGTGGAGGTGCAAGGCGGATTCATACACATCGAAAGCAACCTGATGGGAAGCCACACCAAGTGGACTGTGCGTCCCGACTACATAGTGCGTTTCCACAAAGGCGATTTCGGCGCAAGCTATCATGGACGAGTGGGAGGCTGGACCATCAATGGAGCATATATGTCGAAGACTGAAAACCAAAGCGAGGTGCAAGCCTATTGGCAGCACGGCAATGTACGGGTCACGGCATCGTGCCTGTGGCTGTTCACTCGTAGCAAATACGGCAGCGAGCTGCTTGCCAATCCCATCTTGGAGCGGCAGGAGCACCATCAAATCAACGACAATGCCTCGATGTTCACCATAGGCTTCTCCTGGAATTTCTTCTCGGGCAAGCGCATGAAGGTCAGCAAGAAGCTCAACAACCGCGACACCGACTCAGGCCTTCTCTGATTCCCCGAAGCGTGCCGGCTCAGCGTGCAGCGGTCACTGAGCGGTGCTGCTACCTTAGCTGCTACCTTAGCTGAGGATTCATATTTGATTTGATGAATACGGATTCTTCCGGTTCGCCACAGATTGAATCCGTATTTTTTTGGGAGAAAATTGGATGGGATGGGTGAGTTTGTTTGTGTGAAATTTGGGGGTGTGGTGGAAATGATGTATTTTTGTGTGTTAAGAGGCAGTGGCCTATGAGAGTGTGGCGGCTGTGCTCTTTTTTGTTGATTAATAACGGGTTAAGATTTTTATATCAATGTTGACAAAGTGTTTTGGGGCTGCCGTGCAGGGTATTGACGCAATAGTGGTGACTGTTGAGGCTTCGGTTGACAGGGGTGTGGGCTTCTGTATTGTGGGCCTTCCCGACACCGCAGTGAAGGAGAGTGGCGAGCGTATGCGCTCGGCGGTGTCGCAGTGCGGTCTTGAGTTCCCTCGACGCAGCGTGGTGGTGAATATGTCGCCTGCCGACGTCAGGAAGGAGGGCTCGGCCTACGATCTGCCGCTTGCAGTGGCCATACTTACTGCCGACGGCAAGGTGTCGGCCGACCGTCTGCCCGGAATGATGCTTATGGGCGAGTTGTCGCTCGATGGCACGCTGCTACCTATAAAGGGCGTTCTTCCGATGGCCATAAAGGCCCGTGAGGCAGGTTTCAAGGGCTTTGTGGTGCCGGCAGGCAATGCCACCGAGGCGGCCGTGGTGAGCGACATAGAGGTGTACGGCATGGACAGCCTGCGCGACGTGGTCGACTTCTGCAACGGAACGCGTGAGTTTACGCCCGTGAGGGTCGACACGCGCGGCGAGTTTGCCCGTGCATCAGGGCACTACGATTGCGACTTCTCCGAGGTTCGCGGTCAGGATAACGCCAAGCGCGCCTTTGAGGTGGCGTGCGCCGGTGGCCACAACCTGCTGCTTGTGGGTAGTCCCGGCTCGGGAAAGTCGATGATGGCCCGTCGACTGCCTTCTATACTACCGCCGCTTACGCTCCGTGAGGCGTTGGAGACTACAAAGATACACAGCGTGGCCGGCAAACTGCGTGGAGGCTCCACGCTGATGACGCAGCGCCCGTTTCGATCGCCTCACCACACGGTGTCGCCGGTGGCATTGGTGGGAGGCGGCACCAATCCAATGCCCGGAGAGATAAGCCTTGCGCACAATGGCGTGCTGTTTCTCGATGAGCTCCCCGAGTTCAACCGTCAGGTTCTCGAGGTGATGCGTCAGCCGCTTGAGGATCGCCGCATAACCATAGCCCGCGCCAAATACACCGTCGACTATCCGGCGTCGTTTATGCTTGTGGCGTCGATGAATCCCTGTCCGTGTGGCTATTACGGACATCCTACGAAGCCCTGTGTGTGTCCTCCCGGCGCCGTGAGGCGCTATCTCAGCAAAATATCGGGTCCGCTCCTCGACCGTATCGACATTCAGGTGGAGGTTGCGCCGGTGGAGTTTGACGACATATCCTCCGACACTCCCGCCGAGAGCAGTGCTGCGATAAGGGAACGCGTGGTGGCGGCGCGCGAGATTCAGGCGGCGCGGTTTCACGACGAGCCGGGGGTGCACTGCAACGCTCAGATGCCGTCGCGACTCATTAGGAAATATTGCCGCCCCGACAGCGCCTGCCTTGCCATATTGCGCGATGCCATGACGAGGCTCGACATGAGCGCCCGTGCCTACGACCGAATCCTCAAGGTGGCGCGCACCATCGCCGACCTTGCCGGCAGCGAGGCGATACTCCCCGCGCATATCCGTGAGGCCGTAGCCTATCGTAACCTTGACCGTCCAACCCCTTGACGGCAGGTTCCGGCACAATTGGGGTGAAAAGGAAAATCGCCCGCAAGTTGATAACTTGCAGGCGATTGACTTGAAAAGAGTCGGGGTGAGAAGACTCGAACTTCCGGCCTCCACGTCCCGAACGTGGCGCGCTAACCAACTGTGCTACACCCCGGACTTTTTTGCGACCACAAAGATAATACATTTATTCCACATACAAAAAATATTCTCCTATTTTTTGCACTTTTCACTTTTATAGACGTGAAAGATTGGAAAGATTCATAGAAAGATTCCCCTGATGCACCATAAAAGCTACAAGGATATCCATAGCATTGTGTGTATTATCGTTTTACAGCCTTTGCGCAAGCCTCGCAAGCCGTTCATTCAACAATTCACCATACTTTTCCTTTAATTCAGCATTGAGGAAAGAGTTTTGAATGACAGTCTCAAACTTGGGCAATAGTTTGACATACTTATTTATCAGTCGCTCTACGATCACGTTCTCTATGCCCAGCGTGGATGCTGACCGAATAAAATCCTCTCTTTGAAGGTTCTTCTTCCGACCATTCAAGGTTAATGCCAGTTCTTCATCATCCTTTGGGTTGATGATAGCCGCATTTAACAAATCGTAAGCAGGACTCAAACGTATCTTATCAGCAACCTCATACAAAGAGAAGTTTTTCAAGTGCATATCGTTATTCCCTGTCAACCAAG
>JBJEKJ010000117.1:0-20839 GCA_051878575.1 Muribaculaceae bacterium | reverse complement strand
AGCCGTGCTGTTCTTCGGCTATCCGGCCAAGATGTCGGGCGATGCGGCTTTTGTAGCCACCGAGCCGGTGTTCGGTCTCGGCGCAGGCACCGTGACCGACGCATTCTCGGGTGCGACACCACTTGGACAGGTAGCGGTGTCGGCCGGTAACGATATCTCAATAACCAATATCATAGGAGAACCCATCAGCACACTCGATGCCTTCATAGGCCTTATCCCCGGTTCGGTAGGAGAGGTGTCCACGCTGTGCATCCTGATAGGAGCCGTAGTCTTGCTCGGCACCGGCATCGCCTCGTGGAAGATTATGGGTTCGGTGTTTGTGGGCGGATTCCTGATGGCAACACTCGCCAATGCGTTCCCCTCGCCGTCATATCCGGTGTCGATGCTCTCGCCTATCGACCAGCTCTGCCTGGGAGGATTCGCGTTCGCGGCTGTGTTCATGGCTACCGATCCGGTGACCGGCGCCCGCACTGAGACAGGAAAATATATCTACGGCTTCTTGATTGGCGTGCTTGCCATCCTGATACGCGTGTACAATGGCGGATTCCCCGAGGGAGCCATGCTCGCCGTGCTGTTCATGAACGCTTTTGCTCCGCTTATCGACCATTGCGTGGTGAGCGCCAACATCAGCCGCCGATTGAAACGTGCCAAAGCCAACAATAATTAAAAGGAGGACATTAGAGATGAATAAGCAAAGCAATACATATACGATTCTCTACTCAGCCATTATGGTTGTGGTTGTAGGTGCGGTGCTCGCACTCACCTATATGGCATTGAAGCCAAAACAGGACGAGAATATCGCCAACGACAAGCGCATGCAGATTCTAAGTGCCGTGCACCTGTCGGCAGCCGACGGCGACGTGAAGGCAGTGTACGACAAGTATGTCACAGAGTCGTTTGTGGTGAATGCCGATGGCGCAAAAATCGATGGCGACGCATTTGCGGTGAATATGGCCGGCGAGGTGAAGAAAGCAGTGGCCGAGCGCGCGCTGCCGGTGTTTGTGTGTCACCTCGACGACGGAGCGGTGAAATATATCCTCCCCGTGTACGGCGCCGGATTGTGGGGCCCGATTTGGGGCTATGTGGCAGTCGACGACAATGGCAACACGGTGTACGGGGCCTACTTCTCGCATCAGGGCGAGACTCCGGGACTGGGCGCCGAGATCGCAAAGCCCGATTTCCAGAACCAATTTAATGGGAAGGAGCTCTATAAAGACGGCACGTTCCGCTCCATCGACGTGATGAAGGCCGGACAGAAGCCTGCCGACAATGCCGACTATGTGAATGCCATATCGGGAGGAACCGTCACGAGCAAGGGCGTTGAGGCTATGCTGAAAAGCTGCCTGAGCGATTACAGCGCATTTCTCAATCAATTAAATGGTAATACTAAATAATACTTGCCGTTATGCTATCGAAAAAAAACAAAGAGGTTCTATTTAACCCTTTCTCAAAGAATAACCCTGTGATAGTGCAGGTGCTGGGTATCTGCTCGGTGCTTGCCGTTACGGCCAAACTTGAGCCGGCAATCGTGATGGGTATCTCGGTGACTGCCGTGCTGGCTTTTGCCAATGTGATTATCTCGCTAATCCGCAACACTATCCCCACCAATATCCGCATCATCGTGCAGCTTGTGGTGGTGGCGGCTCTCGTGATTATCGTGGACCAGATTCTTAAAGCCTACAACTATGAGGTGAGCAAGGCCTTGTCGGTGTTTATCGGACTTATAATCACAAATTGCATACTTATGGGACGCCTTGAGGCTTTCGCATTGAGCAACGGCCCGTGGGACTCTTTCCTCGACGGCGTGGGCAATGGCATAGGCTATGCGCTGATACTCGTCGTGGTGGGCTTCGTGCGCGAGTTGCTCGGATCGGGCACAGTGTTCGGGTTTCCGGTGATTCCTCAGGCTCTATATGATATGGGATATATGGACAACGGACTGATGATTCTGCCGCCGATGGCGCTTATCACGGTGGCTTGCATCATCTGGGTTCACCGCTCACGCAACAAGGAGCTCCAAGAAAAATAAATGTGGCACAAAAACTCAATAAAAGAAGAATATGGAAAGTTTAAATCTGTTCATTCGCTCGATTTTCATCGATAATATGATATTCGCCTACTTCTTGGGTATGTGCTCATTCCTTGCTGTATCCAAGAATGTGAAGACGGCATTCGGACTTGGCATCGCCGTGACGTTCATGCTCGTGGTGTCGCTGCCAATCAACTACATGCTCAATACCTACGTGCTTCAGCCGGGAGCGCTTAGCTGGCTCGGCGAGGAGTTTGCCGAGGTCGACCTCAGTTTCCTCGCCCTGATAATGTTTATCGCCGTGATAGCCTCGATGACGCAGCTCGTGGAGATGGCGGTGGAGAAATTCTCGCCCTCGCTCTACGCCTCGCTCGGAATCTTCCTGCCTCTGATAGCTGTGAACTGCGCCATTCTCGGAGCGTCGCTCTTCATGCAGCAGAAGGACTTCGGATCGGCTCTCACAGCCACCGTCTATGGCGCGGGCTCGGGCATAGGCTGGCTTCTTGCCATAGTGGGCATAGCAGCAATCAGGGAGAAGCTGGCATATTCCAATGTTCCGGCTCCGCTCCGCGGAATAGGCATAACATTTATTCTCACCGGCCTTATGGGAATCGCTTTCATGAGCTTCCTCGGCATAAAACTTTAATGAAGTATGGTAGTATTGGATATTCAATCATTGACTGTGGCGGCAAGCGCGGTGCTGTTTCTCATCATCACGCTGCTGCTGGTGATAATTCTCTTGGTTGCCAAGCATTATCTTGTGCCTTCGGGAAAGATTCACATAAATATCAATGGGAAGAAGGATGTGGAGGTGCCGACCGGCTCATCGCTCCTTGCCACTCTCTCGAATAGCGGTGTGCACCTTCCCTCGGCTTGTGGAGGAAAGGGCAGCTGCGGACAGTGCAAGGTGCGCGTTACATCGGGCGGGGGCAATATCCTCCCCACCGAGATGGTGCACTTCAGCCGCAAGGAGCAACAGGCTCACTGGCGCTTAGGCTGCCAGGTGAAAGTTAAGGAGGATATGGACATTGCCGTCGACGATTCGGTTCTCGAAATCAAGGAGTGGGAGTGTGAGGTTATCTCCAATAAGAATGTGGCAACGTTCATCAAGGAGTTCATCGTGGCGCTTCCTCCGGGCGAGCACATGAATTTCGTGCCGGGCTCGTATGCGCAAATCCGCATTCCGGAGTACGAGATGGATTATAACGTCGATATCGACAAGGACTCCATAGGCGCCGAGTATCTGCCAGCATGGGAGAAATTCGGACTGTTCACCCTCAAGTGCAAGAACACTGAGCCTACTATCAGAGCCTACTCTATGGCCAACTATCCAGCCGAGGGCGACCGCATCATGCTCACCGTGCGCATTGCCACGCCGCCTTTCAAGCCGAAGCCACAAGTGGGATTCCAGGAGGTGTCGCCGGGTATAGCCTCGTCCTACATCTTCACGCTGAAGCCGGGCGACAAGGTGATAATGAGTGGCCCATACGGCGATTTCCACCCGATTTTCGACTCCAAGAAGGAGATGATATGGGTGGGCGGAGGTGCCGGAATGGCTCCGTTGCGTGCGCAGATCATGCACATGACCAAGACGCTCCGCACTACCGACCGCAAGATGTCGTATTTCTATGGCGCCCGTGCCCTCAACGAGGTGTTCTATCTCGAGGATTTCTTGCAGCTTGAGAAGGAATTCCCAAATTTCAAGTTCAATCTTGCACTCGACCGTCCCGACCCGGCCGCCGATGCGGCCGGAGTGAAGTACACTCCGGGATTCGTGCATCAGGTGATGCTCGACACATATTTGAAGGACCACGATGCTCCCGAGGATATAGAATACTATATGTGCGGCCCCGGCCCTATGAGCAAGGCGGTGGAGAATATGCTTTTCAATCTCGGTGTCGACCCCGAGAGCATACATTTCGACAACTTTGGAGGCTGACGCCGACAATTGCCTGATTTTTAAAGGGAAGAAAGCCGCAGGGCTATAAATAATCACGACTCCGTACACATATCACCAAAAAGTGAAGGTGCGGAGTCGTTTTTTTTCTTGGGATTTTTTTGTGAAGTTGCAACCTTTTGCTAACTTGCGGCGTCAAATTGATAAAAGGTATAGAAAAATTATTAATTTTATAAATATTTGAGTTATGTACAATTATCGTTGTCCGCAATGCGGAAATATCGTTGTCAGCGACAAGGCATCGGGAGAAGTGAAATGCTCATGCTGCGGTTGCCAGTTCAATGCACAGTTCAATCAGCAGCAATATAACCAGCCATACGGTCAGTATCCGCGCGGAGTGTTCGACAATGGCCCGTCGGGGAAGAACCGCGGTCTTGCAGGCCTTTTCGCCATCTTTCTCGGTGCGTTGGGCGTCCACTATTTCTATATGGGAAAGACCACGGCAGGTATTGTCTGCTTGATTCTTGGTATGTGCTCGTGTGGATTTATTAATATTCTGACTCTTATTCAGGGCATAATTATTCTCACTATGACTGAGGCTGAATTTGAGCGCCGCTACATATATTCGCAGTCGACAATACCGTTATAACGCATATCGTACGCCGAGAGAGGATGCCTCTCTTGGCGTGCGCCGTTTGCGGTGTGTGGTGTCGGGGTTTATAGCAGATTCTTGATTTCCGGCAGTCCGTCGACGATGTAGTCGGCGAGACCGAGTTCCTCAGTAGAAGTTCCGCACTTGTTGAAGAAGATAGTGCGCCATCCGGCATTGTGCGCTCCGCAGATGTCGGCGTCGTAGTTGTCGCCAATCATCACGCATGTTTCGGCGTGGGCCGAGCACACGCGCAGTGCGTAGTCGAAAATGCCGGGCAATGGCTTGGTGATTCCACAGTCGTCGGAAAGCACGAGGTGGTTGATAAGGTGGATGACGCCGCCCGACTGCAACTTGCGAGCCTGCACGTTTTTGAACCCGTTGCTGAGCACATTCACGTCGTAGCCCTTGCCTACAAGGTATTCGAGCAGGTCTTTAGCTCCCGGCACGAGAATCGTCTGCCGGGCGAGGAAGTTGAGATATTCTTCGTTGAGCCGTGCGCCCATGTCGTCGTAGTCGCCGGTGTATGCAATCTGCTCGAGCGTGTAGCGGAATCGCTCGGTCACGAGAAAGTCCTTTTTGATTTTTCCGTGGTGATATAGCTCCCAAAGCTCTTTGTTCTTTGCCATATACACATTCACGAACAGGCTGTAGTCGGGGCACCACTGCGATAGCCCGAAGCTGTCGTAGACGTGCCGTAGCGACACCTTTGAGTTCTCGGTGAACCACCAAATCGTGTCGTCGAGGTCGATGAACACAGTGGATATATTAGCCAAAGTGCTGTTTTCCTTCATAATAGCGCCAATAGGTTTTGGAAGATGAATAAAACGCCCCGCGTCGGTGAAGCAGCTGACGTGCTTGCTCAACGCGGGGCGGTAGATTTGTGTGGCATAGACGCGTCAGGGGTTAGCCTCGACGCGCAGTGGGTGCCTACATGTTCATGCCGCCACAGCAGTGGATAACCTGTCCTGTGACATACGACGACAGGTCGCTGGCAAGGAAAGTGGCCACGTTGGCAACATCCTCGGGAGTTCCGCCACGGCGCAGAGGAATCTGTGCGGCCCATTGCTTACGGACGTCCTCAGAGAGAGCGGCTGTCATGTCGGTGATGATGAATCCCGGAGCGATTGCGTTGGCACGCACGCCGCGAGAGCCGAGCTCTTTGGCAATCGACTTGGCCAAGCCTATCATACCGGCTTTTGAGGCCGAGTAGTTGCACTGTCCGGCATTACCCGAAACACCGACCACCGATGCCATATTGATGATAGAGCCGCCTTTCTGGCGCATCATGATGGGTGTAAGGGCGTGGATGAAGTTGAAAGCCGATTTCAGGTTAACGCCGATAACGGCATCCCATTGGCCCTCGCTCATGCGCATCATCAAGCCGTCTTTGGTGATTCCGGCATTGTTCACGAGCACGTCGATGTGGCCGAAGTCGGCATGAATTTGCTCAACCACCTTGTGAGTCTCCTCAAAGTTGGCGGCATTTGACGCATAACCCTTAACCTTTACTCCGAGAGCAGCTATTTCTTCCTCTGTTTTCTTTCCGTTTTCGTCGATTACGAGGTCGGTGAAAGCGATGTCGGCACCTTCTTGTGCGAATTTGAGCGCTATAGCCTTACCGATGCCGCGAGCCGCACCGGTGATGAGCGCTACTTTACCTTCAAGTAATTTCATTCTTCAAATTTTTTTATTGTGAGTTATTAGTATGTTAGTTATTTTTCCACGAGGAATGCGCCGCACGAGTAGCCCCCGCCGAACACCGTCAGTCCGAAAGTGGTGCCTTTGGGATGGTTGTCGCGGTTTTGGGCGAGCACGAGCGCGGCACTTGCCGAGCCTGTGTTGCCAAGTTCCTCTATATTGTTGATGAATCGGTCGTCGGTCAGCTCAAGTTGGTGTGCTACGTTGGCCACAATGCGCTTGTTTGCCTGATGACAGATGATATAGTCGATGTCGGTCACCTTCATGCCAAAAGGCTCGGTCACCTTTTGCAAAGAGTGAATCATATAGTTGCAAGCTCGAAGGAACACATCCTTGCCGTAAGGCATTGATATGCCGTCCTCATGCGGGCGCAGCTTCACACCCTCGGGACCCTTGCCTATATTTCCGAGTCCGCAGGTGTACACGGCCTTGATTGTCATGTCGGTATCGGCTACCGGCTCCTTAGAGATGAAATAGGCTACAGCCGCATCGCCCCACAGATGTCCGCACTTGGGGTCTTCCTCGTTGCGATAGTAAGTGTTGTGTTCGGAGCAGATGAGCAGAGCCTTCGAGGCCTTGCCCATGGCGAAATATCCTTCGATAATCTCAAGTCCGTTCACAAACGATGAGCATGCTGCCGATACGTAGACAGCCTTAGCCCCGTCGATGCCATATTTTTGTTGAGCAACGTGAGCAAGGGTTGCCACGGTGTCGTAGGGTGAATAGCATGCCGAGATTATAAGGTCGACATCGGTGATGTCGTAGGGTAGGGAGGGCAGCGCGTTCTCAATGGCTGCGAGACCCATGGAGTCGGAACCTTCTCCTTCTCCAACTATCGAGCGTGTCCTGATTCCGGTGCGCTGTATGATCCAGTCGCTGGTCAGACCATTGATTGGAAGGAAATGGTCGTTGTCGACTCTGCCTGCCGGAACATAGTATCCTGTTGCGTTGATATACATAAAATGCGAGTTATTGTGATTAATTCTTTATACCATTTAGAATGAGGTCCTTAAGATGTTCGCGCAGTTGAAGTTTCTCTATCCCGAGTTCCGAGAAATTGTCGCGGATGTAGGGAACGTCGAGCCCTTGCAGCGACAAGATCATCATTGTGGCCGTCTGCTCCACATGGCGAATATGGAATACGCCTGCATTTACCCCCTCTATAAGAATCTGCCTCAGTATGTTGGCCTCGGAGGTAGTGTTGCTGCGTCGGGCGCGATCCACCTTACGCACGTCGCGGAAGAAACCGGCTTTCAGTGTGCCGTTGCGAGTCACCGACTCCTTTATGGCCTCAAACCGGGTGAAAATGAAGTCCATGAGTTTCTGCTCAGGGTCTGTGGGATTGTCGACGATCGACGATAGCTTGTCGATGATTTTGTCGCTCTCGGTTTTTACCACGGCATTGTAGATGTCGCGCTTGCTGCGGAAGTAGGTGTAGATAGTGCGTCTTCCTTTGTCGGAAGCAGATGCGATATCGTTCATAGTGGTGTTTTCCACACCCTTATGAGCGAATAGTTGTCGGGCAATTTCAATTAGTTTTTCTCTTGTCTTTAATACCATCTTGTAATGGAAACTTCAAATTGAAAATCGACACAAAAGTCGCAAAATTTGCGCACTTTTGCTAATAATGTGCGAATTTACTGAAAAAACTTTATTCTCACAAATATTGGGCAGAAAATTAGCAGCTTATAACATCTGTCGGCATTGCTGCTGTGAGATGTTATTGTATGATACCCCATAGATGCTGTCCTGCAAGATTGATTTATGGGATTCATTGTTGCAGGTTGGTGGGCGTCAATCGTCGGTGTGGAGAATGTCGAGCAGCATGTTGCGGTCGTTCACCTCGATTTCCGACAATGAGAACTTTATTATGCCATCCTCCTGCATTTTGGTGATTGCCGACACAAACGATGATCGCTGTGTGCCGAGGATTGAACAGAGGTCTTTCTGCTTGAAGGTGATTCTGATGTCGGTGGAGCCGTGGTGAGTGAGGGAGAGAATCAGGAAGGAAAGTCGCTCGGCGATGGAGCCGCTTGAAAGCGCAAGAAGATTGGATGCGCTTTTCTGGGCTTTGCGTGAAAGTATGTTGAGCACGTTGAATATGAACACCTTGTCGCTGTTAAGTATGGTCAGATAGTCGGCTTTGGTTATTTGCAGCACGCCACAAGTTCCCTTTGCCGTGGCTTTGAAAGGATATCTTGTCTCAAGTCCGAATAGGTATTCCGGGCCGATTACCGCAGGAGCGCTCATCGTCTCGCTGATAGTCACACGGCGTTGGTTACTTGCAGTGTCGACTATTGCTGCCCCCGAGATGATGAATTTGACATGCGTGCAAGGCTCACCTGAGGCTATGATCTGTTCGCCGTCGGCATATTTCAAGAAATGAAACGGCGTCTTTTCGATTAGCTCCGACAATTTCTCACGACTTACGCCCTGAAACAGAGGCAAGTCCATTAATATCTCAAAAATACTTTCCATTACCTTCCTCCAGTCTATGACTTGCTTTAGTGGTAAGACACTGCAAAGTTACGATTTTTTCCGTTATGATAGCACCCTTGAAGTACGAAAAAATAGTGTTTAAGGCATTCATAGGGCTATTTTATGACTGTTGGGATTTTGCCTTGCGATAGAGTTGGTAGCTGTTGATGGTATTCTGCCATACAATATAGGCCGCAGGTCCTATGGAGACGAGCGGATGCAGGTAGGTCAGTGCCATCCATATACCGAGAATGGTGTTCTTCTGTCCCAATCCTTGTGCGCCTGATATGCGGTCGCCGAGCCGTGCCCCCACCTTGCGCCCGATAATGAATTGCAGGCAGCACACTGCGAGTGATGCGAGTGCCATGCCTATCATCACAGGCAACTCGCTGAGCGGCTGCCTTATCATGAAGCTGACGGCGCGCCCCATGACAATGAATAGGGCTACTGCCCACAGCCAGAATGATATGGACTGGTGGCCGGATATGGACCGGTGCAGCCTCGGCGATGAGTGTCGCATCAATATTGCCACTACGAGTGGAAGCACGAGCAGTGGCACCACCTGTGCGCAAATGGTGGTGAATGAGTCGGAGAATGGTATGTTGCGGCCTGAGTCGTTCACAACAGAGAGAAATACCGGGGCGGTGACGGCAACAGTAAGGTTGCTCAGCAGGGAATATGTTGCCAGTTTGGTGACGCTTCCGCCGAGCATGCCTGTGACAACGGGGGCTGCCGTGGCGGTGGGCATGAACACACAAATAAAGGCGGCTGTGGCTACCGGCTCGCTGAACGGAAGCAAGGCGAAATAGGCGAGCCAACTCCCTAACATCTGCACGAGGAGCAGATTCCACTGAAACCGAGTTATGCGAAACTCGCTCGTATTCACTCGAGTGTAGGTGATGGTGAGCATCAGAAAGATAAGATAGGGTGTTAGGAACTCAAGATACCCTATTATTTCGTGAAAAATGATGCCACCTATCATAGAGATAGGCAGCATCCATGTTTTCAAGAATTTGCGTATGTGAAACTCTTTCATTTCAGTCGGTTAATAACCTCATCGATGGTCAATTTCTCTTGTGAGCCGTCGACCATGTTTTTCAAAGTTATCTTTCCTTCGGCGAGCTCGGTCTCTCCCACTATTGCTACAAAAGGAATTCTCTTGCTGTCGGCATATCCCATCTGCTTCTTCATTTTTGCATTGTCGGGATATATTTCGGCAGATATTCCGGCTTTTCGCAGTGCCATAATATGGCTCAGTGATGCTTTGGCCTCATTCTCTCCGAAATTGGTGAAAATCACCTTTGTTGAGGCGCAAGTGCCTTCGGGATATAGGTTGAGCGTGTTGAGCACGTCGAATATTCGGTCGGCGCCGAAGCTGATTCCTACACCCGACACACCATCCATGCCGAACACTCCGGTGAGGTTGTCGTAGCGTCCACCGCCGGTTATACTGCCCATTACCACATCATTGGCCTTGACCTCAAGTATAGAGCCTGTGTAGTAGTTCAGTCCACGTGCAAGGGATACGTCGAGCTCCAAAGTGGAATTAAGTCCAAGCTGATTGGCATTGTCGATAACGAAGCGCAGTTCCTCAATACCCTTTTTGCCTATTTCTGATCCGGCAAGCAGCGATTCAAGCGATGCGAGTTTTTGCTCGTTTGGGCCCGATAGCTGCAATAGCGGTTGCAGGGTGTCGATGGCTTCCCTACTCAGCCCTTTCTCGCTGAGCTCGGCATTCACGTTATCGATGCCTATTTTGTCGATTTTGTCGATTGCCACGGTTATGTCAACAATCTTTTCGGGGGCTCCAATCACTTCGGCAATTCCGCTAAGGACCTTGCGGTTGTTGAGCTTTATGGTGATATTGATACCAAAGCGACGGAATACCTCGTCGATAAGCGTGATCAATTCCACCTCGTTCAGCAGTGAGTCGCTGCCTACCACATCGGCGTCGCACTGGTAGAATTCACGGTAGCGGCCTTTCTGAGGGCGGTCGGCGCGCCACACGGGCTGAATCTGGTAGCGCTTGAAGGGAAATTGCAGCTCATTGCGATGTTGAACAACATAGCGTGCGAATGGCACCGTGAGGTCGTAGCGCAGGCCTTTCTCGCAGATGCGCGAGGTCAGGCGCACTGAATCGCGCTCGGCCAGCTGCTCATCGGTGACCTTGCTTATAAAATCGCCGCTGTTCAACACTTTGAACAGCAGTTTGTCGCCTTCCTCTCCATATTTTCCCATCAGTGTCGACAGGTTCTCGAGCGATGGGGTCTCAATCTGCTGAAAACCATAAAGAAGGAACACTTCTTTTATGGTGTTGAAGATGTAATTGCGTTTTGCCATCTCCTCGGGCGAGAAATCTCGCGTCCCCTTGGGTATGCTTGGTTTTTGTGCCATATTCTTAATAGTAAAATGCTTCTAATAATCGAAAAATGCGTAATTCGTTGCAAAATTACGCATTTTTGTGAAAAAAGAGGGCAATGCCTCTTGAATTATTGGCTACATTGCCTGATTTTTTTAGAAAATAGCTTGAGTGGAGTGCCTTAGTCGCGGCGGCTGCCGAGAAAAATCATCACATAATATATCAATGTGGCGAGTGAGCCGAGGGCGGCCACCACATAGGTGTAGGCTGCCGAGCGCAGGGCATCTTGGGCATGTGAGTGTGTGGTGCCAAATGTGATTCCCGAGTTGTTAAGCCATTGCAAGGCGCGTTGGCTTGCATTGATTTCCACCGGCAGCGTGACAAAGCTGAATAGTGTGGTTATGGCATAGAGACCGATGCCTATAAGTAGAATCTGAGGCATGGACTGAATCAGTATTATACCGGCAAGCAGCACCCACGACATGATTTGCGAAGAGAAATTGACGGCAGGTACGAGCTTTGAGCGCATTTGCAGGAATGAGTAGCTTGTGGCATGCTGCACTGCGTGTCCGCACTCATGTGCTGCTACCGCGGCGGCTGCCACGCTGCATGAGTTGTAGACACCCTCACTCAGGTTAACGGTCTTGTTGGCGGGATTATAGTGGTCGGTGAGCATGCCGTTGGTGCTCGTCACCTTCACGTCGTAGATTCCATTGTCGTGGAGCATCTTTATTGCCACGTCGCGCCCGGTCATGCCACCGGCTATCGGTTCTTTTGAATATCTTGCGAATTTGTTCTTAAGATTAGCCTGTGCGATATAGCTGATCACAGCTATTCCAATAAAAATAACCCAAATCATAATTTAGAATAATTAATAGTTAAACATGAACTCACAGCAACAAAAACTATGCCAAAACGCAAAGGCGGAGTTTGCTGCCGACGTTTATTCGGACTGAGATGCACGTTTGCTATAATTCGTTGATTGTGCTTATTGATAATCCGGTGATAGAGGCAATTTGCGCTGTTGCGACGCCTGCCGCTTTCATGGCTTTGGCCGATGCGTAAAGCGCGTTTTGCTGTTGTTCGAGTTGTGCGGTCTGCTGCTCGAGTTGTGCGGTCTGCTGTTCGAGTTGTGCGGTCTGCTGCTCGAGTTGTGCATCCTGTTCGGCGATTTTTTGGTCGCGCATCATTATTGCGGTGTCGCGGTTCTCTATTGCTGAGAAATATTCGTCCTCTACGTTCATGTCCTGTCGCAGTTTAGCATCGGAAGCTGCTGCGAGAAGCCTGTGGATAATATGCTTCATTTCGAGGTCACCGCCATAGATGTCGTCGTCGATATTGAGCACCTGTCGGTTCCGCCGGTCTTTATTGCTCTGATCGAAAACGCTGAGCACCTCTACGAGCCTGTTGTTGATGCGACCGTGCAGCAATGGAATCTGCACGATGATACTGTCGTGCACAAGGCTTTCCACAAAAGGATCGGGCATACCCTTCGTCACTTCTGCTCCATCGTAGTCGTAGGATTTATGCCGCACATACAGAACCGGTTCCTCGATGTCGCCCACACGATGTCCGAGCAAGTAGACTGTGATCATCGGGATGCCGTAACCATAAGGATTGTCATCCTTCAGTATATTGTCGGGATTTGCATACTGAGTGCCAAGATACTGGCGGAAACGCAGGGTCTCGGTCTCAAGCCACGTCTTTTGTAACTCGATAAGTACGAGCTTCAGACTGCCGTCGTCTTGGCGAACTTGAGCGCCAAAGTCGATACGAAACATCGATATCTTGTCGCGGCTTCCATTTGTGTATTCGTGCTTGCGTACTTCCACCTCCGCTACCTCGCGCTTGAGCAGTGCCGAGAGTATGGTTTTTGCCACACGCTCGTCCTCCATGAGATATTTGAACACGGAGTCGTAAATCGGGTTTGCAATACTGACAATCATAACGGTTCACTTTTTTGTTACTTTGCGAAGATAGTACACATTGGCCAAAATAAGAAGCAAATGTTGAACAACTTTTGCTGTTTTCACACAATTTGGCTAATGGATAGCCGAGTGCAGGCGAGGAGCATGTCACTCTGCCGGATAGGTGAGGTTCTCGGGATTGAGGTTGTTGAGCACCTCAATTAGGAACTTGCGTGCTTCCCACTTTGCCATAGGCAGGTTGTTGAGCATATAGTTGCCGCAGTCGTGAGCGTTGGCGCCGGGAATCTCGCCGTCAAATTCGGCTATGAAACTGAAGGTTTCCTTCATCAATTCAATGACATCGGATGATTGCAGGTCGCCTTGGAGCAACAAGTAATTTCCCGTGCAGCATCCCATAGGTCCCCAGTATATAATTCGTTTTCCCCATGTGGGGTGGTTGCGCAGGAATGTGGCCGCTAAATGCTCGATGGTGTGCAGCGCGGCCTGTCCTACCGCCGGCTCGCGGTTGGGCTCTTTCATGCGAATGTCGAATGTGGTCACCACGTCGCCATTGGGCAACATGTCTTTACGCGACACATATATGCCGCGCAGCAGTTTAATGTGATTTATTGTGAAACTTGCTATTTTTTCCATGAAGGGAAGGATTTATATATAATAATATTCAATTTGGAATATGATATAAGTAACTCTGAATTCATAATGCTATGAGGAGCTGCCTGACAAGCTCGAAAGTGTGCTCTGGAGCCTCAGCCCAAAAATTATCGTATTGAACCGAATTATTATGACCGGCACCCGGAGAGTCGCTAATGATGCGCATGCAGAAGTATTCTATGCCCTTTTTGTAGCATACATGCGCTATTGCAGCCGATTCCATATCCACGGCAAGTGCGTCGGGGAACTTCTGCTTTATTTCATTGATTTGCTCTATTTTATCTATAAACATATCGCCTGAGCAGAGCAGACCGTGCCGCACATTTCCCGATTGTGGAAGCAGTGCCGACACCCTCTTTGAGGATGTGAAATACACCGGCATGCCGGCAGCCTGACCGGGTGTCGTTTCCGGTCCGCACCACACGTCGTGGTAGGCTATACGGTCGGCCACAACCACGTCCATCACGTTCACGCTGCTGTCGGCGCCTCCTGCCACTCCGGTGCTAAGTACCAACTGTGGGGCGAAGGCACTGATTAGCGTATTAGTGCCTAAGGCGGCGTTCACCTTTCCGATTCCACATGCCATGACTACGACGTCGTGGCATCCGATTTTGCCGATAACAAATTCGTAGTCGCTGACAGTTACGACACTTATATCCTCCAAAAAGTGCGTGAGCAGGGCTAATTCCTTGCTCATAGCCACAATAATCGCTATTTTCATTATAACCGATAAAAATTATTTGTTATTTGTCGGTAAAGATAGCAATTTTCCTTCATATAGTTGATACGCAGTTTATAAAAAACTGAGGCATCCTCACGGAAACCTCAGCCGATGGGGCATTTTTAAGTTGTGTCAATTTGAGATTGCCCCTATTTTCTTGTTGATTAATACTCTTTTTTCTTTCGGAGGCTTTAATTGAAATATTAACTTTTTTGCAGCCGTAAATTGGCACAAATTTAAACAAAATTTATGAATCACCCCCCAATTCGTTAAAAAATACTAAATATTATGCAAGTTGGTAAATCAAGATTATAAATGCTTGATTGCTTGTCTGTTCTGATTCATCCTTGATTTATCGGATGCGTTATAGCTTAGAAGTCATTGCTTATTTGATAAATTTGATAAAATAGGAGGACAGAAACCGAGTCAACCTTTTTCGGCAACGGAGAGTCTCGGACAAACTAACAAGTTACTTGTGTTTTTGCATACGATTTGTGTGAAATTGTTGTATATTTGTTGGATGAAAATTATATGCCATTCGCAATATAAATGATGTGGATGGGCTGCAAAAAAGTGATTTGACAAGGCAAAATATACATATAGCTTATGTTACCGACGATATTGATAGATGAGCGAATCAGGGCTGTGTGCCCTGAGATGAAGATAGGAATGATAAGGGCTACGGTGCGAAATTGCGACACCGGTGCTTCGTTGTGGGGCGAGATAGAGGCCGAATGTGCCGCAATTGTGGCTCAATATGAATTGCTTGAGGTGAACAAGCGCCCGGCAGTGGCTGCGACGCGCGCTCTATATAAGGCTTTAGGGAAAGACCCTAATCGCTATCGGGTGGCGAGCGAGGCCCTATGCCGCCGCGTGATTCGCGGGCTGGGGCTTTACCGCATCAATGCGCTTGTCGACATTATCAACCTTGTGTCGCTCAAGAGCGGATATGCTATCAGCGGACTTGATGCCGACAAGATCGCAGGCGACACGATGGCGATGGGCGTCGGTATGGCAGGTGAGCACTACGAGGGGATAGGCCGTGGTGTGCTCAACATTGAGGGGCTGCCCGTGTATCGCGACGCAATAGGAGGTATTGCCACACCCACGAGCGATGAGGAGCGCACGAAAATAACCCTCGACACTACTACTTTGCAGATGAACATCAACGCTTTCGGCCCCGAGATGCCTATAGACGAGGCGTTGCGATGGAGCGTCGACCTGCTCAATCGCTATGTGTCGGCTTCAGATGTGGAGTGTGCCATCATCGATAAGTTTGAAAATTGAAAATGAATTTATTTGTTGTCAGGATATGAGACTTCTTAAGGTTTTTGCCGATAATCCCAATGAGCGATACATAGAGTTTGCTGCCGATGTGATGCGGCGCGGAGGTATAGTGATTTATCCCACCGACACTCTATATGCGCTTGGCTGTGATGCTTTGAACAATAATGCCATTGAGAAAATTTGCAAGTTGAAAGGCGTGAAATCGGAGCGTACGAATTTGTCGATAATCTGTGAGGATTTGAGTGAGGTGGCCAAGTATGCGCGGCTTGACAATGCCAATTTTCGCTTGCTGAAGGACAATCTGCCGGGTCCGTTCACATTCATATTGCCGGCGCTATCGAAATTGCCGAGGGCATTCAAGGGGCGCAAGACGGTGGGCGTGCGCATCCCCGACAATACTGTTGCGGCGGCTCTTGTCAGGGCATTGGGCAATCCTATAATGACAACCTCAGTGCCTGTCGACGCCGATACCGACTATTACACCGAGCCTGAGCTGATAGCCGAGCGGTATATAGGAGATGTTGAGGTGGTGGTTGACGGCGGCAGGGGAGGCACGGAGCCTTCCACTATCGTCGACTGCACGGGCGATGTGCCTGAGGTTGTGCGTCAGGGCATTGGCGAATTGTAGACACGCCTATTCTATTAGGGATATTCTCACACGTTTGTTCTTTATTTTCAGTCGGCAGATTCTCGTGAGTATGTCGTCGACACGCTTTCGGGGCACGGCAACTATCGCATAGTGGTCGTGTAGCGCTATCTGTCCTATTTCCTGAGCCGTGATGCCTCCGTTGTTGGCAATGAACCCAACGATGTCGCCCCGCGAGATTTTCTCCTTCTTTCCGGCTTGGAAATAGAGTGATGCCACATCTGTGGTCAGTCCGGCTTTGGCGTTCTCGTCGAGCGTAAGCTCCTTGTCGAAGGCTATATATTCGGGCACTCGCTCCTCCGGCCCGAGCAACACATATATGTCGCCCTCGGCACTCACGCGAGCCGTGCGACCATTGCGGTGAGTGTATGCCTCGCGCGATGTGGGCAGGTGATAGTGCACGATGTTGGCCACGTCGGCTATGTCGAGTCCGCGAGCGCCGAGGTCGGTGGTCACGAGCACAAGATGAGTTCCGTTGTCGAACAGCGTCACGGCCATTTCTCGTTCCTGTTGGTCGAGGCCTCCGTGGTACAATCCTGCTGCCACACCCTCGTCGATAAGGAAATTGTAGATTCTCTCGGCTGCGTCGCGGTGGTTGGCGAAGATTATTGTCCGTCCGCGCCTTATGCAGCGAAGCAGTGTGAGGGAGGCTTGTAATTTGTCTTTTTGAGCTGATTTGACACTCCACACTGTCATGCGGCTGTCTATTTCCACCTTGTCGCCAAGGAAGTTTACTATGCGCTCATGATTGAGGCTGAGGAATTCGGGAAACTCATTGAGCATCGTTGCCGAGGTGAGTGTGCGTCGTGCTATATTGGGCATGTTGCGCAGCACTCGCTTCATCTCATCGTGAAATCCGAGCTCCAGCGACTTGTCGAACTCGTCGAGCACGAGAAGTCGGGTAGGGCGCACGTCCACGTGGTTGCGGTTGATGTGGTCGAGAAGCCGTCCGGGCGTACTCACTATGATTGATGGCGTTACGGCCAACGACTGTCGCTCGTCGGTCACGCTGTGGCCGCCATAGCAGCAGGTCACCTTGTGTCCCGAAGTCACGGCACGCACTATTCCGTCGATTTGTATCACCAGTTCTCGCGATGGAGCGATAATCACAGCCTGAACCCGTCCCGATGGTGCGTGCAGCTCTTTCAGCAGCGGTATGATGAATGCCAGTGTCTTGCCTGTGCCTGTCGGCGAGAGCAGCACCACGTCGCCACGTTCATTGCATGCCTCGCACATGGCGCGTTGCATCTCGTTCAGGTTGTCGATACCGAGTTTCTCGCGTATGTTGTTCAGAATCTCTTTTTCTTTCACTTGTGGATATATCTTGTTTTGCAAAGGTACATAAAAAATGGTAATCTTGAAATGTGTGGTGTATATAAAAAATAATCCCCGGCATCACTGCCAAGGAATCGCTTACTTAATTAACCTTTAATACCATTAACATAAACCTAAAAACTAACAAAAAGATTGTCATCTCGACAATGTTTTCATCAACCTTAAAATCATTTACCATGAAAACTGATGCAAAGGTATAGATTTTATGTTATAAAACATAATTTTCAGACAATAATTTTCCTTGAATTAATATAATTTAAGAAATATGCGAGGAAGTATATTTGATTATAAGCAAATGTTAACATTGTCTCGCTGATATTCTCTCGTAAACACTATCTCGCAAATATATCTCGCTAAGATTCACTCGTATGCACTATATCGCAAATGTTGTTCGTAAACACACTATCTCGCCGATATTATCTCACAGAGATTCACTCGAGCAAACATTCTCGAGCACATAAAAAGCGAGGGCTTGGGGCATGCGCCCGGGCTCTCGCTTCGTATGGATAGTGTCACGACGATGGCTCTCTTGTCGGCTGAAAGCTCTTGGAAGCCGTCGGTCGCGAGTGGGTATGCGTCAGAATGGCAGGTCGTCGTTCTCATCGCCTGCGGGTGAGAAATCGACCGGAGGTGGCGGCACTGTGCCGGTATTGCTTGTCACAGACTGCTGAACCGGTTGCTGTTGCGGTGCGTTGGCGTCGATTTTCTCGGCTTTCCAACCGTTGATGCTCGTGAACCAGCGCCCGTTGTACTCGTGGCTGTCGATGTCGAAGCTGAGGCGAATCACGTCGCCAACTTCGAGAGGATATTGGTTGGCTCGGTCGCCGAAGAAGCTGAAATGTATTTTCTTGGGATAGGCTTCTTGCGTCTCAAGCACATATTCCTGCTTGCTCCAGTTGTTACCGGCCTTTGATACGCCACTTTGCAATGGCAACTTTACTATAATTTTACCTTCTGCGTCCATTTAATAATAATTTTTTTAATTGATTCGTGACTGCAAAAGTAATAAATCCTTTTTGATAAATTCCACTTTTACTTGATAAATTTTTCGGAAAATACGTTGCCGTTGGCAGCTTTGATGACGACGGCATAGAACCCGTGCGGCAGTGCGTCGATGCCTATTTCCACCTCGTTGCCCGCGGGTGTGGCCATAGCCACCGTGGCACCTTGTGCCGACACGATGTGAGCCGACACGATGTCGACGTCGAGTGCGGCCCTCACCGAGTGAGGTGTGATCTCGATGTGTTTTGCCACTATGCTTGTACCGTCGATGCCCGATACTTTGAGGAAAGTGGGCGAGCTCTCATAATAATTGTTGTCGAACGACGTGATGGCAAGTGTGAGGTTCTGGTCGGCGCTATCGAAGCTGAAGCTGCAATCGGTGATATAGTGGCCTATGCATTTCTCCATATTGCCGATTTCGGCTGTGCGTGCCGCACGATACACGCAGTAGTATTTTATCGGTGTGCCGTTCTCGTCGGGGTCGGGAGCGTCCCACGTGATTGTGTATTTACCGTCGGCATACTCATATCTCACGTTCTTTGGCGCATTGGGCTTAGTCACGCCATTGAAGTCCATAGGCGGGATATTTGCGGGATATTTGAAATAGTTGTCGGTGAGCTCGGTGTAGAGCTGAGCGTATTTTGACGACGTGCTGATAATTTGTTCAGTTCGGAAGAAGCACACTCCATATATGCCCTTGGCATCACGAGCCTTTTCAATTTGCCCGGTGATTTCCGATACCTCCCAGTTGTTGCTGTCGGTCATCTTGTAGGGGGCAAGACCTGCCACTATGTGCCGTGAGTAGTTGGTAAGCTCGGCCCACATGTTCATGTGAGGCGTGAATCCATATTTCTCGTTCCAGTAAAGCTGTGGGAACGCTATGTCGTGCTTGCCGGCGTTCATCCATTCCACCGGGTCTTGGAACACGCCGTAGGCCTCCATGTTGCCATAGCCCGGAGCGCGTTTGTAAGTTCCGATAGGTGCGCTGCCCACCTTTATTCCCGGCTTTATCGACTTGGCCATGTCGTAGAAATCGTGAACGAATGTGTTGATGTTCTGTCGGCGCCAGTTGGCACGGCTCATACCGTTGCCGTATTTATTGTAAGAGGCGTCATCGTTGAAGTCGGTGAGGCTTGTCGTGGGGTAGCGTGTATAGTCGAAGTTGGTGCCGTCGAAATCATAGTTGGCTATGAGCTCACGGTATAGGTCGAGCAGATATTGTCGCACTTCGGGCAGTCCGGGGTCGAGATAGTAGGCGTTATTATAGAGGATACACCATTCCGGATGGGCTAAATAGGGGTGCTTTTTGGGGTTGGAGGCATAGCGCTTGGCCTCGTTGGCAGTACCGATGCGGTAGGGCACTATCCACGCATGGCACTCCATCCCGCGATTGTGGCACTCGTCGATTACGTATTTGCACACATTCCATGAGAGGTTTTTACTGCCATCGCCTGTGAAAACCTTCATTGATGGTTGATAGGATGAATCCCATATTACATCACCTTTCACCTGCACTTGCAGCAGGATGGTGTTGAAGTTGGCGGCTTGGAGCTTGTCGAGGATGTCTTGCAGACTTGATTTTTGAGTCTCGATATTCGTCGACGAAGGCCAGTCGAGACCACTGTTGGTGGTGAGCCACACGGCACGGATTTCCTGCTTTGGCTGGGCCCATGCGGCAGCGGCACAGAGCATTAATGCAGCAATAAAAAAATAGAGTTTTTTGTTCATAACGGGTTATTGTGTATTAAGTTGTCAGGCTAAAAAGTAGCGTTTAGCGTTTATTTTTTGCAAAAATACGAAATAAGGTTGTGAACTTCAAAAGATTTGCGCATAAAATTGCCATGTGCCGCGAAGACTGCCGTAAAACTGCTTCCGCTGACGGTATGCCGCCTTTTTTGGTGCCTTGAAGCTGCCGACAGGGCGATTTTGCATCTGATTCTTGCGATTGTATATTAGATTGTCAATTGTTTTTTATTGTTTTTAAAGTGATTTGTTCATAATTTTGCGTCGACAGATCTTTTGACATTAACACTTAAAAATTACTATAATGATAAGATTGAACGTATTTATTCCTGCACTCTTGGCACTGGCCGTAACAATTACGTCGTGCAAAGATAATGAGCCTGAGCCTCAGCAGGTGCCCGATTTGGAAGTTA
>JBJEKJ010000116.1:0-4851 GCA_051878575.1 Muribaculaceae bacterium | reverse complement strand
TCCAGAAGATGCAGCGCGAGGGCGAGAGCGGACGCATGAAGCTCAATCAGTACACCCGTTATCTCACAGTGCTGATTCTTCTGCTTCAGGGCCCTGCCTATTTGGTTAACCTGCAAGTGCAGGTGAACTCGGCAGGCGGCGCCGCACATTTTGGATTCTGGACCACAGCCTATCTCACGGTGATTCTTGCCGCAGGCAGTATGTTCATCATGTGGCTTGGTGAGAAAATCACCGACAAGGGCATAGGCAACGGTATCTCGTTCATAATCCTCGTAGGTATCATCGCCCGCTTCCCCGGAGCGTTGGTTCAGGAGTTCACAAGCCGCCTGACCACCGCGCAGGGCGGACTGGTGATGTTCCTTGTTGAGATCGTGCTGCTCTTTGCAGTGATAGCAGGAGCCATCCTGCTCGTGCAGGGAACCCGCAAGGTGCCCGTGCAGTATGCAAAGCGCATCGTGGGCAACAAGCAATATGGCGGAGCCCGCCAGTATATCCCTTTGAAGGTGAATGCTGCCGGCGTAATGCCTATTATCTTCGCCCAGGCGATTATGTTTATTCCTATTACACTGGCAGGATTCGGAGCAAATCAGAATGCCGACGGCTTCTTCGCGAGCTTCGCCCGCACATTCTCCGACATTCACGGATTCTGGTATAATGTAGTGTACTTCATCATGATTGTGGCGTTCACCTATTTCTACACCGCAATCACCGTCCGCCCCACTCAGATGGCTGAGGACATGAAGCGCAACAACGGTTTCATACCCGGCATCAAGCCCGGAAAGAAGACGGCCGAGTATCTCGACTCTATCATGTCGAGAATCACATTCCCCGGCTCGATTTTCCTCGGTTTCGTTGCCATTATGCCGGCATTTGCCAATGTATGTGGTGTCAACCAGCAGTTTGCCCAATTTTTCGGCGGCACTTCGCTGCTGATTCTTGTGGGCGTGGTGCTCGACACGTTGCAGCAGATAGAAAGTCACTTGATGATGCATCACTACGATGGACTGATGAAGTCGGGCAAAATTAAGGGACGCACAACAGGTAGCGCATATTAAACAAGCAATATAGGAGGAACGTTAATAAGATGATTTATCTTAAGACTGATGAGGAAATAGAGCTGCTGCGCCAAGCCAACTTGGTGGTAGCGCGCACGCTGGCCGAGGTCGCCAAGGTGATAGCACCCGGAGTGACGACCCTCAAGCTCGACGCCGTGGCCGAGGAGTATATCCGCTCGCAAGGCGCAGTGCCGGGGTTCAAGGGCTACGGCGGTTTCCCGGGCACGTTATGTGTATCTGTCAACGAGAACGTGGTACATGGTATCCCCTCCAACTATGCTCTCCGCGAAGGTGATATAGTATCGGTCGACTGCGGAGCCGTGAAAGACGGCTTCAATGGCGACTCTACCTACACCTTCTGTGTGGGCGAGGTGGCCGAGGAGGTCAAGGACCTTCTTCGCACCACCAAGGAGTCGCTCTACGTCGGCATCGAGAAAGCCGTGGAGGGCAACCGCATTGGCGACATCGGGCACGCGGTGCAGGAATACTGCGAGAAGCGGGGCTATAGCGTAGTGCGCGAGCTCTGCGGACACGGAGTAGGCAAGCACCTGCATGAGGACCCCGACGTCCCCAACTATGGAAGGAAGGGCACCGGCCCGCTCATCAAGAATGGCATGGTGATTGCGATAGAGCCCATGATCAACATGGGAAGCAAGAACATCGTCATCGAGCGCGACGGATGGACCTGCCGCACAAAGGACCGCAAGCCGTCGGCTCACTTCGAGCACACGATTGCGATACATCACGGCAAGCCCGATATTCTCTCCTCGTTTGCTTACGTTGAGGAAGTACTTGGCGATAAATCAATTTAAAAACCAATTATATGGCTAAACAGACAGCTATCGAACAAGATGGAGTAATCGTGGAGGCATTGTCGAATGCCATGTTCCGCGTGGAGTTGGAGAACGGTCATGAGATCACGGCCCACATCTCGGGCAAGATGCGCATGCACTACATCAAGATTCTGCCCGGCGACAAGGTGAAGGTAGAGATGTCGCCCTACGATCTATCCAAAGGAAGAATTGCTTTTAGATACAAATAAAAAGATAAAAATATGAAAGTAAAAGCCTCAGTAAAGAAGCGTACCCCTGAATGCAAAATCGTAAGACGCAAAGGACGCTTATATGTAATAAATAAGAAAAACCCTAAGTATAAACAACGTCAAGGATAATTTTTATTCTTGCAATAAAATCATAGTAATTAATTATGGCAGTAAGAATAGTTGGTGTAGACTTGCCACAAAATAAAAGAGGCGAAATTGCCTTGACATACATTTTTGGTATCGGACGCAGCGCTGCAAACACGATTCTTGAGAAAGCTGGTGTCGACAAGAATATCAAAGTGAAGGACTGGACAGATGCTCAGGCAGCAAAAGTCCGTGAAGTGATTGGCGCAGACTATAAGGTGGAGGGTGACCTTCGCAGCGAGATCCAGCTCAACATCAAGCGTCTGATGGATATCGGTTGCTATCGTGGCATCCGTCACCGTATCGGTCTTCCGGTTCGTGGCCAAAGCACTAAGAACAATGCCCGCACACGCAAGGGTAAGAAGAAAACAGTCGCTAACAAAAAGAAAGCTACTAAATAATATTAAAGTATGGCAAAAAAGACAGTCGCAGCAAAGAAGAGAAACGTTAAGGTTGACGCAACAGGCCAACTCCATGTACATTCTTCTTTCAACAACATTATCGTGTGCTTAGCCAACAGCGAGGGTCAAGTTATCTCGTGGTCGAGCGCAGGCAAGATGGGCTTCCGTGGTTCGAAGAAGAACACTCCCTACGCAGCTCAGATGGCAGCACAGGATTGCGCCAAGGTTGCATTCGACCTTGGACTGAGAAAGGTGAAAGCCTATGTGAAAGGTCCGGGCAACGGACGTGAGTCAGCAATCCGTACCGTTCACGGTGCAGGCATAGAGGTGACCGAGATCATCGACGTCACTCCGCTTCCTCACAACGGATGCCGTCCTCCAAAGAGAAGAAGAGTTTAATCACGCATTTATTTGATACAACTGAATCTTCCCAACAATTAAAACGAACAAGACACTTCTGATGTGAATGGATTGCATTTATTAGTTTTCTGACCTCTCTGCAATCGCGGCTGCACTAAGAAGTGCTTGAAAGAACTTTAATAAAAAAGTAAAAAAGAAAATGGCTAGATATACTGGACCAAAGACAAAAATCGCCCGCAAATTTGGCGAGCCAATATTCGGCGACGATAAAGTTCTGGCAAAGAAGAACTATCCGCCGGGTCAGCATGGTGTGAACAAGAGAAGAAAACTCTCTGAGTATGGCACACAGTTGCGCGAGAAGCAAAAGGCAAAGTTCACCTACGGAGTGCTTGAGAAGCAATTCCGCAACCTCTTCGACAAGGCTACACGCACGAAGGGCGTAAAGGGTGAGGTGTTGCTCCAATTGCTTGAGTCGCGTCTCGACAACATCGTTTATCGCTTGGGTATCGCGCCCACACGCGCTGCGGCACGTCAGCTCGTGCTTCATCGTCACATCACAGTGAATGGCGGCGTGGTCAACATCCCTTCCTACTCGGTTCAGCCGGGCGAGGTAGTGGCTGTGCGCGAGAAGTCGAAGTCACTTGAGGTAATTGCCGACGCACTTGCAGGCTTCAACCACAGCAAGTATCCCTGGATTGAGTGGGACGAGAGCGTACAAGGCGGAAAGATGCTCCACTTGCCACAGCGCGAGGATATTCCTGAAAACATCAAGGAACAGTTGATTGTAGAGTTGTATTCTAAACAATAATTAAAGATAACGTTACATGGCTATTTTAGCATTTCAAAAACCCGACAAAGTATTAATGTTGGAGGCCGATAACTTCTTCGGCAAGTTCGAGTTCCGTCCGTTGGAGCCGGGCTATGGCGTGACAATAGGCAACGCGTTGCGCCGCATCCTGCTCTCCTCTCTCGAAGGTTTTGCTATATCTTCGATAAGAATCGATGGCGTGCAACACGAATTCGCAACAATTCCGGGCGTAAAGGAGGATGTTACTAACATTATCCTCAACTTGAAGAAGGTGCGCCTGAAGCAGGTTGTTGAGGACACCGAGTCAGAGAAGGCCACAGTGAAGGTTTCGGGTCAGGATGTGTTTAGAGCCAGTGACATTAGCAAGGTATTGACCGGATTTGAGGTGCTGAACCCCGACTTGGTAATCTGCCACTTGGATTCTAATGCAGGATTCCAGATGGAGTTCACCATCAATAAGGGTCGCGGTTATGTGCCCGCTGAGGAGAATCAGAATCCCAACGATGCAGTCGATGTGATTGCTATCGACTCGATTTACACTCCAATTGTTAATGTCAAGTACGCTATCGAGAATTATCGTGTAGAACAAAAGACTGACTACGAGAAACTTATACTTGAAATCACCACCGACGGCTCAATCCTGCCAAAGGATGCGCTGAAGGAGGCTGCCAAGATTCTCATTCATCACTTCATGCTCTTCTCCGACGAGAAGATAGCCCTAGAGACCACTGAGACCGAGGGCAATGAGGAATTCGATGAGGAAGTGCTTCACATGCGTCAGTTGCTGAAGACAAAGTTGGTGGATATGGACCTTTCGGTTCGTGCCCTCAACTGCCTGAAGTCGGCCGAGGTGGAGACACTTGGCGAGTTAGTGGTGTTCAACAAAACCGACTTGTTGAAGTTCCGCAACTTCGGAAAGAAGTCGCTCACCGAGCTCGACGAGTTGCTTGCTAACCTGAATCTTTCATTCGGGATGGATATTTCAAAGTATAAATTAGATAAAGAGTAATAAACGATGAGACACAATAAGAAATTCAATCA
>JBJEKJ010000115.1:0-4894 GCA_051878575.1 Muribaculaceae bacterium | reverse complement strand
CACGTTTGCGGCCATTTCCAGCGCATCGGGCATCAAAAATAGGAGGGAGAGGCTATCTCAGCGTCTCCCTCCCTATTGAGTTGATTCTCAATTAATATCTATAATTGTTATGAGCCGTAGGAATTGTAGGAGATGCCAAATCGATCGTAGCTTCTTTTAACCTCGCTGCTTGTGCTACTTGCGCTGCTATTGGCAAATTGTGCAAAACCTGTTGCTGAAGCCACCGAGCGTCGCTGCCTGCGCAGCTCCTTTTCGATTATTTGGCCGATATGCAACTCTGAGATAATATCCCTGCTTAGCACGTTTGCATTCTCCTCACTCATGACACACACATAAAGATTTGACGTAAGCTATTATCTGTATCGCAGCAGTTTAGGCCTCAGAACAAACGAAAGCGTAGGCCGCTTATCTTTGTCCTGAGGCCCTGAGACTGCCTTGAAAAACAGATAAGTCCGCCTACGCCAAATCGACGCAGACATTTACTCGACTTATTCGGCTTTTTCAATCACGCGAAAATTTCTCAGGTTTTCAGGACATCCGAATAAATGTAAACGCTGTTACAAATAACTTTTTATATATAAATTTTCTTATCTTTAGTTTACAAAATTAGCTATTTTTTCTCAATCGACAAAACATTGCAAAGCCACTCTACCTCACACACTGCCAAAACGCTAATCGCCATGATTCACCGGAATTCACCCCGAAATCGCGGGCTTTGCTTATTTTTTTCTACCGAATGTGATGCTCACAATTGATTTTATTGCTATCTTTGCGCCGTTGTTTTCCGCAAGTGATGCCCGATGTGTGAGTTGCGAGGCACAGGAGGCTAAATCTTGCCCATCGGCTGAAAGCCGGGTGTCATTATGGCGGCATGCAGGTGGAATGGAGTTGTTGCAAGAGAAATTAAGACTAAAAATAATTTATTTAATAAATAAAAACAAGTATATATTTTTATGTGTGGAATAGTAGGATATATAGGAAATTCGCAGTGTTTCCCTATATTGATTAAAGGTCTTCACCGCCTTGAGTATCGCGGTTACGACAGTGCGGGAGTGGCTATCATCGATGCCGATAATCAACTGAAATTATGCAAGTCGAGAGGCAAGGTCTCAGATTTGGAGGCTTTCTGCCAATCGAAAGATGTGAGTGGCACGATAGGTATTGCTCACACTCGCTGGGCTACGCACGGCGAGCCTAACGACATTAACGCTCACCCTCATTTAAGTGCCGACGGGAATCTTGCAATTGTGCACAATGGCACTATTGAGAACTACAATGTGCTGAAACGTGCATTAATCAAGCATGGCTGCGAGTTCAAGAGCGAAACCGACACCGAAGTGCTCGTGCAGCTTATTCAGTATATAAAGCAAAGCAACAGCTGCACGCTGGTCGAGGCGGTGACCGAGGCCCTCGGACAAGTAATAGGCGCCTATGCCATAGCCGTGGTCGACCGCAATACCCCCGACACAATCATTGCCGCGCGCAAAAGCTCGCCTTTGGTGATTGGTATTGGCTCCGATGCCACCTACTTAGCCTCCGATGCCACTCCGATAATCGATTACACCGACAAGGTGGTGTATCTCAACGATGATGAGATAGCAATCATCAAGAAAGATGAGCCACTGCGGGTGATTACCACCGACAATGAGCCGTCGAATATCGATATTCAGACGCTGAAACTTTCGGTATCGCAGCTTGAGAAAGGCGGATACCCTCACTTTATGCTGAAAGAGATTTTCGAGCAGCCTTCGACGATTGAAGACAGCATTCGTGGCAGGGTGGTGAATAAGCGCATCGAGCTGTCGGGGGTGAACCTCAACCGCTTGAAGTTTGTCGACGCCGAGAGAATAATAATAGTGGCTTGCGGCACTTCGTGGCATGCCGGACTGATAGGGAAACGGCTTATCCAGGATATTGCCCGTGTGCCGGTGAGCGTGGAATATGCAAGCGAGTTCAGATATTCAAATCCGGTGATTACGCCGCGCGACATCGTAATTGCCATATCGCAATCGGGCGAAACTGCCGACACGCTTGCCGCTATCAACTTGGCAAAGGAAATGGGAGCTTTCGTCTATGGCATTTGCAATGCTGTGGGCTCATCGATAGCACGGGCCACCGACTCGGGCACATATATACACGTTGGTCCCGAAATAGGCGTTGCTTCGACTAAGGCTTTCACCGGACAGGTCACCGTGCTGGCTATGCTTGCCTTGGCGATAGGTCAGATACGCCACACTATCGACCCCGGCACCGTGGGACGGCTCACCAAGGCTATCGAAGAATTGCCTTCTCTAATTAAAGAAACCCTGAAGCTGAACAGTGCCATAGAGAATCTGTCGAGCACCTACACCTATGTGCATAATTTCCTGTATCTCGGGAGAGGATATAACTATCCATCGGCATTGGAGGGCGCTCTGAAGCTCAAGGAGATTTCCTATATCCACGCCGAGGGGTATCCTGCGGCTGAGATGAAGCATGGCCCCATTGCTCTTGTCGACCACGAGCTTCCCACGGTGGTTATTGCCCCCGACGATGACTTGCACGACAAGATTATCTCAAATATTCAGCAGGTAAAAGCTCGCGGTGGCTCGGTGATAGCCATTGTGACTAAAGGCGACAAGGCGATAGCTCAGATTGCCGACCACACTCTTGAAATACCGAAAGTGGCCGAATGCCTCTCGCCGATTATCGTGTCGCTGCCTTTGCAACTATTGGCTTATCACATTGCCATAAAGAAAGGGTGCAATGTGGATATGCCACGCAATCTTGCGAAGTCGGTGACTGTGGAATGAGAACAGCCCGGCAATCAACCACAATAAAGGCTCGCTGCTGTTATGCGGCGAGCCTTTGATTATATTGGAATCTTCAATTCCTTGTTCTATGCAATAGCTTTCGGCAGATTAGAGCTGCGGGCCGGCTGCTACGAGAGCCTTGCCTGCCTCGTTGGTAGTGTACTTGGTGAAGTTCTTGATGAAGCGCTGTGCCAAGTCTTGTGCCTTAGTGTTCCACTCCTCAGCGTTGGCGTAGGTGTCGCGCGGGTCGAGGATGTTGGTGTCGACTCCGGGAAGCTCAGTCGGAACCTCGAAGTTGAAGTAAGGAATAGTCTTGGTGGGAGCAGTCTTGATAGCGCCGTCGAGGATAGCGTCGATGATGCCGCGAGTATCCTTGATTGAGATGCGCTTGCCTGTTCCGTTCCATCCGGTGTTGACCAAGTAGGCCTTTGCGCCCGATTTCTCCATTCTCTTGACGAGCTCCTCAGCGTATTTTGTGGGGTGCAGCTCAAGGAATGCGGCACCGAAGCAAGCCGAGAAAGTAGGAGTAGGCTCGGTGATGCCACGCTCAGTACCTGCCAACTTGGCGGTGAATCCCGAGAGGAAGTAATACTTGGTCTGCTCAGGGTTCAGGATAGATACCGGAGGAAGAACACCGAATGCGTCGGCCGACAAGAAGATTACGTTCTTAGCGGCTGGAGCCTTCGAGATAGGCTTGACGATATTGTTGATGTGATAGATCGGGTAGGAAACGCGAGTGTTCTCGGTCACGCTCTTGTCATCGAAGTCGATTTTGCCGTTCTCGTCCACGGTCACGTTCTCAAGAAGAGCGTCGCGCTTGATGGCGTTGTAGATATCGGGCTCGCTTTCCTTATCGAGCTTGATAACCTTTGCATAGCATCCACCCTCATAGTTGAACACGCCCTCGTCGTCCCATCCGTGCTCGTCGTCGCCGATAAGCATACGCTTCGGGTCGGTTGAAAGAGTAGTCTTTCCTGTGCCTGAAAGGCCGAAGAAGATAGCGGTCTCACCCTTTTCGTTGGTGTTGGCCGAGCAGTGCATCGAAGCGATGCCCTCAAGAGGCTTGAAGTAGTTCATCATAGAGAACATACCCTTCTTCATCTCGCCGCCATACCAAGTGTTGATGATAACCTGCTCCTTCGAGGTGAGGTTGAACACAACGGCAGTCTCGGAGTTGAGGCCGAGCTCCTTGTAGTTCTCAACTTTGGCTTTCGAGGCGTTGTAGACGATAAAGTCGGGCTCGAAGTTCTCCAGCTCCTCGTCAGTAGGACGGATGAACATGTTCTTAACGAAGTGAGCCTGCCAGGCAACCTCTACGATGAAGCGCACGCGAAGGCAAGTAGCACGGTTGGCACCGCAGAAACCATCGACCACATAGAGCTTCTTGTTCGACAGCTCCTTGACGGCGAGGTCCTTCAAAGCCTTCCAAGTTTCCTCAGTGACGGGCTTGTTGTCGTTCTTGTACTCGTCGGTAGTCCACCACACGGTGTCTTTGCTCGTAGCGTCCTTAACGATGAATTTGTCCTTAGGCGAACGGCCGGTGTAGATACCTGTCATCACGTTTACGGCACCAAGTTCAGTAACTTGACCCTTCTCGTAGCCGGTGAGCTCAGGATTTGTCTCATCAATGAAAAGCTGCTCGTAAGATGGGTTGTAAACGATTTCAGGAGTGCCCTGAATGCCATACTTAGTTAAATCAATCTTTGCCATTTTCAAATTATTGTATAAGAAATTAATGAATTGTTTTACTTTGTATTGCTTCACTTGAAAAGCTGTGCAAATTTAGTGAATTTTTCAATACACAACAGCATAATTAAAGAAAAAATTCCGCAATTTTGCGCAAGATTCCTTTTTTGCCTGTATTTCACTATAAAACGTAACAATTTTCATACCAAAATTGTTCGCACGCCATAATGTCATATCCCCCACCGACATTCATCGGGATTCATCGGGATAATGTAATTTTAACACTGAATGCTTGCATATTCGGCGACAGTGTGGTAACTTTGCCGGACAAAACGTAGATAACTATTTATTATTAACTTTTGTGGAAAAATTTGGCTGCTTGCAACCACATAAAAAAATGCTAAAACTGCGTTCCT
>JBJEKJ010000114.1:0-70246 GCA_051878575.1 Muribaculaceae bacterium | reverse complement strand
AAACAGCTTAGGGGAATCGTTGTATACCGTACGGTACACAAGCAGGCGGCAATCGCCGTCGGCATACTCGCTCATTGCCTCCTTCATCTCGGCAATGTCGAGCTTGTCGTATCCATAGGACCCCAAAGAATTTGTGGCCACCATATACACCAATATGGTGCGCCGACAATTTGGAGCGGGTGTTGGCTCAGGCTCGTCACTCTTCCCGCAGGATGCCGACACAGCCACAAGCGCAATTGCTAAAAATAATCTCAAAAGCAGCCTCATATCTTCATTATCCAAATAATAAAACACAAAATTAGCTAAATATCAAGAATGGTGCAACGAAAACCGACGAATTGTAGCTACTTTTGTGCGTGATTTTTGTTTTTTTACATTATGAGAAGATTTTTTCTATTGTGTGCATTATACATCACCTGCGTTGCCGGGAATGCCCAGACGTATTATGCCTTTGTCGATTCGGCGGAACACTATATAGGCTCACACGATTGGGAAAAAGCTGAGTTTTTCACCAAAAAGGCATTGGAATCAGAACCCGACAATAGCAACAACTCATTGCTACTCTCCAATCTCGCTACAATACAGCGCTACCTCGGGAAAACAGCCGACGCCGTGAGAAACTACTCAATAGCGCTATATATGACGCCCAATGCCGTCACATTGCTAAAAAACCGCGCCTCGCTCTATCTTGAAATCGACAGCGTGGACCTTGCTTACCGCGACTACGAAAAGGTTATATCGCTCGACAACAAGGACCTTGAGTCGCTTTACAACCATGCCATGATTGCAATGGGCAAGAAAAAGCTCGGAACATGTGAGGACGATTTGAGCCGCATCAAGGCAATAAGTCCAAAATCATTCTATGCCATCAATGGATATGCCGTCCTCGACATGGTGAAGGGCAACCATTCGCAGGCCGTCGATGGCTTCAGCAAGATAATCAAAGCGCGTCCAACCATCGACGCCTATATAAACCGGGCCGAGTGCTACTTGGCAATGAAACAGCTCAACAACGCCGAGAAAGACATACGCACAGCACTTGAGATCAACAGCCAGAACGGAGCTTTATATATGCTCAAAGCACGTTTGGACAAATTGAGATACGACGAGATGGCATTAAGGCAAGATTTGGAAATGGCTGAGAAATATGGTATTGGCAAGGATGAGATAAAAAAGTTTCTGCAACAATAGATTTTTCAGATTCACAAACTTGCCCGTGTGACATTTTTTCACTATATTTGTGGTATGAATTCCATAGTTGACCACATTGAATACTTGCTGCGCGAGCATGATTGCGTGATTCTTCCCGGATGGGGAGCATTCATCGCTCAGCGCACTTCGGCACTACGGGAGGAGCATAGATTTGTGCCCCCGATGCGTCGCTATGGATTCAATGGCGCCCTGACATTCAGTGATGGAATGCTTGAGAACTCAATTATGCGCCAAAATAAATGCTCATATAGCGCAGCCACCGACGAGATAAAGAGTGCCGTTATGGCATTCAGGCGTCAAGTGGAAGTGAGTGGCGAGCTCGCAATAGGCCGCATAGGGCTATTTAGCAAGAACGAGGACGGCGGATTGCAGTTCTCGCCATTTGAGCAGCAATCATCGGCAAGTGGATTATTCGGGCTACAGCCATTCAGAATGAAGTCGCTAAGCGAGATTTCGGCCGAGAGAATGGAAACCGCAGAGACCGCAGAGGCAAATGAGCCGCTCGATAGTGCCGAGGCCGACAATGTGAGATGGTTGCCGCGCATCAACAAGGAGTTTATGCGCATTGCAGCATCAGTTATAGTGCTGTTTATCCTCACATTCGTGCTTACTACACCCTTATCGGTAAACACCACCCCCGACTATGCAGGGCTTAACGACTCCTTTAAGATTAAGAGCTCCGATTGCGTGTCGCTGCATAATGAGCGACAGGAGGAAAGCGGGCAAGATTCGGCATTTGCAGTAAAACCTGAGAGGCATGAAGACACATCCGATACAGCCCCGACAGGCGTTATAGGCGAGTCGGCAGCATCACGCTTTAACGACGGGCGATTCTGCCTCATCGTAGCTTCGGGAAGCTCAATGAGAGAGGCTGAGAAATTCGTCAGCTACCACAAGGGCATCGAGCTTAGAATCTACAAGGCCGACAGCCGCTATCGAGTATATGCCGCTACCGACGACAGCTATGAGACGCTGCTTGACATTCAGAAAGAGATACGTCAGGAGTTTGCGGAGTCGTGGATATGCCGACGATAGAGCTTCCACGGCACAACACACGGCACAACAAGTGCTAAATAAATCAAATTTTTATCACATAATAGCCATAAATGGGAATAATCTTGTAAATTTGTAATTTGATATATACTCAACAAGGTGCCTATTGACATTACGCTTAATGTGCATTGGCACTAATAGCTTGATATAATTATTATTACAAAAGAATTCAGAAAAAACATCAACCGGTGGATAATAAGAAACAGATTGCCATATTAGGCAGCACAGGCTCAATCGGGAGGCAGACTTTGGATATTTTATCGGAATATCCCGATTTGTTCGCACCTTATCTTTTGACCGCCAATACAAGTGTCGACTTACTTATCGAGCAGGCATTAAAATACTCCCCAAAACATGCGATAATCTCCGACAGCCGTTTCTACCAAAAGCTGAAAGACGCTTTGGCAGGTACCGGCATCACAGTAGGCTGTGGCAGCGAAGCTATTGCCGATGCAGTCACAGCCGATGAGATCGACGTCGTAGTTACTGCGATGGTTGGCTACAGCGGGCTGGAACCCACCATTCGAGCCATAAAGGCAGGAAAGGATATAGCACTCGCCAACAAGGAGACATTAGTAGTGGCCGGAGAGCTTATTACCGAGCTTCTTAAATCGTCGCCATCGCGCCTTTTTCCCGTCGACTCAGAGCATGGGGCAATATATCAATGCATAGTAGGGGAGAGCCATAGTGCCGTCAACAAGCTGATACTCACCGCATCTGGCGGTCCATTCCGCACATGGGACAAGGAGGACTTGGCAAAAGTAACGAAAACCGACGCTTTGCGTCATCCAAATTGGAGCATGGGAGCCAAAATAACAATCGACTCGGCATCAATGATGAACAAGGGATTTGAGGTTATGGAAGCTAAATGGCTCTTTGGAGTCGATGCCGATAGAATAGAGGTTGTGGTACACCCTCAATCGATAGTCCACTCGATGGTTGAATTTGTCGACGGCTCGGTGAAAGCCCAACTTGGGTTGCCCGACATGCACCTGCCCATCCGCTATGCGCTCGGCCTGCCCGACCGAAGACTGAAATCCGACTGCCGGAAGCTCAGAGTCGAGGATTACGCCAACCTGACTTTCGAGCATCCCGACTTTGAGAAATTCCCGATGCTTGGCATAGCCTACGAGGCCATTCGCCGTGGAGGAAACATCCCGTGCGTGCTCAATGCAGCCAATGAGATAGCCGTAGCGGCATTTCTCAACGACCAAATCGGATTTAGGGATATTCCTCGCATAGCCGAGAACGCCATAGAACATGCCGAATACATTCCAAAGCCGACATACGACGACTATGTGACAACAAACAGGTTAACACGCGAATATGCGCAAAACAATTTATAAAAACATAATTCATATTAAGTAAATGGAGACATTTTTGATGAAGGCATTGCAACTTATCGCCGCATTTGCCTTACTCGTACTGATACATGAGTTCGGACACTATCTGTTTTCACGAATTTTTAACGTGAAAGTAGAGAAATTCTATCTTTTTTTCAATCCCTGGTTCACCATATACAAATATAAGCCCAAGAAAAAGGCTCCCAAAGAGGGTGAGGAGGAGAAGATGACGTGGCGCGACACAGAGTATGGAATCGGATGGTTGCCACTTGGCGGATATTGCAAAATCGCGGGTATGATTGACGAGTCGATGGATAAGGAGCAGATGAAACAGCCCGCAAAGCCATGGGAATTCCGCTCAAAGCCAGCCTGGCAGCGACTTCTCATCATGATTGGCGGCGTGCTGTTCAATTTCATTCTTGCCATTGTGATTTATGCGGGCATTATCTACACGTGGGGAGAGAAGTACATTCCATTCCGCAATGCCACTGAGGGCATGATGTATTGCGAATCAGCCCACAAAATCGGTTTCATCGATGGCGACATCCCCCTGCTTGCCGATGGCAAGGAACTCGAGTCGTACAATGGCGACGAGCTTATGAAGATGCTCGACTCAAAAGTGGTGACCGTGCTTCGCAACAAAAAGGACACCGTGAGCATCAACATACCCGACGGTTTTATCTTCACCGCCAATAAGGAGGCAGAGGAGGGTACCATGTTCATGGCCTACAGGCTGCCGGTAGTCGTATCGGACATCCAACCCGGAATGGGAGCAGCAAAGGCAGGCCTCTCCAAGCACGACAGCATTGTGAGCATAAACGATGTGCCGACACTTACATTCGACATATTTAAAGCAGAGCTTGATAAGAATGCAGGTAAAAACGTGAGAATAGGGTATATGCGCAATGGCACACACGCCGAATCGAGCGTTGAGGTGGATGGCGCGGGCAAAATAGGCATCATGCTGACTCCGCTCACCGACATCTACGCCACCATCACGCACGACTACTCCATTCTTGCATCGATTCCGCGAGGTATAGAGCTCGGCGTGGAGAAGCTCACGAGCTACGTCAGCCAAATGAAATACGTGTTCACCTCCGAGGGAGCAAAGAATCTCGGCGGCTTCGGAGCCATAGGGAACATCTTCCCCGAAACATGGAATTGGGAACAATTCTGGTCGATAACGGCATTCCTGTCGGTAATCCTCGCATTCATGAACAATCTTCCCATTCCGGCACTCGACGGCGGACATGTCCTGTTCCTCCTCTATGAGATTATCACACGACGTCAGCCAAGTGAGAAATTCCTCGAATATGCGCAAATGGCAGGAATGGCATTCCTATTTGCCCTTCTGCTCTTTGCCAACGGCAACGACATTTACCGCTTCTTCTTCAAATAAACCGACACACCCTACAAGACATGGAGTACAAAAAAGTAATATTACGCAGAGGCAAGGAAGAGTCGCTCATGAGATTTCATCCCTGGGTGTTCTCTGGAGCCATAGATAGAATGGACGAGAGCATCGAAGAGGGTGATGCAGTATCAGTCTACTCTCACGAGGGGAAACTGATTGGCAACGGACATTTCCAAATAGGAAGCATAGCAGTGCGCATACTCACATGGGGCGACAGGGCAATCGACGATGACTTCTATTTCGAGCGACTTTATGCAGCCCTTGAGGTGAGAAAGAGTCTCGACCTGCTACGCAGCGACAACAATGCATTCAGACTGGTTCATGGCGAAGGCGATTTCCTACCGGGCCTTGTAGTTGACATATATGGTACTACGGCCGTTTTGCAGGCACATTCTCCCGGAATGCATTTTGCCCGCAACACCATAGCCGCCGCACTGACACGACTGCCCGGCAATGTGGTGCGTAACGTGTACTACAAATCAGAGACCACGCTTCCCTATAAGGCACAGCTCGACGCGCAAAATGGCTATATCGTGGGTGAATACGACACAAATATCGCCACTGAGAACGGGCTCAAATTCCACGTCGATTGGCTAAAAGGCCAAAAGACAGGTTTTTTCGTCGACCAGCGCGACAATCGCAGCCTGCTTGAGCGATATGCTTCGGGGAGGAAAGTGCTCAATATGTTTTGCTACACCGGTGGATTCTCATTCTACGCCATGCGAGGCGGAGCAAAACTCGTACACTCGGTCGACAGCTCCGAGAAAGCCATTCAATTAACCAACAGCAACGTTGAGCTCAACTTTGGCGACGATTCCAGACACAAGGCATTTGCCGAAGACGCTTTCAAGTTTCTCGCAGGCATCGGCCACGACGACTATGATCTGATAATCCTCGACCCACCGGCATTTGCCAAGCACAAAAGTGCGCTCAAGAATGCCCTCATCGGCTATCGCAAGCTCAATGCACGCGCATTCGAGAAAATAGCCAAAGGTGGCGTGCTGTTCACCTTCTCATGCTCACAGGCAGTGTCGAAAGAGCAATTCCGGTTGGCAGTGTTCAGTGCGGCAGCCTCAGCCCGACGCAAGGTGAGGATACTACATCAGCTCACCCAACCCGCCGACCATCCAATCAACATCTATCACCCTGAAGGAGAGTATCTTAAAGGGTTAGTCTTATATGTGGAATAACGACGAATAATTTTTTGAGACATAAAATATGAACAGATTTCTAATTTCAGCCACAGCATTAGCATTGGCAACAACCAATTTTATGGCAACAGCAGATGATTTCAACTACAATGTCGACCATTTTGCCGACATTGAGGTCCTTCGCTATCAAGTTCCGGGATTTGAGGATTTGAGTCTTCGTCAGAAGGAACTCATCTATTATCTGAACGAGGCCGCCCTGCAAGGACGCGACATCCTTTTCGACCAGAATGGCAAATACAACCTTGCCATAAGAATAACGCTTGAGAACGTATATACCAATTTCAAAGGCGACAAAAATTCCACTGAGTTCAAGGCATTAGAGAAATATCTGAAGCAGGTGTGGTTTGCCAACGGCATTCACCATCACTATTCGATGGACAAATTCACACCAGAGTTCAGTCAAAAGTTCTTCGACGAGCAAGTGAGAAAAGTAAGCAAGAAGAATCTGCCTCTCGGCAAGGGACAAAGTGTCGACGCATTCCTGAAGACGATAGATGCGGTTATTTTCGACCCGACCGTAATGGCTAAGCGAGTCAACCAGGCCGACGGAGTAGACCTGATACTGACATCAGCCAACAACCTCTACGAAGGCGTTACACAGAAAGAGGTCGAGGACTTCTACAACAAACTTAAAGACCCAAACGACCCGACCCCGGTTTCCTATGGACTTAACGCACGCTTGGTGAAAGTGAACGGACAAGTCGCTGAGCAGGTGTACAAGGTAGGCGGACTTTACTCGCCGGCAATAGAGAAAATAGTATTCTGGCTAAAGAAGGCCGCCAATGTGGCCGAAAACGCACAGATGAAGGCTTACATCGAAAAGTTGATAGAATTCTACGTCACCGGCGACCTGAAGACTTTCGACGATTACTCAATCCTCTGGGCTGAGGAGACAAAAAGCGACGTAGATTTCGTGAACGGATTCATCGAGTCGTATGGCGACCCGATGGGAATGACCGGATCATGGGAGAGCCTTGTGAACTTCAAGAACAAGCAATCATCGATTCGCACCCAAATTATCAGCGAGAATGCACAATGGTTTGAGGACAACTCACCTGTCGACGCCCGTTTCAAAAAGGACAAAGTGAAAGGTGTATCGGCTAAAGTCATCACAGCCGCCATTCTTGCCGGCGACTGCTATCCTGCAACACCCATAGGCATCAACCTGCCCAATGCCAACTGGATACGCGCTGCCCACGGGTCGAAATCGGTCACATTGGAGAATATTACCGACGCATATAGCAAGGCGGCAGAAGGCAATGGACTCAATGAGGAGTTCGCCTTCTCAGGCTATGAGGTGGAACTGATGAAAAAATATCTCTCGATTGCCGACAACCTCCACACAGATTTGCACGAATGTCTCGGCCACGGCTCCGGAAAGTTGCTACCGGGAGTAGATCCCGACGCTCTGAAGGAGCACGGCTCGACACTTGAGGAGACACGCGCCGACCTTTTCGCCCTTTATTATCTTGCCGATCCTAAACTCATCGAGCTTGGCATTTTCAGCAATCCCGACACCTATAAGGCCGAATACTATAAATATGTTATGAACGGACTTATGACACAGCTCACCCGAATAGAGCCCGGAAAGGACATTGAGGAGGCTCACATGCGCAATCGCCACATTATAGCGCAGTGGGCATACGAGAATGGAAAGGCCGACAATGTGATAGAGTTTGTAAAGCGCGACGGAAAGACATACGTGAAAGTGAACGACTACGAGAAACTCCGCACTCTTTTTGGACAACTGCTTGCCGAGGTACAGCGTATAAAGTCGGAAGGCGACTATGAGAGCGGGAAGAATTTGGTAGAGCAATATGGCGTAAAATTCGATGCCAATATGCACAATGAGCTTCTCGAGCGCTACGCCAAGCTGAACATTGCGCCATACAAAGGTTTCGTGAATCCCGTATATACTGCCGTAACCGACAAGAACGGCAAAATTACCGACGTGAGAATCGACTATAGTGAAGGCTATATCGAGCAGATGCTCAGATACTCAAGAGACTATTCTCCTCTCACGAAGTAATCCATAGAGCAACAATATAATATTAATTAACAGAAGTGCGCAAAGGAGCTGAATCCAATGCGCACTTCGCAATTAATCAAGCAATTAATCAACAAGCATGGAACTCAAAGAGATAAAGCAACAATTCTTCACCTACCGCAATGGGATGCTTGCCGACAGGTTAAGAGAGGGCGGCGACCCTCACACAGTGATTTTCGGGCTGAATCTGCCCCAAATAATGGACATAGCACGACTTGCAGGCAAGGACAAGGCTCTTGCCTGCGAATTGTGGAAAAACTCCGGAACACGCGAAAGTAGGCTTATCGCACCTATGATTCTCCCTGTTGAGAGCCTCACAATCGATATGGCCCGAGAATGGATTGCCTCAGTGGAGAACACTGAAGTTGCCGACATACTATGCCACAAGTTGCTACGCAACACCGATTTTGCTCATACTCTATGCCTTGACTATGCGCAATCCGACAACGAGCTGCTGCGCTATCTTGCTTTTCGGCTTGCGGCCAACCTGCTTGCCATCGGCAAGGACTTCGATAAGGCGACAATGACATTGGCCGCCCACAAGGAGCTTTCCAAAGGATGTGCCATCACAAGAGAGCCCGCATCATTGCTCATTGATGAATAAAAAGACAAGGGGCTTCGCTGTAAAATCACTACAGCACAGTCCCTTAATCGACCTAAACACAACGTTATCTCAATATAAACTTGGCTATTTTCACATCGCGGCTATTGCCTCCTATCATAACCTCAAATTCGCCGGGCTCGGCGACAAGTTGCAAATCAGCGTTATAGAATTTGAGCAGATCAACGTCAATAGAGAAGGAAACGGTAGTTTTCTCACCTTTCCTCAGCGAAACACGACGGAATCCCTTCAGCTCCCTCACAGGAGGGGTGGTGCTTCGAATCATATCGTGAATATACAATTGCACAATCTCCTCACCATCCATATCGCCCGTATTCGCCACCTCTACCGAAGCACTAATCTTGCCTGTCGACGACATCTCAGTGGCATCAAGCACTACATCACCATATTTGAATGTAGTATAGCTTAATCCGTAGCCAAAAGGATAAAGCGGAGAGTTTGGCACGTCGATATAGTTTGACACATATCTGTACCATTTCTCACCCTCCATCGGACGTCCGGTATTCTTATGATTATAGTATATAGGACATTGACCGGTCACACGAGGCATGCTCATAGGCAACTTCGCAGTAGGGGATACCTTTCCCGACAAGATTTCGGCCATAGCCGGACCGGCCTCACAGCCGCCTTCCCACACATAGAGAATAGCGTCGGCCAGTTCAGCCTCCTTCTCGATAGCCAGAGGCCTTCCCGCAAACACGAGCATCACAATAGGCTTTCCTGTGGCCTTCATAGCCCTAAGCAAGTCATGCTGAGTATCAGGAAGCTCCAAAACTGCCTTGCTTGCGCCCTCACTACTCATAGTGATAGACTCACCGACTGCCACAATCACCACATCGGCATTGGCAGCCACCGTCATAGCGTCAATCAGCATTTTATCTCCGTCACGGCGCAGGTTTTTCTCCCTGTTGGAGAAATTATACTCCACAGTAGCATCATCGTCGAGGTTACATCCACGCGAGTATGCTATTTCCACACCATCACCCATGACGGCACGCAGACATTCATCAAGGCCACGGGTCCTATCGGCGGCCTCATCGCGCCAAGTACCAGTCATATTGGCCTCAGCATCGGCAAGAGCACCCACAATAGCGATTTTCCCGCAATCGCGCAATGGCAGCACGTTGCCCTCATTTTTCAAGAGCACATACGATTCAGCGGCTATGCGGCGTGCGTCAAGCAAATAATCAGGCTTATAGAACTCACGCTCGCGCCTCTGCTCATCCATATACTTGAAAGGATCATGAAACAGCCCCAGATCATATTTTGCCTCAAGCATACGACGACATGCACAATCTATATCGGCCATTGAAATCGTCCCATCCTTCAGAAGTACCATAAGATTCTCATGATAATAGTCGGCTATCATATCCATATCGATGCCGCATTTCAGCGCTTGTTGCGTCACTTGAGTGGTACCGCCCACTCCGTGAGCCTCCATCTCCTTGATGGCAGTATAGTCGGAAACTACAAAACCCTTGAAACCCCAGTCATCACGCAGCACATCTTTCAGCAGCCATGAATTTCCGGTGGCAGGAACACCCTCAAACTCATTGAACGACGACATCACGCTACCCACGCCGGCATCAACAGCGGCTTTGTAGGGAGGCATAAAGTAATTCAAAGCGGTAGCCCGGCTCATGTCTACCGGATTATAGTCGCGTCCGGCCTCGGCAGCACCGTAAAGCGCAAAATGCTTCACACACGACATAATAGTGTTCGCGGCGCTCAGGTCATTGCCCTGATAACCCTTCACCCATGCCCGTGCGATTGCCGAGCCCAGGAACGCATCCTCACCGGCAGTCTCGCGACAGCGCCCCCAACGTGCGTCGCGGCAGATATCCACATTAGGCGAATAAGTCCAGCAAACGCCAATAGTAGAGGCTTCTTCGGCAGAGATACGCGCCGCACGCTCTATATTCTCGGGCTTGAACGAGCTCGACATGCCCAATGGCACCGGGAATGTGGTCTTATATCCCTCACACACGTCGGCACCTATTATCAATGGAATCCCCAATCGGCTCTCCCTCACGGCGACCTCCTGAAGTTTCCTGACGTTAGCAAAATCAAAATAATTGAAGAAACCGCCCACTTCGGAGTTTCTTATGCGATTGGCAATATCGCATTTCTTTATGTCGCCATCAATGTGTCCGAGACCGGGAAGGTTCAACTGTCCGATTTTCTCCTCAACGGTCATCCGGCTCATAAGTCCATCGATAAACTGCTCCTTAGTGTTGCTGTTCAACTCTTTCGCGCTCACGCGGCAGTCATTCTTGGCAAATGCCATCAACGGCAATACCGCAAACAAAACAAAAATTGGAATTCTCTTCATTTTTAGGTAATCGTTATTAATCATTTTTGGTTAAGTCTCAACAAAACATCACACCCGATTGAGTCAACAATCAAATGCGTCTCAAAATTAGTATAAAAAGAAGATTTGCCGAAAAAAGGGAGTACGTTACAGTTACTTTTTTTGAATCAGCACAAATTCGTCACTACGTTTTTACTACGTTAATTCCATTCAGGCACCACGCAATCATATAATATACAAGCAAATAGGATATGGCATCGGCAACAGTCCAAATATCAGAATGCGACAGAATATCTGTTGCCGGGAGAGGCCATAATCGCTCCCTTGAACTCCAAATCGATTAATTGGCTCAGCAATTGCGACATCGGAAGTCGGAGTGCCGAGCAAATCACATTGATGTGCGAGTCGGAATGTGACCTCAGATAATCCACAATAATCTGCTCCTCGGGTGAGAGCTCCGGGAATAGACTCTTTTGCCTTCCAACACTCTCATTACCGAACATATTCCATCTCATCGCCTGCATCATGTCATCACAATTTGTTATCATCGATGCGGTGTTGCGCTTAATCAAGTTATTGCATCCTGCCGAATAGATGTCGGACACTTTTCCGGGAACGGCAAACACATCACGGTTATAGCTCGCAGCTATTCCGGCCGTTACAATGGCACCGCCCTTCTCGGCCGACTCAACGACTACCGTGCAATCCGACAATGCCGCTATAATGCGGTTTCGGGCAAGGAAATTTGCCCTCGTCATCACTTGCCGGGAGGTGTAGTCGGTCACAAGCATTCCACCATCATTGATTATTCTTATGGCATCGTCGCGATGCTGCGAGGGATATATAGTGTTCAGCCCGTGAGCCAAAACGGCTATAGTAGGGATATTGTTGGCCAGTGCGGCCCGATGCGCTGCAATATCGATTCCATAGGCAAGTCCGCTCACCACCACCGTGTCGACAAGCATATCGGCCATATCTCGCACGAATGTGTCGCAAAAATGCACTCCATAGGGCGTTGCATGCCTTGTGCCCACAATACTCACCAACTTAGCTGCATTCAGGCACCCTACATCTCCTTTATAATATAATATTATTGGAGCATCATGAGCGTTGGCAAGACGCAGCGGATAATCCTCGTCGGTAAAATAGCACACGCCCAAATTGTTCTTGTCGATGAAGTCAATCTCCTTCTCGGCATTTACAAGCAATTGGCTGCGATACTCATTGTCGGTAATACGGCTTTTCACCTGCAAGAGCGCAGCAAGCTCATCACCGCGCATCTCAAAGAAGATCTGCTCCGATGGCACGATATCGAGAATGCGCTGCGCAAGATCGTAACCCATGCCACGAACCGAAGCAAACGCAATCTTATATTTCAGCTGCACGCCATCCATTTCATTATAGCATCAGTTACTACCTCAAAAATTGGCTGAATGCGTCGGCAAGCATCTCGCCTCGTGTCAGCTTGCCATTCTCTATGCACACACAGCTCACCACCGCACTAATCGACAGTTCCCCGGTTTCCTTCTTGAAAATATCCTGATGGAAAATAAACCGCACGCCTTTCATCTCCACCCACAACTTGCTCTCCATTACGTCGCCGCTACGCAAGGGCACCTTGTAGTCGACCTCAATGCGGTTAAGCACAGGATCAATGCCGGCTTCCTGCATACGCTTGAATGAGAACCCCGCCATGTCGCAAAACTCATGTCGCGTATGCTCAAGATAGTGCAGATAATTGGCATTGTTCACTATGCCCTCACTATCGATCTCATAGTCGCGAACCTTAATATCTATTGAGAAAATATATTTATCCATAATAAAGTATATAAACGTGGAAAAAGCAATTTGATTTCCACTGCAAAGGTACAAAAATTTTGTTATTCGCTAATAGATTTGTATCTTTGATTGAAATTTGTGAATGAAAGATGAAAGCATTTATAAAATCGGGCTTGATACTTGCATTGATGCTTGCAGCAAGTGAGTCAATTGCATGTACCTCGGCAATAATATCGGGAGAGAAGACTGCCCACGGGCGTCCGCTTCTATGGAAGCACCGGGACACCGGCGAGGAGAACAACAAGGTGGAGCGTATTTGCGCCGCCAAAGGCTGTTTTGAATATGTGGCCCTCTACAATGCCAGCGACACTCTATGCAAAGAGGCTTGGATGGGCTACAATTCTCAGGGATTTGCCATTATGAACACTGCATCCTACAATCTGAAGGACGACGATGTGAAAGAAATGGACAAGGAGGGCCTTGTGATGACTGTCGCACTGAGACAGTGTCGCACAGTCGACGACTTTGCCAACCTCCTGCGAGGACTTCCCAAACCTCTTGGTGTGGAAGCCAACTTTGGCGTTATCGACGCCAATGGCTCCGGGGCATATTTCGAGGTCAACAACCACGACTTCCAACGCTTTGACCTGAAAGACGCTCCCGACGGAGTGCTTACGCGCACCAACTATTCATATTGCGGACGTTGCGACGACGGCTATGGCTATATTCGCGAGCAGAATCTGAAGACGCTTATCAAGGACCACATCGAGCGAAACGACTTCACTCCGGCAGTGTTCACCGAGAAAATATCACGCACATTCTACAACAGCATGATTGATACCGATTTCACTCATTCGGGTAAAGAATGGATTATCGACCTCGACTTCATTCCACGTCGATCATCGACGGCCACAGTGGTGATTGAAGGTGTGTCAGCGGGGGAGGACCCATCGCTGACGGTGATGTGGATAGGGCTCGGCTACCCGCCTTGCTCGTCGATAAGGGCGGCTTGGCTTGGCGAGAACGGAGTAGCCGATGAGCTTCGAGGCTCCGGGCCCGGCGGACACTCGCCACTATGCGACAAGGTGGTGAGAATGAAACATGAGATCTTCTCCGTAGCACGCGGCAATGGCAAATACTATCTTAACCTGCAATTGCTATTCAACGACAATAACACAGGGTACAGCCAAATAGCCATCATCGAGAACAAGCAGCGCTATGCGCAAGGATATGCCGAGCGACAAAATAGAGCAAAATCAACCAAATCAAAACTCCAATAATTATTATAAATTTTTATGTGACTTATGTGGACCAACAGTTTACTTACGATAGGGATGCTCATCGTATCCAACATCTTCATGACATTCGCATGGTATGGACATCTGAAACTACAGTCATCGGGCATTAGCTCCAATTGGCCGTTATGGTGTGTGATTCTTTTTTCATGGGGCATAGCCTTGGCCGAGTATTCCTTCCAAGTACCGGCCAACAGAATAGGCTTCGTGGGCAATGGAGGCCCTTTCACTCTCATGCAGCTGAAAATCATGCAGGAGGCTATAACATTAGTTGTGTTCACGGTATTTACCGTGGTGTTTTTCAGGGGAGAGTCGCTACAATGGAATCATTTTGCGGCGTTCGTGTGTCTGATTCTTGCAGTGTACTTTGTTTTCATGAAATAGGATGAGACTGAGACCTCATAACATAACAAGCGGGAAATATTTTTCAATTCTTGTGAGAAGATATATAAAGCAGACATGGTGGGCATACGCATTGCCTGCCATAGCACTGATAGGCGTTTCATTGTGCCTCAACGATGTGCGATTCGTGTTTCTCACATTGATATATGTTTTTTTAGTTTGCCCTATGGTGGTGTTCTTGGCTCTATTCAGCTATGGACTTGCCTCTGAGGCCCGATATTCCATACTAAGGAAAAGCATAACAGCCGATGAGGATGGACTAGAGTTCCAATTCATCGACGACGATGATGCCGGCATAGACGTGGAAATTGTGGAATGGACACGGCTACGCCACATCTCCACCACAAATGAGGAGTTGCTTCTCCTTTTGGCCAACGGAAAATTCAAGTTTATTGCTATTCCATTCTCCGTTTTCGACGGTCAGGCAGAACTGCGCCAATTCATCGGCCTTGCCAAGAATGCCGGAGTTGATATTCACTGAGCAAAAACTACGCCCCAACTACCACTTTCTGAACAAATTTACAGGATTTAGAGACATTATTGCCGTGTTGTCACGGTAATAATGCACTAATTTTGCATGCGGAATGGTAGGAAATGGCAGTAATCAAAGAAATATGCTTATATTGATTAAACATGCTTCACCGTTTTATTGTTAAGTTAGTAGAAATGGTTGTTTTTAGTTTTTATGTTATAAGGGGAATGGATACCGCGAGGTGATTCATTTCTCCTTTTTTATGTTATTTGATGTATGAATCGCCAAAAATGCGTAATTTTGCAGCATTATGATATATCCTAAGAATTTTGAGAACAAGGTTGATTTTGCAGCCATAAGGAATCTACTAAAAGCCAAGTGCCTATGTGCGCTCGGCGTGCAATGTTGCGACGAAATGGCTTTTTCGCCCGACTATGGAAAGGTGTGCGCTATGCTCGAACAGACCAATGAGTTCCTGAGCATAATAGAGAGTGGCGTGGAATTCCCGCTAAATCATTATTTCGACCTTACTCAGCAGCTTGAAACGGTGAGAGCCGAGGGATCATTCCTCACCGAGTTGGAACTGTTCAACCTGAAACGCTCCCTGTCGACAATCGCCGACATCGCACGATTCTTCAAGAGCAGCAACAGCGACGACGGCGAGACGCCGCAATATCCGCGACTGACCGACGTGGCATCGACTATGACCGCATTTCCCGACATAATCGACGCCATCGATGCCGTGCTCGACAAATTCGGCAATATCAAGGACAATGCCACACCCGAGCTGTTGGCCATCAAAAGACAGATAGCATCTACAACGTCGAGCATCAACGGCATTCTACGCCGCATCTTGAGCACAGGGCGCAATGAGGGCTATATCGAGAAGGACGCCGCTCCATCGATTCGCGACGGGCGCTTGGTGATTCCGGTCGCACCTATGAACAAGCGAAAAATAAAGGGCATCGTTCACGATGAGTCGGCCACAGGAAAGACAATATTCATAGAACCTGCCGAGATAGTAGAGGCCAACAATGCAATACGCGAGCTCGAGGGTGAGATGCACCGCGAGATAGTGCGCATTCTGCTTATGGTAACCTCTACCGTGCGTCCTCATATCGACGACATGATAGAGTCCTACCGCACGCTTGGCCTTATCGACTTTATCAGGGCAAAGGCCCTTTTCGCCCAAGAGATAGGCGGATGCCTGCCGACAATTGAGAAGAAGCCACAAATAGAGTGGTATCACGCCATTCACCCGTTGCTACATCTCACGCTTAAAGCTCAAGGGAAATCGGTGGTACCGCTCAATATAAGTCTCGACTCCAAGAGCCGCATCCTGATTATCTCAGGTCCGAATGCCGGAGGTAAGTCGGTGTGCCTAAAGACGGTGAGCGTGGTGCAATATATGACACAATGCGGACTGTTGCCACCGGTTTACAGCAATTCGCACATCGGCATCTTTCGCAATATATTTGTCGACATCGGCGATGAGCAATCGATTGAGAATGATTTGAGCACATATAGCTCGCACTTGATGAACATGAAGTTCTTCATCAACAATGGGGGACGAGAGACCCTCACGCTCATCGACGAGTTCGGAGGCGGAACAGAGCCTCAAATCGGCGGTGCGATAGCCCAAGCGATATTGGCACGGTTCAATGCCAAACAAATGTTTGGCGTAATAACCACACACTACCAGAATCTGAAGCATTTTGCCGAGGAGAACGACGGCATAGTGAACGGAGCAATGCTCTACGACCGCCAGCACATGCAGCCTCTGTTCCAACTGTCGATAGGCTATCCCGGCAGCTCGTTTGCGGTGGAGATAGCACGCAAGATAGGCCTGCCGGCCGACGTTATAGCCGATGCCGAGCAGATTGTGGGCAGTGACTACATAAACATGGACAAATATTTGCTCGACATTGCCCGCGACCGCAAATATTGGGAAGGGAAACGCCAGGAAATCCACGGAAAGGAGAAGCGGCTGTCATCATTGATAGAGAAATATGAAAGTGAGGTGGAAAGGCTGTCGGGAGAGCAACGCGACATCATAAAGGCAGCAAAAGCCGAGGCAAAAGAGATTCTCGCACGAAGCAACGCAAGTATTGAGCGAACCATTCATGAGATAAAGAAGGCCCAGGCCGAAAAGGAGAAAACGAAAGAGATACGCAGACAATTGGACGAGTTCAAGGAGCGGCTCGAGGCTGATGACGAAATGCCAACTGTGAGGCGCAATCCTGAGCTGCGACATAAGCAGAAAGGCAAAAAGAATCCCACGACGGCTACCGATACGCCCACACAAAGCATTGGCGTGAACGACTATGTGTATATTGATGGCGGCAACTCAAAGTGTCTCGTTCTTGAAGTAAGCGGCAAGACCGCCACAGTAGCTATTGGCGAATTCAAGTCGAAAATCAAGCTAAGCCGTCTCACATTCGTGTCGCATCGAAACGACAACGACCGCAAAGTGGCATTCGTGAGCTCATCGACCACCGACAGCATGCGTCAGCGTCAGCTCAACTTCAAGCAAGATATCGACGTGAGGGGAATGCGTGCAGACGAGGCTATACAGACCGTGACATATTTTATCGACGACGCCTTGCAATTCAACGCACAGACGGTCAGAATACTTCATGGAACGGGAAACGGGATTCTGCGAACACGAATCAGGGAATATCTCAACACCGTGGCCGGCGTGAAGTCCTACCGCGACGAGCACGTGCAGCTTGGCGGCGCAGGCATAACAGTGATCGACCTTGGCTGACACGGCACAGCCAGGGCCGAGAGCCTGTACGAAAAAAGGAAGACTTTATCGTCTTCCTTTCTCGGATTGTGTAGTGAATCCGGGATTCGAACCCGGGTCTCCACCGTGAGAGGGTGGCGTGCTAGACCCCTACACTAAATCACCATTTTTCTGAATTGCGTTGCAAAGTTACGATGTTTTTTTTAATTTTGCAATACCTAACGACAAAAAAATTCGTTTTTCTTCAAAAAAAATTTTATTTTCGTATGGCTCGACACAACGAAACAGGCAGAATAGGGGAGCGGATTGCAGCCGAATACCTTGTAAGCAAAGGGTTTATCATCCGCGACACGAACTGGAGGACAAAAAGGCTCGAAATCGACATTGTGGCCGAAAAAAACGACAGAATTATTATTGTGGAGGTAAAGACACGCTCATCAGCCGATATGGCCGACCCTATTGAGGCTATATCACGTGAAAAAATACTATACCTCGTGAGAGCTGCAAAGGCTTATATAGATGCCTACAAGCTACCTCACGAGGTACAATTTGATATAATAACCGTAGTCGGTCCGGAGACATGCGACGTGAGAATAGAGCATATAGAAGATGCTTTCCGAGCGCCGCTGCGAACCTACCGATAGATTCCTTTACTCTCCCTTTTCGAGCGCCAAGCGGGTGAGGACCACTACCACCTTGCCATGCTCGTCAAGAAACTTAATCTCGTCGGCAGTCGACTTCTCGCAATAATAAGTTTCCTCAAGGGCCACAAGCAGCGCAGTCTCAGTCTTCATATTGGCACACATCTTCCGAGTGGAAATCAATTGCTGGAACTGGATAGCGCGGTCCTTAGTGGTATCGATATAAATATCGCCATTCACGATGTTGCATCCTGTGCAGCCATGAATTTTAAGTTGCTCCGTATCGATTACAAGCCGCACCTCCTTATCGGCAGTGGCTACACCGTCGATCTCCTTGACGGTCCAAGCTCCGTCGACAAAATCCACATTCTGGCGTCGAAGCGTCATCAGCGTGTGGCCTTTGGCGTTGAGCAGATGCAAATATGTGATTTTGTTCTTCTCAAGCAACTTGAATGATACCACATCGCCCATAGCCTTCATCACAGCACGCTCAGAGGAGGAGTTCGGGCAAGCCATCAAAGTGGTAATAAGGTTAGTGAACGATATTTTATTGGCCTCGGCCTCAAATCCGCCATTAATATAATTACAACCATTATTGCCATACAGACGATGCTTTGAGAAATCGAGATTGATATACGCGCGGTTATCGACATTGATTTTCTTGTTGTTCACAGTCATGATATTCCACTCACCATTGAGCTGCTTCGCAATATCGTTGACACCTATATATGACACCGCGCCATTTTGTGCCGAGCCCAAGGCGTTGTTGGCATCGACCTCAGTGCGCGAAAAATCCTTTTTGGCAGTATTCGACACTGATTTCGATGAATTACAACTTGCAATCACAGCCGAAAAGGCAATCGGAAGTATAAATTTTGCTATTCTCATACCCATATCTTATTTATAATAAATTTAGTTTTCAAATTTCGCAATTTTAATTGACATTGCGGCACTAAATAGTCTTGAAATTACCGAAATGCAATTAATTAATGTTAAACACGGCAGGAAGCAATCTACCGAGGTAGTATAATTTGCTATATTTGTAGAATTATATACTTTAGCGACATAATATAAAAGCATTATATAGCCACAAAATTTATGAAATTCCTAAACATAAATAATTGTCATAACCTGATTTTCCACAGGGCAATTCTCAGTTGCACAGCAATAGTGCTGGCCGTACTACAAGCACAATCGCAAATCAACACCGATCAGGTAATGAATATCGGTCGCAACGCGCTCTATTTTGAGGATTATCTGCTGTCGATACAATATTTCAATCAAGTCGTAAAATCCAAGCCCTATCTTGCCGAGCCTTATTTTTTCAGAGCAATAGCGAAATTGGAGCTTGAGGACTATAAGGGCGCCGAGGAAGATTGCACGCTTGCCATAGAGCGAAACCCCTTTATCGTCGACGCATATCAGGTGCGAGGCATAGCCCGACAGACTCTAAAGGACTTGAAAGGCGCCATAGCCGACTACGAGACCGGACTAAAATATCTCCCGGAGCACAAGACGTTTCTTATGAACAAGGCCGTGTGCGAGGAGTCTCTTAAAGAATACGACAAAGCCGAGGCTACCTACGAAAAACTATTATCAATATATCCGAAATTCGACAACGCATTCTTGGGACGAGCACAATTGCGAATGTCGGAAGGCGATACTATCAATGCACTTGCCGACATCAACAAATGCTTGGATCTGAGCAAGAACATATCAAGTGCATACGTGATGCGTGCCGAAATAAGGATGAAACACGAAAATGACTACAAATCGGCCCTTGCCGATATGGACGAGGCCATCAAACTTGAGCCAAACTATGCCGGATATTTCATAAACAGGGCCTTCATGAAATATAATCTCGACGACTACTTTGGGGCTATGGCTGACTACAACTATGCCGTGGGCCTTGACCCCACCAACGTAACGGCCCATTTCAACCGCGGACTGATGCTTACCGAAGTGAGTGAGAACAATAAAGCCATCGAGGACTTCAGCTATGTGCTGCGCAGTCAGCCCGAGAACTTCCTAGCCCGCTACAACCGTGCATTACTCTACTATAAAACAGGGCAATACAAGCAGGCGATTGAGGATTTCGACATCGTGCTCCGGAAATATCCCAATTTCGAAGCCGGACTATATGCCCGAAGCGAGTGCAAACGGAAAAGCGGCGACATGGCGGGTGGTGAGCGCGACTACAACCGCTCGCGTGAGCTATACAAGAAAAAGCAGCGCTACACCGAGAGCAACGACACCGATGAGCAACAGGCTACAGAGGAGGTGGAAAGCGAATCGGCTGTCATGAACAAGTTCAACACACTGCTGACTGTGGAGACCGACAACAAGATAAAGCCCAAGTATGAGAACAAGACGCGCGGCAGAATTCAGGACAACAACGTGAAAATCGATCCCGAACCTATGTTCTTCTTATCCTATTATATGAAGGAGGATAAATTGCGCGACAACACCAACTATATAAAAGAAGTGACCGACTTGAACACCTCACGTCTGCTACCATTCACTTTGGTGCTCTCAAATGCTACAACCCGACTTTTCGAGGACCAAATAAAGAAGCATTTCAACTCAATCGAATATTACAACGGGCTGCTTGCCACATCAAAAGCCCGCTCGGTCGACTACTTCGCAAGGGCCATGGACTTTATGATGGTCAGAAACAGCGAACAGGCTATCGCCGATTTCAGCAAGGCCATTGAATCGAGTCCCGACTTTGCCTTAGCTTATTTAGGCCGCTCCTACGCAAAATACCTGCAATTGCAAATAGAGCAGCAGAATGAGGCGGGCAATGACGCTTCAGCTCCGACAGGCAAGCCTAATGCCGGCTCATCGATGCTGATGGAGAAAAAGACCAACCATGTGATGGGTGAAATTGTCGATGATCTTAACAAAGTAATCGAGCTCTCACCACGCAACGTCTATGCCATGTTCAATAAGGGCAACGCATATATGATTATGAAAAACTACACATCAGCGATAAGCTGCTATACCGATGCCATCGAAACCAAGCCGGATTTTGGCGAGGCATACTACAACCGCGGGCTTATGTATCTTAAATTAGGCAACAAGGAGAAGGGTGTGGCCGATTTGAGCAAGGCCGGCGAGCTTGGAATCCTGCCATCCTACAACGTGCTGAAACGCATGACGAGATAACCTCCCATCAAAAGGAGCACTCACATAAAAAAGGAACCGGGACCTGACAATTGGCAGAATCCCGGTTCCTTGAATATAATACCGTAAATATATCAAATCAATATATCCCTACATAGCGGCATATTGCATCGCGGCAGCCATCTGCTGATAGGCATACACGCCCTCCTGCGAAATCTCCACATTCTCGAGCGAACCGTCGGGAGCAATCATGCGCACATGCGTATCATCAACAAACTGCATAAACTTCACCGTCTTACCGTCGGCGGATACCGACCAGGAGTTGTCGGCCTCGCTGAAATCAAATCTAACGACCTCCTTGCTCGACAAATTGGTGATTGTGTAGCCTGCGAGGTCACGACGCACCTCATAGCGGGCATCCTTGCCGTCAATCACCTTTGTCTCAGCGCTCAGCGGACTGCGTCCCGACCAGAACTCTATGCTGTTCAATACAAGCAAATCGGCAATAGAGGATATCTCGTAAACCGGCAAAACCCAAAATGCGAAGAACACAAGCTCATTCACAAACTTACTTCCCACTTGCTTATTCCAAGCAAGCACTTTATTCGTAAGCTGAAAACTTCCAATGCAGGAAGAAAACATCATTGAACCTGCCAACACAAGGACTAAGGCTACTGACAAATAATTCTTTCTCATAATTAGTTGGTTTGTGTTTAATTAATAATTAATTGTATTAAATATATATGTGTCTACGATACTTTCTTGAAAATCTCGTATTGATGTAACACCTTCTTCACATAGGCAACAGTCTGGCGGCCTCTGAAATAGCCGAACCGGCACACCTCGTCGTTATAGAAATCTGGATTCGACTTCCACAAGATAGCTTCCTCCACATTGCCAAACCACACATTGGGATTCTTTCCATATTTTCGGGCAAGAGCTATGGCATCCACCACATGACCAATGCCCGAATTATATGCGGCAATAATAAATTTGATTCGCTCGTTGTCGTCTTTGATGCGCTTTGACAGATAATTGTCCAAATCCTTTATCGAAGCTACGGCAGTGCGCACATTCTTCTCGGGATTGGCCAGCTCGCCCACACTCAGCCCATAGGCCCTCGCCGTTCCCGGCATTATCTGCATAAGGCCGCGAGCCCCGGCCCACGACACTGCCGTGGTGTCGAAGTGCGACTCTATCCATGCCTGCGATGCGAGAATCTTCCAATCCCAGCCTATCGCAGCTGCATTATGCTTGAAAATCTCATCGAAAGGCGATAGGACGGCGCGCTTGCCTCGGCGTCGGGTATCGGGTACGTAATATTCAGCCTCGGTGTCGGCGACCTCACGCTTGCTAAGCTCGAAATAGCGTTTCAGCACCTTCTTGTACTCGGCACGGCTTTTTGCCAACTTGCTCCAAGAGTCGATTGTATCGGCAAGCCACTTCTCATCGGTACGCACAGCCCACGACGCACGTTGTGGGAAGCTCACCGACATTGAAATGTCGATATTGCTATAGTAAGTTCCGTTCAACCTCGCGATGTCGCTGTCGACGATAGTGTATGGAATCTTCCCCTCCGATACGAGGCTAATAAGATCCTCCGTGATAAGCGAGTCCTCACTGATTTTGTGAATTCTTATGCCACCGCCTATCTCATTGTCGAGATTCAGCAGCCGTGACTCATATTTCGAGCCCCCTTCCACATATATGTCCTTACCCACGAGCTGAGTGACATCGGTAATTATGCTGTCGCCCTTTCGCTGCACGAGCACCTGATGTGTAATATTCTCGGTGCCACAGTTAAGCACCTTGTTCTTGTACTCGGCGGTGATGGGTACCTCGTAGGCTATAATATCTATTTTCCCCGAATCGAGCATATCAATCATCGACTCCATATTGCGGGCCACGACAAATTCGAGCGCCACATTATTGTCTTTTGCAAAATTTGATATGCGCTCATACTCATATCCCATAGTGTCGCCTCTGAATATGAACAACGAAGTAGGGCTATAGAGTGTACCTACCCTGAGCGTATCGGGCAGGACAGAAGTCTCGCCCACACCGAGGGAGCCGCTCTTGCAGGAACATACCTGCGTCAGCAGCACTGCAACAATGGCAAAAGCCGCTATTTTGGTGAGTGCGCGCATAGGGATGGTGGATAGAGGCTATCTTTTTCCAATCGAGACCGAATCAATACTCAAACGTGCCGTATTCCGACGTTATCGTCAGCCTATTGTTCTCAGCATCTTCCACTCGGCCCACTACGCGAGCCTCAATTCCGAAAGAGCCGGCAATGTCGATCACCGCTTGTGCATCCTCGGGAGCGAGGTATATCTCCATGCGGTGTCCCATGTTGAACACCTTGTACATCTCCTTCCATTCGGTTCCCGACTGCTCATGGATGAGCTTGAACAGCGGCGGGATAGGGAAGAGGTTATCCTTAATCACATGCTTATTCTCCACGAAGTGCATTATCTTAGTCTGCGCGCCTCCCGAGCAATGCACCATTCCGTGAATAGAGCCACGCATCACGTCGAGTATCCGCTTTATGACCGGTGCATAGGTACGCGTTGGCGACAGTACCAATTTTCCCGCATCGCATGTCACGCCCTCCACGCTGTCGGTGAGTCGAACGTTTCCTGAATACACGAGCTCCTCCGGCACACTCTTGTCGAATGTCTCGGGATATTTCTCAGCAATGTATTTCGAGAATACATCGTGGCGGGCCGACGTCAACCCGTTGCTTCCCATACCTCCATTATACTCGTTCTCGTATGTCGCCTTTCCCGACGATGCAAGCCCGACAATCACATCGCCACCCTTGATATTGGCATTGTCGATTACGTCGGCACGCCTCATACGGCAAGTCACCGTACTGTCCACGATAATCGTTCTCACAAGGTCGCCCACATCGGCAGTCTCGCCACCTGTGGAAATGATGTTCACGCCAAGACGCCGAAGGTCGGCAAGCAGCTCCTCAGTGCCATTGATTATGGCAGCTATGACCTCACCCGGTATCAGCATCTTGTTTCGGCCAATAGTCGACGACAACAGGATATTATCGGTTGCGCCCACACACAGCAAGTCGTCGATGTTCATAATCAGTGCATCTTGCGCAATGCCTTTCCACACGCTCAAATCGCCAGTCTCACGCCAGTAGGCGTAAGCCAACGACGACTTTGTGCCTGCACCATCGGCGTGCATGATGTTGCAATAGTCGGGGTCGCCACCCAGCACATCAGGAATAATCTTGCAGAAAGCTTTAGGATACAATCCTTTGTCTACATTTTTTATAGCGTTGTGGACATCCTCTTTCGATGCCGACACACCTCGCAGGTCGTAACGTTGCTTGCTCATAGTCTTATTATATGAATATGAAAATTTCCTAAATTATAATATATTGCTGAAAAATGCTATAATCATGAAATATATGAGTATCGACGGCGACACCATCAGCAGGCTGTCGATACGGTCGAGAATGCCACCATGCCCCGGAAGCAGCGTGCCTGAGTCTTTCACCTTGAGAGTTCGCTTTATGAGCGACTCACATAAGTCGCCCCATGTGGCAAATATCGATACTATCAATCCGAAACCTATCCACACCCACAGGTTAGGCCCATTGAAAAACTCATTGCAGGTGTAAAGCAGATAGGATGTGGCGACGCAGAATGCCATTCCGCCCCAAAAGCCCTCCCATGATTTTTTCGGCGACACGCGCTCAAACAGTCGGTGCTTGCCAAGCGTGCTGCCTACACAATAGGCTCCCGTGTCGTTGATCCAGATAAATATGAACGCAGCCAAGAGAATCTTCGGGCTATAATCGAAATATATCACATTGAGGAGAGTAATAGGCAGCGCCACATACACAATGCCCAATATCGACAATGCCATATCCCTGATTGGGTTCTCCGACTTCACATATAGCTGCATGGTGAGCCGCACCACAAAATATAGGAGCACCACCGCAAGCCATATATGGTCGTTGCTACGGAAGTAGTAGTCGAAAAACAGTGCCACAAACATCGACAATGCCCCTGCAATGTCGGTGTATCTCACAGCCGGCTTCATGCCGCTCCCACTACCGCTTCCTGCGACAAGGCTATGGAACTCATTGACGCCAAGTATGGAGAAGATTGCGAATACTATCAAAAACGGATAGGCGTTATTAGCCAACAATGGAGCGACAATCAATGCCACATATATTATTCCGGTGATTGATCTTTTTAGAATTTTTTTCACGACGATATCATTTGACGTTACTAAACCGCTACAAAATTACCGAAAATTTTTGAACAACACAACAATAAACGCCCTATGCTTCATTATCGGGCCATAAATTTAGGCAAATTACCATATCCGGCGCATCATGATTTTTTAGGCAGAATCATTCCTGAATAGAACCGCAAAACCTCGCTCCGCCTTGCCTCATGTTCCTTCCTCGGGCGCCATTTGCCCTGAGCCGTGCCGGCTGCAAGCGCCACAAGCTCTCCCGACGAGTTGATGCTATCAATAGCCGACATCAACTTGCGCTGCCTCATCTCATGCTCCACGTCGAACAGCCCGGGTGAGCATTTGGCCGCGCTTTTTATTCCATATAGCGTCACCCCCGCTTTCTTATACATAAAACCATCCTTGAAAATACTGTCGAAAGCCACAAGGGCGCTGCTCACAATCTCCATGGTGCTGCATGTGTGATATGGGAGCCTGATTTCACAGCAATTGGAATAGAAAGGCAGCGACGGAACGTTCACATCACCACGAATCGACACACAGACCATACCGGCCACCGAATTTTGCTGCCGCAACAGCTTGCAGCAATTGGAGGCGAACGCCACAATGGCATCGGAGAGCTGACCACGGTCGGACACCAACTTTCCGAACGACCTCGACGTCGTCACGCTCTGCTTGTCGCTATCGATGGCGCTAATCTCGGCGACGCTCTGCCCGAGCAGTTCCCGCCGCGTATTCTCAACCGATATGTTGAACATCGACCGAATCAAAGAGGATGGCAATTGTGTGAACTCATAGGCAAAATTAACGTGCATTTTCCGTAATTTCTCGCACAGATGCCGCCCAATGCCCCACACATCGCTTACCGGCGTGACTCTAAGCTCACTCTCAATCTCCCGATCGTCGAGCAAGATGTGAACACTCTTCTTGGTGCGTTTTTTTGCAATGTGCGATGCGATCTTAGCCAAAGTCTTTGTAGTCGACACCCCCACACTGACAGGAATCCCCACGCCACTCAGTATGCCGGCAGCCAACCGCTCACAATCGCGGCGCACCACGTCGACATCCGCCTCCCGAATCTTGAAGAAAGCCTCATCAACCGAATACACTTGAAGCGACTCAGCCTCCTTCCCCAAAAGAGACATTATGCGGTGCGATATATCGTTGTAGAGCACATGATTGCCCGAAATGGCTACTACGTCGTCAGCGTTGGCAAAATCTCTTATTTTGAACGCCGGGCACCCCATAGGAATACCCAGTGCCTTTGCCTCATTGCTACGCGAAATCACGCAGCCGTCGTTGTTTGAGAGCACGACAACAGGTTTCCCGTTCAGGCCCGGATTAAACAAGCGCTCACACGAGACAAAAAAATTATTGCAGTCGACAAGTGCGTGATACATTATCGGGAATTTCCGGAAATAACATTTTTTATAATATGCGTCACAATGCCCCACACTTGGAAGTTGCTGTCCTCGGGAATCTCAATCGGGCTATATGACTTGTTGCCGGGAACGAGCATCAACTTTCCGCCTCTCAGCGACAAACACTTCACCGTAAATTCACCATCGACAAAACACACAGCCACACATCCGTCGACAGGCTGCAATGACTTGTCTACTATAAGCAAGTCGCCATCGAAAATCTCATATTCCACCATCGAGTCACCCATCACTCTGGCACAGAATGTCGACGACGGATTAGCTATCAGCTCTCGGTTAAGGTCGATGGCATCACTTGCCACACCCTGCGAGGGACTTGGGAATCCGGCAGGAATCCTTTCGTCGATATACGCCAACGAGGCATCGCCGCAAAATACGCAATTTTTTATCTCTATCTCATTCATAGTTATTGCAAAGGTACTCTTTTTTCTCAACAAAAGAATCATTTTTAGCATCATTGTTTTGCAAATATGCCACTATTATAGGGCAATAAAAGTGCACATCACTCTTAAACGCGAGTAAAATTTTGTAATTACGGCAAATTTCCGTAATTTTGTACGGTTTTTTGGCATAACCGCCACTTAAAGCAGTAATTAATATAAATTTAAACATATATTCTACAATAATGAATGTAACAATGGAGAAAGTGGACAATGTGAATGGTATTATCACAGTGTCACTTGCAGAAAACGACTACAACGACAAAGTAAAGAAAGAATTGAGGCAAATTGGCATGCGGTATCCGGAAAAGGGATTCCGTCCGGGCCATGTACCAACTGCTCTTCTTCAAAAAAAATACGGAAAAGAGGCACTCATTGAGGTTGTGAACCGCGAAGTCTACGATGCGCTTATGAAGCACATTCAAGACAACAAGCTGAACCTTCTCGGCGAGCCGCTTCTTGCCAATGCCGAGGAAATCAACTTCAATACCGACAAGGATTTCACATTCAAGTTTGAAATTGGTTTTGGTCCGGAGATAAACGTAGCCATCGACAAAAACATCACGATACCTTATTATAATATAGAGGTCGACGATGAGATGGTGAAAAAGCAGGACGAGGCACTGTGCAAGCGTTATGGAAAGCAGGTTCCGGGCGAGGAAGTCGACGCAACGGCATTGGTGAAGGGCTCTATGGTTGAGCTCAACGAGGACGGCTCGGTGAAGGAAGATGGCATTAGCGTGGAATCAACCGTAGTATCGCCACAATATTTCAGAAGCGAGGATCAGAAAGCCCTGTTCATAGGTAAGAAGCTCAACGATGAGGTGGTGTTCAACCCATCGGCAACATGCGATGGCAATACCACTGAACTGGCTTCAATGCTTAACACCGACAAGGACAAAGCCAACGTCGCTTCCGACTTCAAGATGACCATCAAGGAAATCATTGTGGTGAAGAATGCCGAGCATGACCAGGAATTCTTCGACGGCGTTTTCGGCAAGGACGCCGTAAAGACCGAAGATGAATATGTTGCCAAACTCAAGGAGATGATTGCCGCCCAGCTCAAGAACGACAGCAACTACCGATTCACTCTCGACACCGAGAATGTGCTCCGCGAGAAAGCCGGAGAGCTTGCGCTACCAGAGGAATTCTTGAAAAAATGGCTGCTCAAACAAGATAAAGAGGGCAAGCGCAGCCCCGAGACCATCGACGACGATTTCGCAAAGATGCGTCCTGATCTCGTTTGGCATCTTATCAAGGAGCATGCCGTCAAAGAGCTTGGAGTCAAGGTTGAAGACGCCGACCTCCTCGCCGTGGCAGGCTATGTGGCCCAGCAGCAATTTGCCCAATATGGCATGACCAATATGCCCGAGGATGTGGTGAAGAAATATGCCAAGGAGCTTCTAGACAATGAGGACTATCGCCAACGCATCATCGAGCGTGCCGTAGAGGACAAGATGTATAACGGAATCAAGGCTGCCGTGACAGTTGAGGAGAAAACCGTGTCGGCAACCGAGTTCAACGCTCTTTTTGAGAACAAGTAATCAAGACCAAACATAGGCATTGCACGTTGCAATGCCGACGGCAGCAACCACCGACCGACGTGGTTGCTGCTTTTTTCAACAATAGGATACAATAGGCAAAATGCTCAAAAATATTTAGCCTAATAGATAGTTTATTTGTGGAATTATTTGTATCTTTGGAAATAAATAACACTACAATACATATTTCACTTATGAATAACAACGATTTTAGAAAATATGCCGTCAATCATCTTGGAATGAATGGTTTAGCTCTCGATCAATACACAAGCGCAATCACAAGCAGCTACATATCGCCCACAATTATCGAGGAGCGGCAGCTGAATGTGGCACAAATGGACGTGTTCTCACGCCTGATGATGGACAGAATCATATTCTTGGGCACGCAAATCGACGACTACACGGCAAACGTGATTCAAGCCCAACTGCTATATCTCGACTCGGCCGACCCCGGTAAGGACATCTCGATATATCTCAACTCGCCCGGTGGCTCGGTGTATGCCGGACTCGGCATCTACGATACCATGCAGTACATATCCAGCGACGTGTCGACCATCTGCACCGGAATGGCAGCATCTATGGCCGCCGTGTTGCTTGTGGCAGGAGAGAAGGGCAAGCGCTTCGCACTGAAGCACTCGAGGGTAATGATTCACCAGCCAATGGGAGGGGCGCAAGGACAAGCATCCGACATAGAGATAACTGCCCGCGAGATTCAGAAACTTAAAAAGGAGCTCTACACAATAATAGCACAACATTCGGGGCAGACGTTCGACAAAGTATATGCGGATTCCGACAGGGATTTCTGGATGACATCGGCCGAGGCAGCCGAATATGGCATGATCGACAAAGTATTGGAAAGGACAAAATAAGATTTTTGAATGGCGAAAAAAGACAATATGCACTGTAGCTTCTGTGGACGAAGCTCGAATCAAGTGGAATTACTGATGCCGGGAATGGATGGATGCATCTGCAACGAGTGTGCGGAGCAGGCGCATCTGCTCGCCGAGGAATATTTGCACAAAACGAAATCGGCCGAAAAGAGCGATTTCGCTATAGATGATATTCCGAAGCCCCATGAGATCAAAGAATATCTCGACCAATACGTCATCGGACAGGACAATGCCAAGAGATACCTCTCGGTGGCTGTCTACAACCATTACAAGCGCCTGACTCAGACAGATGACGACGTCGACATAGAAAAATCAAACATAATTATGGTGGGCCCCACCGGCACCGGAAAGACACTTATTGCCAAGACCATAGCCAAGCTGCTCAAAGTGCCTTTCACAATAGTCGACGCCACTGTGCTCACCGAGGCCGGATATGTGGGAGAAGATATAGAGAGCCTGCTCACCCGCCTGCTGCAAGTGTGTGACTACAATGTGGAACAGGCCGAGCGAGGCATAGTGTTCATCGACGAAATCGACAAAATAGCAAGAAAAGGCGACAACCCGTCGATTACCCGCGACGTAAGTGGCGAGGGAGTTCAACAGGGACTTCTGAAATTGCTGGAAGGCTCTATCGTCAACGTGCCTCCACAAGGAGGCCGCAAGCACCCCGAGCAGAAGATGATTCCGGTGAACACCAAGAACATACTCTTCATTTGCGGTGGAGCATTCGAGGGAATAGAGCGAAAAATAGCATTGCGCCTGAACACCCACGTCGTTGGCTACGGGGCCGACAATGCCCAAAAGCGGGTTGCGCGTGAGAAACTGCTGCATTTCGTCGCCCCACAGGATCTGAAGTCGTTTGGCCTTATTCCCGAGATTATAGGCCGACTGCCGATTCTCACCAACCTTGAGCCACTCGACCGCGACGCACTGCGACGTATTCTCACCGAGCCCAAAAACGCAATAGTCCGCCAATACACCAAGTTACTGAAAATGGATGGTGTGGACCTTGAATTCTCGCCCGACACACTCGACTACATAGTCGACAAGTCGATAGAATTCAAGCTCGGGGCGCGAGGACTGCGCACTATAGTGGAGACGATAATGATTGATGCCATGTTCGACATCCCCTCGTCGGACAAAAGCAAATTTGTGGTCACCAAAGACTACGCCGTACAACAATTGACAAAAGCTAATTTTGACATTATGCAGCAGGCTGTCCAAAATTAGCATTTCAAATATTTGGATATTACAGCATAGAATTGTATATTTGTTCTAAGAATTTTTTGAGGTAAACGCTCTATATTATCATGGCAAATAAGCAAAAACTATCATCGGAACTAAAGAAACATTTTGGATTCGATACGTTCAAGGGCAATCAAGAAGCGATCATGGAGAATCTTCTTGACGAGAATGATACTTTCGTATTGATGCCTACCGGTGGAGGGAAGTCGTTGTGCTACCAACTTCCGTCGCTGATAATGGAAGGAACGGCAATAGTGATATCGCCACTTATCGCCCTGATGAAAAATCAGGTTGACGCTATGCGCAATTTCAGTGAGGACGATGGAATAGCCCATTTCCTAAACTCATCGCTGAACAAGCAAGCCATCGATCGGGTGAAGAAGGACATTATGGACGGCAAGACCAAGCTGCTATATGTGGCGCCTGAGTCGCTCACCAAGGAAGAGAACATCGATTTCCTCAAAACAATAAAAATATCGTTCTATGCTGTCGACGAAGCTCACTGCATCTCGGAGTGGGGGCACGACTTCCGTCCTGAGTATCGCAGAATAAGACCTATCATCAATGAGATAGGCTCACGCCCCGTGATAGCTCTCACAGCCACAGCCACGCCAAAGGTGCAGCACGACATACAGAAAAACCTCGGCATGACCAACGCCACAGTGTTCAAGTCGTCGTTCAATCGGCCGAATCTTTATTACGAAGTACGTCCGAAGACAAAGAATGTCGATAAAGACATCATAAAGTTCATCAAGTCGCAAGAAGGCAAGTCGGGCATAATCTACTGCCTGAGCCGAAAGAAGGTGGAGGAGCTTGCCGAGACACTGAAGGTGAATAACATCAAGGCGCTGCCATACCATGCAGGCATGGATAGTGCCACCCGCACGGCCAACCAAGACGCATTCCTGCTTGAGAACGTAGACGTGATAGTGGCCACAATAGCATTCGGCATGGGAATAGACAAGCCCGATGTGCGATTTGTGATACACTATGATATTCCTAAGAGCCTTGAAGGCTATTATCAGGAAACCGGCAGGGCAGGTCGCGACGGAGGTGAGGGACAATGCATTACATTCTACACCAACAAGGACTTGCAAAAGTTGGAGAAATTCATGCAAGGCAAGCCAATTGCCGAGCAGGAAATAGGGAAACAGCTACTGCTTGAGACCGCATCGTATGCCGAATCTTCGGTATGCCGGCGCAAAACACTGCTCCACTACTTCGGAGAGGAGTATCATGAAGACAATTGCGGCAACTGCGACAATTGCCTGAATCCGAAAAAGCGCATAGAGGCCAAGGACGAGCTTTGCGCCGTAATAGAGACTATTATAGCCGTAAAAGAAAAATTCAAGGCCGACCACATAATCGACATATTGACGGGGAAAGCCACCAACGAGATAAAATCCTACAAGCAAGACGAGCTTGAAGTGTTCGGATGCCAATCCGACGTCGAAGACAAGCTGCTTAACGCCGTGATACGACAGGCTATAATAGCAGGATATCTGAGCCGCGACATCGAGAATTACGGTTTGCTGAAGATTACCGACGCCGGCCGTACATTCCTCGACAACCCCGTATCGTTCAAAGTGGTTGAGGACAATGATTTCTCCGACAACGAGGAGGAAGTGATGGTTAAGGGAGGTGCGGCATGCGCAGTCGATCCCGAACTATACTCCATTCTGAAAGATCTCCGCAAGAAGATTGCACACAAGCTGGAGCTGCCACCTTACGTCATATTCCAGGATCCGTCGCTTGAGGCGATGGCAACAACCTATCCAATCAATCTTGAGGAATTGCAAAACATACCGGGCGTAGGTGCAGGAAAAGCAAAGCGCTACGGCGAGGAGTTTGTGAAAATCATCAAGCGGCATGTTGAGGAAAATGAGATAGAGCGTCCTGAAGACCTTAGATTCAGGAGTGTGGCCAATAAGAGCAAGTTGAAAATATCATTGATTCAGGGAATTGACCGAAAGATAGCACTGGATGAGCTGGCAAACTCCAAAGGCCTTGAATTTGAGGAATTGCTCGATGAGATAGAGGCTATTGTCTACTCGGGCACAAAAATCAACATTGACTACTTCCTGAATGAGATTATGGATGAGGACCATCAGGAGGATCTATTCGAATACTTCAAGGAGAGCGAGAGCGACGATATTGAAGCCGCCATTCAGGAGCTTGGCAGCGACTACACCGAGGAGGAAATAAGGCTTGTCAGAATCAAGTTCCTGTCGGAGATGGGCAACTAAGCAACGGAGCAGCAACTGATGGACATCACCAATAGTCAGATTAAGTTTATCGCGTCATTGTCGCAGAAGAAGAACCGTGAGGAAAGCCACTGCTTTGTGGCCGAGGGCACAAAGTGCGTTCGCGACACATGGAATCACTTCAATTGCCGCATGATAGTAGCCACCCGGAGCTGGTATGAGCAATTCGGGCATTCGGGTCATATTGACAGAATCGTATTCGCAAACAAGCAGCAGATGCAGCGAATGTCGCAATTCACGACGGCTGCCGACGTTATTGCCGTGTACGACATTCCCGAATATGATATCGACGAATCGGAAGTAAGATCAAATCTGAACGTAATCCTCGACAATGTTCAAGACCCAGGTAACTTAGGCACCATCATCAGGCTTGCCGACTGGTACGGCATACGCAATATTTTCTGCACACGCAATACGGTCGACGTCTACAACCACAAGGTGGTACAGGCCACGATGGGAGCGATATCACACATAAAAGTGCACTATTGCGACATTGAGGCTCTGCTCGGCAGGTTTGAGGGCATACCGGTGTATGGCACCTTTCTCGATGGCGACAACATCTACAAAACAGCTTTGGAGAATTGCGGATTCGTCATCTTCGGCAATGAGGGCAACGGCATCTCGGCCCGATTATCGGCGCTCGTAGGACACCGGCTGCACATTCCATCATTCACTAAAGGAGCCGAAGCGCCCGAATCACTCAATGTGGGCATAGCCGCGGCAATCACAATCAGCGAGTTTCGCCGCAGGACATAAAAGCATATAGATATATGGCAACAAAGACTAAAAGTGTGTTTTTTTGCAGCAATTGCGGAGCAGAGTCGCCCAAATGGGTGGGAAAATGCCCCGCATGTGGCGAATGGAACACCTTTGTGGAGGAAACTGTGGCTACAAAGCCTCAGAAAAGTGTCGGCTATCAAAGCGATGCAAAGTCAAAATCAATATCACCGATAAAAATATCGGAAATTGTTGCCGACACCGAGCAGCGGATAAAATTGCCGAGCAAGGAGCTTAACCGCGTGCTCGGAGGAGGACTTGTGGCAGGCTCAATCATATTGATAGGCGGTGAGCCGGGAATCGGCAAATCGACGCTCGTATTGCAGAACGTGCTTAGAATAAGAAGCCGAAAAGTGCTATATGTGTCGGGCGAGGAGAGCGTACAGCAACTTAAAATGCGAGCCGACAGAATATGCGAAGGCAACGTACAATGTGAGTGCTACATAATCTGCGAGACATCACTTGAGAGTATTTTCACCGGAATAAAGAATTGCAATCCCGACTTGGTGATAATCGACTCCATCCAGACGATTGCAACCGATACTCTCGACTCGTCGGCAGGCAGCGTGGGACAGGTGCGTGAGTGTGCCGCACAACTGCTTAAATTCGCCAAGCAAACCCGCACGCCGGTGATTCTAATCGGGCATATAAATAAAGAGGGCGCGATAGCCGGTCCCAAAGTGCTTGAGCACATTGTGGACGCCGTGATACAATTTGAGGGCGACAGGCACTATATGTACCGCATTCTGCGCTCGATAAAAAACCGCTTCGGCAGCACTTCGGAGATTGGAATCTACGAGATGAACCAAAACGGGCTGCGTGAGGTGAGCAATCCGTCGGAAATGCTGCTGTCACAATCTGACGAGGAGCTGTCGGGAGTTGCAATAGGCGTAACGCTCGAGGGCATTCGCCCATTTCTCATAGAGACACAGGCGCTTGTGAGCACAGCCGCCTACGGAACAGCGCAACGCTCGGTGACGGGATTCGACTATAAGCGTATGAACATGCTTCTTGCAGTGCTTGAGAAACGAGTGGGGTTCAAGTTGGCACAAAAAGACGTGTTTCTGAACATTGCCGGAGGTATTAAAGTGAGCGATCCGGCACTTGACCTCGCCGTGATTTGCTCAATTATATCGTCAAATGTCGACATGCCCATAAAAAAAGGTGTGTGCGTGACCGGTGAAGTGGGACTATCGGGGGAGATACGCCAGGTGACAAGAATTGAGCACCGAATAACCGAAGCCGACAAATTGGGCTTTGAATATATAGTGATTCCCGCCAACAACCTGAAAGGTGTGAAAACCGAAAATATGAAAATCAAGATAATAGAGGCCGCAAAAGTGGAGGATGCCTTCAGATTTCTATTCGGTTAACAGCAGTGAAGTGCGGAAAAAAGTTAATAAACGCTAAATCGAGACTCGCCATTAAACCATTTTGTCACATAATAGTCAAAAGAGCAAATGGTTGAATTTACCACAGTATATTTTGAGCTTCAAACAAACACTAACTTTTTCAAATTATTATTTGTTTCAACGACTACGTCACTGCTGTGAAGTCCAAACGTAAAAATAAAGGCATGGAAGTTTCATCGGGACTTCCATGTTTTTTATACTTTTAAATAAATATAAACCACTTTCGTTATAGTGGAATTTGTAGTAATTTTGCGAGAGAAATTAATACGAACGAGAATATGCCAGTACGCGTACCAGTTTCGCTGCCTGCGGTAGAGAGTCTTAAAGATGAGAATATTTTCGTCATCGACGAGCAACGCGCATCCTCACAAGACATCCGACCGCTAAAAATAGCAGTATTGAACTTGATGCCATTGAAGATTATGACAGAGACCGACTTGCTAAGGCTACTGTCGAACACTCCGCTGCAAATCGAGCTTGACTTCATCGAGCCCGACGGCCATGTGTGCAAAAACACACCGCGTGAGCACATTGAGATGTTCTATAAGAAATTCGACGATATAAAGTGCGACAAATACGACGGTTTCATCGTGACAGGAGCACCGGTAGAGAAAGTGAACTTCGAGGACGTTGACTACTGGGACGAGCTGAAAGAGATTTTCGCATGGGCAAAAACACATGTCACCTCGACACTCTATATCTGTTGGGCGGCTCTGGCAGGACTATATTGCCACTACGGCATCCCCAAATACGTGCTCAGCAGGAAAATATCAGGTGTATTCAAGCACCATGTCAATGATCACAAGAATCCTATATTCAGAGGTTTCGACGATGTGTTCTATGTGCCGCACAGCCGATTCAGCGAGCTTCACCGTGAGGACATTGAGCCACATAAGGAACTGCAAATAATCGCCGAGAGCGAGGAGAGCGGTATATATATGATTATGGGGCGCAACGGACGGGAATTCTATATAACAGGACACTCGGAATACTCGCCAATGACCCTCGATTTTGAGTACCGCCGCGATTTGGAGAAAGGAATGAATCCGCATATCCCCGACAACTATTATGAGGACAATGACCCCGGCAAACGTCCAATAGTGAGATGGAGATCGCATGCGAACTTGCTTTTCACGAATTGGCTGAATTATTTCGTATATCAGGAAACGCCCTACGACATCAGGAATATAAAATAAACATATCTCAAACGTTGGAAAAATCTACTCGCAGCATAGAATTATTGGCTCCGGCACGCACTAAGGAAATTGCCATCGAGGCGATCAAGCATGGTGCCGATGCCGTGTATATCGGCGCAAGGTCGCATGGCGCAAGGGCTGCGGCCGGCAATTCAATCGACGACATCTCCCATGTGGTCGACTTTGCCCACCAATTCGGAGCAAGGGTGTACACCACGGTGAACACTCTTATTTTCGATAATGAGATTGCAATTGTCGAGAATCTCATAAAGAGCCTATACCGCATTGGCGTCGACGCACTGATAGTTCAGGATATGGGTGTGCTACGCCTCGACATACCTCCAATAGAACTTCATGCCAGCACTCAGTGTGACATCCGCACGCCACAAAAAGCCAAATTTCTTGAATCACTGGGGTTCTCCCAACTCGTCCTTGCAAGAGAGCTTTCATTAGAGGAGATTGCTTCCATACACAAGGCTGTCGACGTGCCATTGGAGTGTTTCGTGCATGGCGCGCTATGCGTGAGCTACAGTGGACGCTGCCAGGCAAGTGAGATTCTAAAATGCCGAAGTGCCAATAGGGGAGAGTGCGCACAGATTTGCCGACTTCCCTACGACCTCGTCGATAATAACGGACGCACCCTGCTTCGCAACAAGCACCTGCTATCGCTGCGCGATTTGAATCAAAGCGAGCGAATCGCCGAGATGCTCGCTGCCGGAGTGTCGTCATTCAAGATTGAGGGCCGACTAAAAGATATGGCATACGTCAAGAATGTAGTGGCATATTACCGCCAAGCCATCGACCGAGTCATTGCCGAGAATCCCGACAAATACTCGCGCTCGTCGGCAGGAATATCTGAACTGACATTCACTCCCGACCCCAAAAAGAGTTTCAACCGCTCTTTCACACACTATTTCCTCGACAGCCGCCGACCTGCCAATGGAAGCAGCATCGCCTCAATCGACACTCCTAAGTCGTTAGGTGAGGAGATAGGCACGGTGGAAAGCTGCCGAGGCAAGAGCATAAGAATATCAAGCGACACTTTACTCCACAATGGCGATGGAATAAGCTATTTCTCAAATAATGGCGAATATTGCGGATTTAGGGTAAATAAAGCCACTGCGAATACAATGAGCACGCTCAGCCCCGTCGATATTCCTGCCGGAACACGACTTTTCAGGACTTTCGACAAATCCTTCGAGGACGCAATGCTGAGCGATTCGGCGTCACGCTATATTCCGATAGAAATCAAAATGAGCCACGCCAACGGCACGCTGAGCATACATATCACCGATGTCGAAGGTTTCACCGTAACCACTGGAAAATATGTCGGGAAATTGCAGCGTGCGCAGACGTCGCAAGCCGTCAGGCAACGAACCATACTGAGCAAATTGGGGAACACCATATTTCGTGCAACCAATATAGAAACTCTCGACGACTTGTTTATCCCTTCGTCGCTGCTCACACAATTACGTCGCGATGCCATAGATAGCCTGACATCCACCCGAAGGATAAGGCACAAATATGGCTATCGCCGAAAAGAATCAGCCGAAGCATCGTATATCACCAATACGCTTGTGGATTCCGACAACGTGTCAAACAAACTGGCGGAGGAAGTGTATCGTCTACACGGCGTTACCGATATTACTCCTGCCATCGAAGTAGGCAATCCATTGCGAGAAAGCCACATCGCCATGCAAACCCGCTACTGCATAAGGCGTGAGCTCGGAGCTTGCATCAAGGATGGCAATGGCAAGAAACTGCCCGAAAAATTGTTTTTACGGGCCTCAGGGAATATCCTACTTCGTGTGGAATGTGACTGCAAGAATTGTGAGATGCGGCTGTATGCCGAAAAATGACAGACTATTATTTGCCTTCACTCAACGTGAACGAATCGGCATCCTTCCACGCCGGGAACTTCTCCCTGAACATCGCCAGCCTATCATAGTCGAGCGAAGCCACAATAGCATTGGTCGCATCGACCCATCTACCCACATCATTTCCCTTGAAATCGATTATTCTCGACGTAGCCTCCGAATAGTCCATACCGTCAATATCTGTTCCTCGTCGGTTCACACCACACACATAGCACTCATTCTCAATAGCTCTTGCAGCAAGCAATGTGCTCCAAGCCCCAAAGCGCACTTTGGGCCAGTTGGCTACTACAACAAGCAGGTCGTAGGGCTTATGCTCCGTGCTCCTACACCAAACGGGGAAGCGCAAGTCATAGCACACCACTATCTTTATGTTCCATCCTCGATAGCGCAGTATTGGCGCCTCGACGCTTCCTGCGGCATACACATCACGCTCACCTCCCATTCTGAACAAGTGGCGCTTATCGTAATAGGTCTCATCGCCATTCGGCTCGAGCATGAAGGCCCTATTGTAGAGCCGTCCTGCCGTGCGTGCAAGAAAACTGCCGGCTATAGCCACACGATACGTCTCCGACAGCCTCCTCAAAGCCGATATTGTGGCCCCGGTATTCCTCTCGGCAAGATTCTCGGCAGCAGTCTTCTCGACGACAAATCCCGTCGAGAACATCTCGGGCAATATCAACAAGTCTATATCGTAGGGGATGGAAGCAATGGTTTCGCTGATTCTTGCAATGTTGGCGTCCACATCGCCCCACACTATATCATGCTCAATGGCTACAATATTCAGATTGTTGTTCATAGCTCACATGCGCTCATTACTAAATCTCATTGGAAAATTTATCGGGATAACGTCCCGTCTTCCCGTCGTAGAATTTCTTTATATATGCCATATCGGCATCTACGTTGCCAGTAGGATAGAATGTCTCGGCAAGCGACATCTCCCTCGTGGCATAGTCGATGTAGGCAAGTATTATAGGTATATTGGCACCTTCGGCGATATACAGGAATCCTTTGCGCCAATTACGGTTCAAACTGCGCGTCCCCTCGGGTGTAACCGCCAGATTCATCATATCGGCATGTGCGAATTTCTCTATTATCAGACTCGTAAGGTCGGAGCCTTTCTTGTGAGGGACGGCAATTCCTCCGATCGCTCTGAACAACGCCCCAAGCGGGAAGAAAAACCACGCCTCCTTCATCAGGAAATGCGTCTTGCGCCCGGTGGCCGCATAGCCGATTTTTCCCAGAATGAAGTCCCAATTACTTGTGTGAGGAGCCACGCAAATCACCGACTTGGGATAATAGGGCACATTCACCGATATTCTCCATCCTATCAGCCGCAACAAAATATTTGCTATCGCTTTCAAGTCCAATTTGTCAATTAAAAAGATATGAGCACATTATCCATATTATTATGTGCCCATATCTTCATACCACATATTAATTACTATTTTTTCATAGCAGCCTTATTGGCATCTTTCACATACTGAGGGAGCAAGGCGTTCATCTTGGATATGATTCCGTTCAATGCGTCCTGAAACTCCTTCTTCAGCTCACCGTAACAGCTCTTGTAATATGAGCGGCGGGCTTTATTATATGCGTTCTTATTTCCATCGAAGCTCTTCAGATTGCGGTCGAAAGCCACCGATACCCTGTCGACAGATGTTACCTGGAGCACGGCGATCTCACAAACTATATTTTCGAATTCATCGGCATCAATTCCATCGATGAAGTTCTTCGCAAAAACCAATTCACCTGCCACATCACCGCTTACGTTTCTGATGAAACGCTTTAAATCTCGTTTATTTGCCATAATCTTTATTTATTTTAGATGTTACAATGTAATCTTCTCACTAAAAATTTTTACTAAGATAGCAATTATTCCTGACATAATAAAGATTTGTCAAATTGGTAACAAGAATGTAACATCCAAACATCGCATTAAGATTATGAAACTCAACAAAATAAAAAAATCAAAGAATTAAAATATTTTTATTCTCAAAAAGTTGTTTTGTTCTGAGAATTATTTATATATTTGCAGTAATCTTATTTTAAATATGAAAAATATGACTACTGAATCTTTCTTTAACAATTTGATGGGCATAAGGCCTCGACTGCTTAGTTTTGCCTACAGGCTGACTGCCAACTACGACGATGCAAATGACCTACTTCAAGACACAACTTTGAAGATTTTATGCAATGAGAAGAAATTCGTTGAGGAGAACAACTTCAAAGGTTGGGCTATGACCATTATGAAAAACATCTTTATCAACAATTATCGCAAAGAGTCAAAATTAATCGTCATAAACGACTCAACCGACAACACCGGCTTTATCGACGCCACCAAGGACAAGGCTACGAGCGACACCCCCGACAGCGTGATGTCGCAAAAGGAGATAATGCAAATGGTGAATCATCTGCCGGGCAACATCCGAGCCACATTCGGACTCTACTTGAAAGGATATGCCTATCAGGAGATAGCCGACATTCAGGATTTGCCCATCGGAACAGTGAAAAGCCGCATTTTCATTGCAAAAAAGAGGCTTCAAAAGAATTTGGCTGATTTCAGATAGGATTCTTATCGCCTGATTCGTCGCCGTATCTACCGTAAGAGGAATTATCATTATTGCGCTTTTCCTTCAATGCCTCACGGCGTTTCAAGGAGAAGTGCAATAATATTATCACCACAAGCGATACGCCAATCACTCCGAAATAATACAGATACTCGCCATTGAGCAGATATGAGCGCCCCACATAGGCCATAAAAGCAAGATATAGCGTCAGAGCCAGTGGCAAATAAGTGGAACGCCTCAGTTTACTTCTATTCGTCTTCATCGCAGTAATATTTTGACTCGGTAGGGATAAAACCATTTGCCTCAAGGTGATTGTAAATCTTCAGGCACGCCCATGCGTCGATAGCCGCATACACCTGCTGGCCCAGCGAGAGCTCCCCGGCCTCCCAGTTTGTCAGCCGCTGATTTTTGGAGATACGCTCACCAAAAATTATAGCGTAGATCTTCTGCAAACCCGCGTCGCCAATTCCATACTCAGGCACAAGGTGCTGCAAATCGATAAATCCATGAGGATTGGCATCGGTAACTTTGCCGAGCACGCCGAAATCATCCTTAAGCGATATACCGATCTTGGTTATATTCTCATTCTCCAAGAATTCTTTCAGAATATCGGGCATACCCACAATGTTAAGTCTGAATAAAAAGCAATCAGTCAGTGTGGAAATCTGCATCAGCGCCACCTTATATGTGACACCGCGCTTAAACGACGGACGCGTCTCGGTGTCGAATCCCAAGCGGTCACATTTGTTCAGAAATGTAACTGCCGATTTCACCTTTGCCATCGAGTCGACGACATGGATATTGCCCGGAAAGGTAACTTTCTCAAGTTCCGCTATCTGTTCTTTACTAATGTGGACTGTACTCATTGCGAGTGATGCTTCATATAAAATTCTCTGCAAAAGTAATAAAAAAATAGGAACTATACTATTTTTTCTTGCGCAGCTTATCAGCCAATTTTCTATGCTTCTCGGCCATATCATCCAATCCTATTTCGGTGTATATGCCACATAGAGCATCATGCGCCTCCGGATTCCCTCCGTTGAGACGTATAGATTTCTTTAATGCGATAAGTGCTCCGGGATAGTCGTTTAGCTCCAACCGACACTGTCCGAGCCAATAGAATGCCTTGTCGCTATCAGGATGCGCCTCGGTAGCTTTTTTTAGCAGTGCGACAGCCTCCTCAGCCTCGTCGAGCCTCACAAGCAATTCCGCTTTGCCGAGTAGCGCCTCCAAGCACGCCTGATTCAGGCCAAGTGCCTTGTTGAAGTTTGCCATAGCCGACTTAATGCCAATAGGCTCGAGGTGCGTATCCTCAATCAAGGCATTGCCCAATAGGGCAAACTCAGTGGCAAGGTCATTGAGAATCGCCGTTTTTTCCGACACCACATCGGTCAATCGGTCAATCTCGTGCTGCAACACATTAATAACATTGAGCTTCTTGCGAAGAAACCGCTTGAACAGAGGCTCATCGAGCACATTCTGTAGCCGATTGGCCTCTACGAAGGAATCGATTGCCGTGGAGAAATCGCGATTGTCGAACGCATGCGATGCTCCGACGAAACAACGATAGGCATTTGCACGGTTCAGGGCATCGCTAATCAGGGCATTGCTATTGAACGACTTGCTGAATTCCACCACCGACCGATTGACGATAATGTCGCGAAGCCTTATGGGTTGGCGAAGTATAATTCCCGATAGCGACGTACATCGCGACAGTGCCACGTAAGTCTGTCCGCTCGAGAATGCTCCACCCGACAGATCTATTATTATGTTATTGAACGTGAGTCCCTGACTTTTGTGGATGGTCAGAGCCCAAGCCAGTTTCACGGGGAATTGCGTGAAAGTGCCCAACACCGTCTCCTTTATGCGTTTTTCCTTCTCATCGAAATCATATTGCATATTTTCCCACTGCTCGGGCTGCAATGAATGTTTCTTGCCCGACTCCAACTCCACCTCTATAAAATCATCGCCTATCTCAGACACTTTGCCTATCGTGCCATTAATCCACCGCTGGCTGCGGTCATTCCTGATAAAAATCACTTGTGCGCCTACTTTCAGCGTAAGCTCTTGCGAGGTAGGCAGGTTCTGCAAGGGAAAAGTTCCCTCTATCAATCCCTTGAAAGTGTGTTCTTCGGCCTCGATCTCAGCCAAATGCGACTCATTGATGGTATCCACAGTGTCGCGTCGCGTGGCGAGCGTCATAACGAAATCACCCGTTGATGACTCGTATGCGGGCTGAAACCGCGTGTTAATCAGCTGTATGTCTCGTTCAGTAACCTGATTAACCCGTATCTTGTCGAGCATTGATATAAAATTGCTATCCGACTGCCGGTAGATTTTCACCAATTCTATCGGCACAATATTAATTGCGCTGAACGCCCGGGCATTGAAGAAAAAGAAGTCGTTGTAGTACCGGCGGAGAATATCGCGCATATCGGGAGTCACCACCGGCTCAAGCTGGAAGATATCGCCCACGAGCAGAAGCTGCTTGCCGCCAAACGGCTCGCGCATATTCTCGGAGTAGACGCGCAGGACCTTGTCCATAAAATCGATCATATCGGCCCTAACCATCGAAATCTCGTCGATGATTATCAAGTCGAGCTCCTTGATTATTCGCACTTTCTCCTTAGTGTATCGTAGAGTCTTGCGAATCTTTCTCGGCATATAGTCGGGATCATCGGGCAGCATTGGCTTCAGAGGCATTTTGAAAAAAGAGTGTATGGTCATGCCACCCACATTCACGGCAGCAATACCGGTAGGTGCAAGTACGATATATTTCTTCCTCGTTACGTCGCAGATATATTTTAGGAACGTGCTCTTTCCGGTACCGGCCTTTCCGGTCAGGAATACCGATTGCCGCGTATCTGAGATCAGACGCAGCGCATTCCGGAATTCTCTATTGTCGGTATCGATGTCGGCGGGAAAATTCGTCATTGAAAAGTCGCAATTTTTCCACAAAAGTAATAAAAATCGGTCAAACCGAGTGCCGCATGCCAAATTTATTTATCTTCAGATAAGATAGGCAGTATCTCGGCTGCATCTCGGCAAAAGAAATTTTAGCAAGCTAAATTTTTATATGCTCTCGATTTGCACTATCTTTGGATAAGATAGGCTGCATCTCGGCTAAATTAATCAAGTGAACTTGTTGCTTTTGCTCTCGATTTGCACTATCTTTGCATAAGATAGGACAGGCAATATATCCCTTTTTCATGAGATTCCGACTGATATCATATCTTTTGACGATCCTTGCATTAACGACGCACTGCGGCATAGGTGTAGCTCAGCGAAGCGTGATGAAGAAATTCAGCAGCATCGGCTTCGACGGACAGGTGTGCGTCGTAAATTGCTTCACACAAGATTCCATGCGCATGATTTGGATTGGAACCAACCATGGGCTATACTCCTACGATGGCTACAATACCTACCACCACTACAATCACGATGACCCTGGCACTCTATCGCAAATCAACTGTATGCTGTCGGTTGGCGACTCCATTATTGTAGGATCGGACAACGGACTGATGATTTTCGACATCAGGCGCAATGCCTTTGTCGACGTCAGCGGCAAATATCCCACCGATATCCGAGCTCTGACGATAAGGAAAGGCTCATTGTGGATAGGCTCGCTAAATGGGCTTTATGAGCTTGAGCTGTCAACACGCACGTTGCGCCGTGTCAGCGACGGACTGGGCAACAACACGGTATACTCAATTCTGAACATCGAGGAAGATGGAATGTATATCGGCACCTACAACGGCCTATACAAATACATCAACCACGAAAAGAGATTCCGGCAAATACCAATACCCGTCACACACTCGAAAAGCAACATTTTCGTGAACTCAATGCTTTTTGATCCCAAAAGAAATTGCGTGTGGATTGGCACAGAGGGGAATCTCTACAAAATGAACATTTTCAACCACGGAATAACGTGTGTGGACGGATTCGGCAACAACTCGATAAAATCGCTTGCCCTCGACCGCGACAATGCGGTGATTATCGGTACCGACAATGGGCTGTACACCTACGATAGCTCAAGCATAGTGAGATATAGCCACGACTCAAGAATAAACTCTACGATCTCCAACAATATCGTTTGGAGCGTTTTCATAGATGCGGACAACAATCTATGGGTAGGCACCGACTATAATATATCGGTGTCGTATTGCTCGAGAATCAATACAATTCCCATATCGGAAATCACGAAGAGGGGCGACGGCAACATTTTCTACTCCATATTGAAAGATTCCCGCGGCCTGATGTGGCTCGGAGGCACCAACGGCATAATACAATACGACAGTACCAACAACTCGACACAATGGTACACCATGGACAGCCCGACCCATAAATTGCCGCACAACAGAATAAGAGACATCTATCAGGATTGCGGCGGCGACTTGTGGATAGCCACCGACGGCAGTATCAACCGCTACGACTACGAAGGCAAGAAATTCTTAAGATATAATATAATAAGCGCCAATCGGCGTTTCAATGCCAACTGGGCATACAATATTTTTGAGGACCAACGGCATAACGTTTGGGTGGGGAGCTTCCTCGGTGGTGTTTTTGTGACAAACCGTGACCGGCTTTTATCCGGAGCAAGGGATGTAGTTGCCGATCATCACATATCTTTCGGTGACACTAAAAATTTCGTCAACCAAATGATTCCAGCATCAGATGGCGGCGCATGGGTGCTGCTCTACAAAGGTGGCGGACTATATAAAATCGACGGCAACACGTTCAAAGCCAAGAGGCTCAACGTTGAAAAGACAGTGGGCGAGACACCTTCGCTTATACTTACCGACAACTTGTCGAGGCTCTGGTGCGCTTGCAAAGACAAAATCGCCATTTTCACATCGGAAGGAGATTGTGTTAAGAATTTCAAAATTAGCGAATATTCCAGCTGCAACATCATCTCAATGCGACAAGTGAAGGACAAGGTGTGGCTTTCGACGGTAGAGGGTGTGTGGGTTATCGATAAAACCTCCTTCAAGACCGAGCGCCTGAACATTGCGCGGCGCACTTTCTATTGCATTTACTACGACGAGACTTCCAATAAAGTGATTTTGGGCGGTCCCGACGAGATAACCGAGGTAAATCCCGACTCTGTGGTAGGATGCCGCAATGAAGCCGACATCCAGATTACGGCGATCTACGTGAACGACGCCCCATATTCGCCAAAAGGATGCGGCGTGACGTTCGCCAATAGAATCGACCTTGGGCACGACCAGAATCACATCATCGTGAGAGTGTCGGACTTCAATTACTCCACCGACAACAAAAGTCAGTTCATATATAATATCAAGGAACTGGGCGACGACTGGATGTCGGTTCCTGTCAACAGCAACCAAATATCCTACGCCAACCTCACTCACGGCACCTACACGCTGCGCGTCAAGTCGCTCAACATCGATGGCAAGCCATCAGCCAAAGAGTGCTCAATCACAATTTCCATAGCGCCACCCTGGTATGACTCCACAACAGCACACATAATATATGCCTTGTGCATGCTCGGACTCGTCACGTGGACGATCAACTTCTTCAGAGTGAAGAACAGGCTGCGCATAGCCCGCATAGAGAAGGAAAAGACCGTGGAACAAATCGCATTGAAAACCGAATTGTTCACCAACATCTCTCATGAGCTGAAAACGCCTTTATCCATGATAATAGCGCCAATAGGGAAATTACTATCGGAGATCAACGACACACAAGTATCAAAGAGCCTGAATATGGCCTACGAGAATGCCCTGAAAATGAACGCCTTGATACACAAAGTGCTTGATGCCAAGCGCATCGACGCCGATACCGAGACATTGATGATTCTCTCGCAGGTGGATATGGTGGCCTTCTGCAAAAACATCGTCGACACCTTTGAGACGGCATATCAACAGAAGCATTTCGTGTTCAATTCCGCCACCGACTCAATTTTCATGGACATCGACGTTGTGAAGGTAGAGTCGATAATCAATAATCTCATTTCCAACGCATGCAAATACTCAGGCAATGGCGCTACGATTGCAATAGCTATCGATAAAATCGACGATAAGGCGATAATAAAGGTATCCGACGATGGTATAGGCATAGCAAAAGAGGATATTCCTTTCATTTTCCAAAGGCTCTACCAATCGTCGAAGGCCAAAGGAGTCAGGGAGGGGACCGGAATAGGCCTATATTTGGCAAAGAAATTTGTGGAGTTGCACGATGGCAGCATATCAGTGTCGTCGAACGACGGAAACGGCACGACATTCACCGTGATATTGCCAATAAAGGCAACAAGCCGTGACGGCAATTCTTGTGATGAATCCTTAAACTCCACCGAAAGCGACAAGAAGGGCACCATACTCATAGTGGAGGACAACAGCGCCATACGACAATTCCTCACCGACACTTTAGGGAATGAGTACAAGTGCATTACCGCCGAAAACGGCAAGGCAGGACTCGCAGTGTGCGGTAGTGTGATACCCGACCTGATGATTATCGACTACATGATGCCGCTCATGAACGGCATCGACATGTGCCGGAAAATCAAGCAGAATCCGGCGTTGGCTTGTGTACCGATTATCATTCTCACAGCCAAAGACGACAGCGACATCGAATTGCGCAGCACCGAGCTTGGGGTGGACTGCTTTATGCCAAAGCCTTTCAACGTTCAGGTTCTCACCTCGAGAATCAGGCAACTACTCGGCAATAAGGACAGGCTGCGCAAAAAAATGAGAATTGAGGAAATCACTGCCGTGTCGGAAATAGAGGCAGAGTCGAGCGACGAGAAACTGATTGCCGAGACCGTCAAATTGATTGAGGACCATATCGATGACCCCGAGCTTAACGTAAACTACCTCTGCGAGAACCTCGGAATCGGGTCAAAGCAGCTTTACCGAAAAATCAAGCAGCATATAGGCGTATCGCCTGTCGAATTCATAAAACAGGTGAGGCTTAAGAAAGCCGCTATGCTTATTCAGCAAAACAAGTTCACTATTTCAGAAATTATGTACATGGTGGGATTCTCCTCCTCATCTTATTTTGCCAAATGCTTCCAAGCCCACTATGGAATGACACCACGTCAATATCTCGACGAGAAAAGCAAGCAAAACCCCTTATAAAGCATCCTGAGGGCCCTATGAATCGGCAATTTGTCCGTTTTTTATCCATAAATGTCCGATTTGTTCTTGTGGTGGCTATCATTCAATTATACTTTTGTGATTGAAAAATAGTCACCCTTGAGTGGTGAGTCACGACCATTGGATAAACCTAAACAATTGTTATGAACAAACGATTATTTATATCAACGGCTTTTGCCTTATTTTTCATCGTAGCCTTATCCGCGACCTCAGGCAACGTGTATGTCGACAAGAATGGGGTCTTGCGGTACACTGCCACAAACGAGGAGGCCACATTCTACGGCGTAAACTACACATTGCCGTTTGCCCATGCCTATCGTGCAATATCGTATATTGGGAAAAGCCATAAAGAGGCCATCGACAAGGATGTGTATCACATAGCCCGACTTGGCATGAATGCCTACCGAATACACATCTGGGACGTGGAGATAACCGACAAGGATGGAAATCTTATCGAGAATGAGCATCTCGACCTGCTCGACTACCTTATATATAAACTTGAGGAACGGGGTATAAGCATACTGATAACAGCTCAAACCAATTTCGGCAATGGATACCCCGAACGCAACATCAATACCGGCGGATATTCCTACCACTATGAGAAATGCCGGATGCACGATACCGAAAACTGCATCAAGGCACAAGAGAAGTATGCCATGAGCCTTGCCGGGCACATAAACAAATACACAGGCAAATCCTATTCCACCGATGATGCCATAATAGCAATAGAGATAAACAATGAGCCTTGCCATAGCGGCAGTGCCGACGATGCCACCCGCTACATAAACAGAATGGTGAGGGCGTTCAGAAAAGGCGGATTCAAAAAGCCTTTATTATATAATGTGAGCCACAACCTCGACAATCACACCGACGCCTTCTTCAAATCCGACATTCAGGGCACCACATATCAGTGGTATCCTACAGGACTTGTTGCCGGGCATGAGCGCAAGGGCAATTTTTTGCCAAACGTCGACAACTACGACATCTCATTCAAGAATGTCAGGAATTTCGACAAGATGTGCAAGGTAATATATGAGTTTGACCCGGGCGACGTGCTTGATTCCTATCTATATCCTGCCATAACACGCACATTCCGCTCCGCGGGATTCCAGTGGATAACACAATTTGCCTACGACCCAATCGACATAGCATGGGCTAACACCGAATATCAGACACATTATCTCAATCTCGCCTATACGCCACAAAAGGCAATAAGCATGAAGATTGCCGCCGAGGTGGCAAAAAACGTGAGAATAGGGGAGAAGTTTGCCAAATATCCGCAAGACACTATCTTCAAAGACTTCATGGTGAGCTATAATCTCCATACCAGCACGATGAACAGCGGCAAGAAGTACATATACTCCAATTCCACCGCGACTATGCCAAAAGACTTCGGACAATTGGAGGAAGTGGCCGGCGTCGGCAACTCGCCGATAGTGAGATATGCCGGGACAGGAGCGTATTTCATCGACAGAATAGGCGATGGCCTATGGCGACTTGAGATTCTCCCCGATGTGTTCATAGTTGCCGATCCTTTCGGGAAGCCGTCGTTGTCGAGAAAAGTAGGAGAAATCATATATAATGAGCACGATATATGGCTAAAGCTGCCTAAAATTGGCTCCAACTATGCCTTCAAGGGCATAAACAACGGCAACCAAGCGTCAGGAACAGCGTCGGCGGGCAGTTTCAAGGCCAAGCCGGGAGTCTATCTAATAGGTAACCATGCAAGCGACATAAATTCAGTCGACAAGAATGGCAAATTCCGCAACATAACCCTGAGCGAGTATGCCGCACCCGAAAAGACCGATGTTAGGACCACGGTGCTGCACTCAGCAAAGCCATTTGTCCCGTCGGATGCCAAAGAAATCACTATTTCGGCAAAGGTCATCGGCAGCAAGGCTCCCGACTCTGTGATGGTATATCCACGCCACATATCTTTTTGGAACGACAAGAACGACCTTTATAGAATGAATCGGAGTGGAGCCTATGAGTGTTCGGTGAACATTCCGCTACAGAGCGGTTTCAAAGAATTTGAGTACAACATAGTGGTATTTGAAGGCAATGAGGCAACCACCTATCCGCAATGTATCGCAGGCACACCTTTGACATGGGATTTCGGCCGGAACGAGTATTACATGTCGTCGGCAGTAGGGGAGAACGACGCTATTGTCCTCGTTACGGCCGACAAGGACATGGCAGGCATCGAGACCGCCACCATTCCCGACTACTCGCGCATAAAATGCGGTTTCAACGCCAATGAGCCAATGGGGCACAACTCAATGACATTCCAAATGAGGGCAAGCAACGCCTCCACAAAACTATATCTGAGGAAATACGTTGGCGACATACTGTGCGCATCGCCATATCTGACGGGAAAGAGCGAGGTGTGCATATCAGTTGGCAACCTCAAAGGCATCGACAGCCTTGACGTAGCATTGCTGACAAATAAGGGTATCACATATAGAAAAAGATTGAAGGTTTATGAGAATGGGATTTACAGAATCGGCGTGTCGGAATTAAGGCAGGACGAAACAGCCCTTATTCCGGCTCCCTATCCCATTTTTCTCAAGCGCTATTTTCAGGCTGAAATAGATATGCCATTCAGTATAGCCGACGTGGAACAAATCGAGGTTTCGACCGCGCCAATCGACGAAGGCACCGAGCTCAGTTTCGACCTCACAGGCATCTGGCTTGAATAACCCGACATATATTAGCAACTTTAACATAACACTTTAAAATCAAAACATTCACACAATGAAAAGTATGACTAATTCAAGTCGGATTCCGGTCATAATGCTCCTGCTTGCAGCGATGCTATTGTTACCGGTATCGGCCATTGCACAAGGAGGGACAAAAAAGGTCTCCGGAATTGTGTATGATGAGACATCGACCCCTCTTATCGGGGCATCGGTAATCGCACAAGGCAGCACAGTGGGATCTGCCACCGATTTCGACGGACGTTTTATGCTTATGGTAAGTCCCTCGATTAAAAATCTTGAAATCAGCTATGTGGGCTATGACAAAGCCATTGTAGCAATTCCCGACAACGGGGAAATCGAAGTAACATTGAAGCCCAACTCCCAAATCATGGATGAAGTGGTGGTGATTGGCTATGGTACACAGAAGAAAGAGGATCTTACCGGATCCATATCCACCGTAGGCGAGAAAGACTTCAATCAAGGCCTTATCTCCTCGCCCGAGCAACTAGTTAACGGAAAGGTGGCAGGCGTGCAGATAGTGAACAGCGGCGGCTCGCCTACGGCAGGCAGCACGATACGCATTCGTGGCGGCGCTTCGCTAAACGCATCAAACGATCCTCTTATCGTGCTCGATGGCGTGCCGATGGAGGTGGGAGGCTCGGTGAGCGGAAGCGGCAACTTCCTCAGCCTTATCAATCCCAACGACATCGAGAGCATGACCGTGCTTAAAGATGCATCATCGACCGCAATCTACGGCTCACGCGCATCGAATGGCGTAATAATCATCACCACAAAGAAAGGCAGCGGCAACGACCGTATCAAAGTGAGCTTCTCCTCCACCAACTCATTCCAGACTCGCACCAAAGTAGCCGACATGGTAAGCAGGGAGCAGATGGGTGCGATAGTGAACGAAATAGGCACCGACAAGCAGAAGTCGCTTATCGACGAGAGCATCGACACCGACTGGAACGACGAAATATTCAAGACTGCATTCGGGACCGACAACAATCTGAGCCTCGCCGGACGGTTCACGAAAGATTTCCCATTCCGCGTGTCGCTTGGCTACTACAATCAAGATGGTATTCTGAAGACCGACAACGCCACACGCTACACGGGTAGCATCTCACTTTCGCCCTCGTTCTTCAACAACTACCTTCGATTCAATATCAACGCCAAAGGCACTATGAGCGACAACCGCTTCGCCAATACCGACGCCATTTGGGGAGGCGCCACACAAAATCCCTTCTCACCGGTCTACGACACCGACGCAAATAGCCCGTTTGGAGGCTATTACGAGGCCCACGACGCCAATTATGAGCCCATAACCGGTGCTACCGGGAATCCTGTGGGATTGCTCAACAATTACAAGTCGACGAGCAAGGTGTATCGCGTAATAGGCAATATCGACGTCGATTACCGCATGCACTTCCTTCCCGACTTGCGTCTGCATGCCACAGGAGGTTACGATTTCTCACGCGGACGTGGCGACGTTTACATTCCCGCCAATGCCTATCAATACTACACGACCAAAGGCCGCGACTATGAATATGGTCCGCAAAAAAACTACAACAAGCTGCTGACCATCTATCTTAACTACAATAAGGAGATAAAAGCCATCAACAGCACGCTCGACGTGACAGCAGGCTACGACTATCAGTTCTGGAAATACACAAATGCTCCATATCTTGAGTACAACACCATTAATGAACTCGTATCATCGTCGTCGGCCGCCGACCAGCGCCATGCCCTACTATCTTACTACGGACGTGTCAACTTCTCCTACGACTCAAAATATCTGCTTACGGCCACAATGCGCCGCGATGGCTCGTCGCGTTTCAGTCCCGACACACGATGGGGTACGTTCCCATCGGTGGCACTGGCATGGCGCCTCTCTGGAGAATCGTTCTATGAGCCTATCAAGCGTGTCATGAACGACTTCAAAGTGCGCGTGAGCTATGGTATAACCGGACAGCAGGACGGAATAGCCAACTACAGCTATATGCCCATCTACACTATCAGTCAGGGTGGTGCCGACTATATGTTTGGCGGAGTCCCGGTCAGCACTTACCGTCCAGCAGCCTACAATGCCAATCTTAAATGGGAAACGACAAAAGCCTATAACGCCGGTTTCGACTTTGCGTTCCTCAACAACCGCATAACAGGAACTTTCGACTACTACAATCGCAAGACTGAGGATTTGCTTGCAACCGTACCGGCAGCCGCCGGCACCAATTTCGACAAGCAGCTTCTCACCAATGTGGGCAATATCAAGAGCAGTGGACTAGAGATTACAATCAATGCCACACCTGTACAGACCAAAGATTTCACATGGAGCCTTAGCGCCAATGCCACATGGCAACAGAATGAAATCACCAACCTTCGACTCAACGAGTGCGCGGAATCGCCCAATACGCTTGTAGGAGCCATCGAGTCGCATTACGTCCAAGTTCTTTCTGAAGGCTATGCTCCCTATAGCTACTATGTGTACAAGCAGATTTACGACGAGGCCACCGGACGGCCAATAGAGGGTCTGTATGCCGACCTGAACGGTGATGGCGTAGTCGACACCAAAGACAAATATCGATATCACTCGCCGGCTCCCGACTGGATACTCGGCTTCAGTACAAGCCTACAATACAAAAAGTGGACTTTGAGCACAAGCCTCAGAGCCAACATTGGCAACTATCTCTACAACGGCATGGCGATGAACACAGGAGCCTGGGAAACGGTGTCATACAATGACTATCAGCTGAACAGGCTGAACAGCAGCTATATGACAACTCGCTTCAACAAGCGCCAGCATGAAAGCGACCACTATGTGGAAAATGCATCTTTCCTGAAAATGGACAACCTTCAATTAGGCTACAACTTCGGCAAAATCACAAAATGGTGCAGCCTCAACGTTTCGGCAATGGTGCAAAACGTGTTTACCATTACAAAATACACCGGCGTAGACCCCGAGTCGCAAAGCGGCATCGACATGACGGTCTATCCGCGTCCACGCATCTATTCATTAACAGTTGGTCTTGACTTCTAATATTAAAAATCGAAAAAGAGATGAAAAAGATAATATTCTCAATATTCACATTAATGACGATCGCACTCGGCGCCTGCACCGACGACCTCAATCAGCGCCCGGTGACTGAAACCGATGCTGATGCAGTCTACGCCGATGCCAATAACTACGAGCTGGTTCTTGCCAAGCTCTACGCATCCTACGTGATAGTAGGACAGGAGAAAGGCGGCGGAAATGCCGACATCGCAAGCAATAACGGACACGACTTCCTGCGCGGATATTTTAACCTTCAGGAAGGTCCCACCGAGGAGATGGCCGCCACATGGCTTAGTGGCGACAAAATGGAGGATCTCTCTTACATGACATGGGATGCCAACGATCCATGGGTAGCCGACACCTACTACAGGCTATACTACACCATCACGCTGTGCAATGAGTTCCTGCGCCACGCAGGCGACGACGCAATAGGCGGATTCACTTCGGAACAACAAGCCAAAATAGTGAAATTCCGTGCCGAGGCCCGTTTCTTGCGCGCACTTGCCTATTATTATGTCCTCGACCTTTTCGGGAAGGGCCCATTTGTGGATGAGACAATGTCAATCGGAGCATTCATTCCCGAGGCATACTCCAACTCGCAATTGTTCGCATACATCGAGAGCGAGCTGAAGGCTATCGAGAACGACCTTTCCGACCGCTCAACGGTAACCTACGGACATGCCCCGCAAGGAGCCGCATGGGCACTGCTCGCACGCCTTTATCTCAATGCCGAGGTGTATGGCGGCGGCAATCACTACACCGACTGCATCTCATATTGCAAGAAAATAATCAATGGAGGCTATTCTCTCGCCAAAGAATCCATAACCTATAATAAAGAGGTGGAAATAGACGATGAGAAAGTAACTGTGAGCATCACGATGCCGCCATACGCCACTCTTTTCAGCGCCGACAACGACAAGCGTACCAACGAGCTTATATTCAACTTCGTGGTCGACGGCACAAACACCGTGTCGTGGGGTGCCACCACCTACATAGTGTGCGGCCAGTGCGGCAACTCGAGCTTACAGAGAGCGGCCGACTACGGACTGACGAGCGGATGGGGAATGTTCCGCGTGAGAGGCGAGCTCCCTGAACTTTTCGGCGACGTGAACACCACGGCCGACAGCCGCGCCATGTTCTTCACCACCGACCAGCAGCAATGGCTCGACAAAGCTATCGACGACCAAGCCTATGGTTACTTCGGTGAGAAATACTCAAATCTCGATGACAATGGAAATGCGGCTAGCGACACCGGAGCCGACGGAGCCAACATCGACTTTCCCGTATTCCGCCTTGCCGACGTGTATCTGATGGCTGCCGAGGCTGTGTTGCGCGGTGGAAGCGGATACACGACTACCGATGCCCTACAATTCGTGAACGAAATCCGTGAACGCGCCTATGGCGACCAATCGGGCAACATCACTGCCGACAAGCTCAACCTGAGGTTCATCCTCGACGAGCGAGCAAGAGAGCTCTACTGGGAGTGTGTGCGACGCACCGACCTGATACGCTACGGATTGTTCACCGGAGGCGACTACTTGTGGCAATGGAAGGGAGGGACAGTCGACGGACGTGCCACCAACAGCCGCTACAACGTATATCCGATTCCGACAGCCGAATTGTCGGCAAATCCGAACCTCAAAAATCCCAATTACTAAATTTCAGTCAAAACAATGAAAAATATCAAATATATCATCATAGCTATTGTTGCACTCATAGCTTCCTCGTGCAACAAAGACGGCGACTTTCTCACCACCAATGGTGCTGATAATGTGACCGTCGACGGGTCGGGCGACATCGTGCTGACATTTGAGAACTCCAACGCCCTTGCCCTGACCCTATATTGGAACGACAATGGCACTCTCACGCTAAGCAATCCGCTCGTGAAGGCTCCTCAGAATGCCACTACAAATACCATTCAGTTCTCCGACACCGAAGACTTCACGCGCACAAGCGAAATAATTGTCGACGAAGGTGTGTACGCAAAGCAGTTCACAGCCGGCCAACTTAACTCAACCATTGCCAAAGTCGGTTTCAACGAGGCTGTTTCCAAGCCGCTTTTCATACGCATAAAATCGACTCTCGGCGCCAACATCGCACCAACCTACAGCAACGTGCTTGTGATAAACGTTACGCCCTATGTAATCGATATGAGCGTGGGATTCATTCTCGAATCCAACCGCACCGACACAGGCAACACTCTTGCCTCACCGGCATCCGACGGAGTCTACAAGGGCTTTATGGGAGTTGCCGGTTGGTACAACTGGTTCCTGCGCGAGGGCGACGGCACCACATGGGGCAACACAGGCGTTGATGGCTCGGAATTTCATATATCAGCCGATGACACTCAGTGGAATTTCTGGTTCCCGGGACTGGAGGGCTGCTACTATGTAATCGTCGACACCAATAAGGAGGAATGGAGCGCTCTTCTCATTCCATCGCTCACCGTGACGGGCGATCTTTCAGGCGAGATGACATTCAACCGCAAGCAGAACACATGGACGCTCACTTGCAATGCCACAGCAGCCGGACCCGGCAAAATTAAGATTGCAGGCACAGGCAAGCAATATAACGTTGACACCAAGTGCGTAGACGATGCAGCAATCGACACGCCGGTGGCTTTTGGCAGCAATGGCTCTGCTATAACTTTTGGCAGTGAGGCAAGCGAGATCAGCGTGAATATTCCGACTGCCGGCGAGGTGACTCTCTCTCTAAAACTCAGCGACCCCAACGCATGGGCATGTGAGGTACAGCAAGGAGCCGGCGAACCGGTGGAGGAAGTGCAAAAATACCTCTATCTTATTGGCATCGACGATGGAATATCAGGAAATTGGACATTCGACAACACCATAAAACTCTATAACGAGGATGATCTCAACTATGCGGCACTCTGCAACGTGAACTCGCTGTGGGGATATAAAGTGGCACTTGAAGAAGGGAACTGGAACAAAGTCTACACTCTTGGTGATGGCAATGAGGCAATGGGAACGCTTGTTGAAGGCGATGGCACCAACATACCCGCTCCGACGCCCGGATTGTATCTGATGAATGTATCGCTCAAATATCTGACCTACTCATCAACGGCTGTAAGCAGCGTACAATACTGCGGATTCAACGACGACTGGAGCCTAACCGATATGACACCCACCTCTACGCCCGGCGTCTACACAGCCGATGTAGAGATCGCTACAGCTTCGGAATGGGGTTTCCATTTAATCCTTAACAATGACTGGGGACTTAAATTCGGAGGCAGCAATGGAGAGTTGTTCTTCGTGGGCAACAACATAACCGACGATGCAGCATTGGCAGGCCACACATGCACTCTCACCGTAGACCTGTGCAAGTGCACTTATAGTTTAACAGCAAAATAATATAGGAGGATACGACTATGAATATTCTAAAAAATATATTTTCGGCCACTATCATCGTGGCTATAATAGCACTCGGAGCCTGCAAACAGGATAGCCCAATCACTATCGGAGGCGAAACGCCCGAGACACTACCTATCGACCGAACGGCATTCGCCAAGGGCGCCGACGTGAGCTGGCTGTCGGAATTAGAGGCCGAAGGCTACACGTTCACCGACGCCGACGGCGTACAAAAGGAATGTATGCAGCTGCTGAAAGAGGATTGCGGAGTGAATGCAATACGACTTCGAGTGTGGGTTAACCCTACCGAGGGATGGAACAATATCGATGACGTGGTCTATAAAGCCCGTCGAGCCAATGCTCTCGGTCTGCGCCTGATGATCGACTTCCATTTCAGCGACACATGGGCCGATCCGGGCAACCAGATTACGCCCGCCGCATGGGCCGACTACGACCTTACCCAACTTAAAGAAGCAGTAGCCAACCATGTGAATGAGATGCTGTCGAAGTTAAAAAAACTTAATATTGAACCTGAATGGGTGCAGATAGGCAATGAAACGCGAGGCGGAATGTTATATCCTATAGGAGAGTACACCAATGGTCAGAATTATGCCGATCTTGTGAATACGGCCTACGATGCAATAAAGGCCGTATTTCCTGAGGCATTGGCGATAATTCACTTGGATAGCGGAAACCGACTTGACTTGTACACCCGCATTTTCGGAACACTGAAGAACTGCGGTGGGAAATACGACATGATAGGCATGTCGCTATATCCTGAACCCGATAATTGGGAATCGATAGTGGAGAGCTGTATTGCAACAATCAAAACAGTGAGCACCACCTACGGCAAGCCGGTAATGATATGTGAGGTGGGTATGGATTACAACTATGCCGAGACCTGCAAGTCATTCATATCCTCGCTAATGGCCAAAGGTATAGCCACCGGTAATCTTAAAGGCATCTTCTATTGGGAGCCTGAGGCTCCGGCAGGCTATAATGGCGGCTACAACAAAGGTTGTTTCGAATATGGTACTCCCACAGTGGCACTTGAACCGTTCAAAACTAACTAAACAAAAAACATATACTGTGTAAAATGAGAATATCAGCATTTTTAATGACTGCGATGATCACTTCAATAGGGGCTTTTGGCGCACGCCAAGAGTCTCTATTGAAAGATTCATGGCAATTCTGCCATGGCGAGGCAACTGCCGAATCGGTGTGGCAAAATGTATCAATTCCCCATGATTGGGCAATTTTCGGGCCTTTCGACCGTAATAACGACCTACAAAAAGTGGCAGTAGAGCAAAACGGAGAGAAAGTGGCAACATGGAAAACCGGGCGCACAGGCGGACTCCCATTCATTGGAAAAGGTTCCTACAGGACTACTTTTGAGATAGCCGACACCGCATGCCGCTCGCTCACTCTGCTTTTCGATGGTGCTATGAGCAATGCTCATGTGAGGGTTAACGGCAAGGAGGTGGGGTATTGGCCCTACGGCTACAATTCATTCTACGTCGACATAAACTCGGCAGTCCGCCCCGGAAGAAACACGCTTGAGGTTGACCTTGAGAATTTTGAGCAAGCATCGCGATGGTATCCGGGAGCCGGACTCTATCGCAACGTGCACCTTATCAACACACATCGCGTGCACGTGCCCGTGTGGGGAACATACGTCACCACCCCCGAGGTGTCGCACGAATTCGCCACAGTGAAGATAGACATTGAAATAGCCGGTGCAAAGCGACTCAAGCAGTGGCCGAATGGGGAGAAAATCATGGTGACAACAGTGATAAATGACTCCAAAGGCCGCGAAGTGGCCCGCAAGGAGAATGAGTACATCGCCCGCGGACAGATATTCTCACAGAATTTCCTGATAAACAATCCTGAGCTGTGGAGTCCTGACACTCCTGCCCTCTACATGGCAACCACAACACTTAGCCTCGACGGCAAAGTAGTCGACAGCTACGACACCCGCTTTGGCATACGCGAAATAAAATATATTCCTGAAAAGGGATTCTTCCTCAATGGCAAGCCTACAAAATTCAAAGGCGTGTGCAACCACCACGATCTCGGGCCGCTCGGCGCTGCCGTCAACCGTGCCGCACTGCGCCACCAAGTAGAGCTACTGAAGGAGATGGGAGCGAATGCCATACGCACGTCGCACAACATGCCGGCTCCCGAGCTTGTGGAGCTATGTGACGAGCTCGGAATGATGCTTATGGTGGAGCCATTCGACGACTGGAGCTTCCAGCCAAAGTCGCCCAACGGCTACGGCCGCTTCTTCAACGAGTGGGCCAAGCGCGACATGGAGAATATGGTGAAGCACTATCGCAACTCTCCGGCAGTGGTGATGTGGTCGATAGGCAATGAAGTGACAGGACAGTGGAGCCAAGTGGGAATGGACGAGCTCGTGATGCTCCAGGATGTGATACACCGCCTCGACCCGACACGCCCGGCCACATGCGGATGCGACCAAATCAAATCGGTGCTCGACAATGGCTTTGCAGCCTCACTCGACATTCCGGGATTCAACTATAAGCCGCAATACTACGATGAATGCCACCGACGCCTGCCTCAAGGGCTGATTCTCGGCTCGGAGACGGCATCGACGGTGTCGAGCCGCGGCGTATACCATTTTCCTGTGATTTGGGGCGAGCACCACACAGTGACGCACCCCGACCATCAAAGCAACAGCTACGATAATGAGGCCTGCTCATGGAGCAACACTCCCGACTATGACTTTGCGCGCGATGAGGACAACGAGTGGGTGATAGGCCAATTCGTGTGGACGGGATTCGACTATCTCGGTGAGCCGTCGCCCTACGATACCGACGCTTGGCCAAATCACAGCTCGGTGTTCGGAATAATCGACCTCGCATCGTTGCCGAAAGACCGATACTATCTCTATCGCTCGGTGTGGAACAAGAAAGCCCCCACGCTGCACATCCTGCCACACTGGAACTGGAAGGGCAGGGAAGGAGAGATAACGCCGGTCTTCGTCTATACGAGCTATCCTAAGGCTGAGCTGTTCGTCAACGGAAAGAGCTGCGGCATGCGTGAGAAGAACGATTCCACGCTGATGAACCGCTTCCGACTAATGTGGAATGAGGTGAGATATGAGCCCGGAGAGGTGAAAGTGGTGGCATACGACTCAAATGGATATCCGGCAATGGAGAAGACAATGAGAACAGCAGGGAAGCCGCATCATCTCGTAGCAAGCGTCAACCACGACAACTTGGCTGCCGACGGCGAAGATTTGGCCTACATCACGGTGCAGGTAGCCGACAAGGACGGAAATATCGTGCCCACCGACAACCGCTTGGTGAAATTCAAGGTGACAGGAGCAGGCAAGTTCCGCGCCACGGCCAACGGCGACCCCACATGCCTCAACTCATTCCAGGCACCCGAGATGCCGCTATTCAGCGGAGCACTCACCGCCATCGTCCAGGCTTCGACCGATAGTGGGACAATAGAATTTACAGCCACAGCCAAAGGCGTCAAGCCGTGTAAATTATTAATTAACGTGAAATGATTCATTATTGCCAATTATTGACATAATTTTATTATTGCATTTCAATAATTATTAGTAATTTCGTGGTGTAACTTTAATTTAAAGCAAACACGTGATTATTTAATCTTCAATAAAACTAATAAAATGAAAGAAAAAATCAAAGAACTGCTGAAAGAACTTTTCGGCGAAGGCGGAACCCTCTACGCATCATCAGGCCGTATCAACCTTATTGGTGAGCATACCGACTACAATGGTGGCTTTGTGTTCCCGGGGGCTATTGACAAATGTATCCAAGCCAAAATCAAGGAAAACGGAACTGACATCGTGCGCGTGTATTCTATCGACATCGACTCCTACGTTGAGTTCGGACTGCGCGAGGAAGATGCTCCAAGCGAGCAGTGGGCACGTTACATATTCGGCGTTTGCCGCGAGATAATCAAGCGTGGCGGAGTCGTAAAGGGCTTCGACGCCATTTTTGCCGGCGACATCCCATTGGGAGCCGGACTGTCGTCGTCGGCAGCACTCGAATCCTGCTTTGCATTTGCCATGAACGACATGTTCAACGACAACAAGATCGACAAATTCGAGCTTGCCCGCATCGGCCAGTCGACCGAGCATAACTATTGCGGCGTAAACTGTGGTATAATGGACCAATTCGCATCGGTTTTCGGCAAGAAAGACTGCTTGATGCGCCTCGACTGCCGCTCAATGGAATTTGAATACTTCCCCTTCAAGGCCGACGGCTACAAACTCGTCCTCGTCGACTCTGTGGTTAAGCATGAGCTCGTCGACTCGCCATACAACAAGCGCCGCGAATCGTGTGAGCGCGTGGCAAAGGCCCTCGGAATCGAGACTTTGCGTGACGCCGAGATGGACGACCTGAACAGAATCAAAGACCAAATCTCGGAGGAGGACTACATGCGTGCCGAATATGTAATCGGCGAGAAGGAGCGTGTGCTTGCAGTGTGCGCGGCTCTTGAGGCAGGCGACTTCGAGACAGTGGGACGCAAAATGTATGAGACCCACGCAGGAATGTCGAAACTCTATGAGGTAAGTTGCGAGGAGCTCGACTATCTGAACGACATTGCCAAGGAATGCGGCGTGACCGGATCACGCATCATGGGTGGCGGCTTCGGCGGATGCACAATCAACCTCGTGAAAGACGAGCTCTATGATTCGTTCATTGCCACTGCCAAAGAGAAATTTGCCGCCAAATATGGCCACGAGCCAAAGATATATGATGTAATCATCTCTGATGGCGCACGTAAAATTGTAAAATAAGATGAACATCACAAAACGTATGGCCCAATCGCCAAAAGGCGACATCGCCATATATAAACTGACAAACAACAACGGTGCAAGCGTCGAGATCTCAGCTCTCGGCGCAGGCATCGTTTCTGCTATAGTTCCCAATGCACAAAGCGAGCTCGCCGACGTGGTGCTCGGCTACACCAATCCTGCTGACTACTTCTACGACGGTCCCTGTGCAGGCAAAGTGCCAGGCCGATATGCCAACCGCATAGCAAAAGGTCTGTTCACGGTGGGTGGCAAGCAGTATCAGCTCGCCATCAACAATGGACCAAATGCCCTTCACGGTGGTCCTGAAGGCTTCCAAAACAAGATATGGGACAGCGAGATTGTAGATGATTCCATAGTTCTAACGCTTAACAGCCCTGATGGCGACGAGAACTATCCGGGAAACATGAAAGTGACCGTAACTTACCATTGGAGTGAAAACAATGAGCTTCGCATCGACCTATCGGCTGAAAGCGATGCCGACACCATCGTGAACCTCACCAACCATGCCTATTTCAACCTTAGCGGAGAGAACGCGGGTTCGGTTCTTGAGCACTCATTGTGGCTGGCAAGCCACCAATATGTGCCTACCGATGACACGCTGATTCCTACGGGGGCCGTAGATGACGTGGCTGGCACTCCTATGGATTTCACCACTGCCAAGCAGCTTGGCGAAGACATAAAGGCTGATTTCCCGGCTCTTATCTATGGCAAAGGATACGATAATTGTTGGCTTGTAGACAATTGGGATAAATCAGTGAAAAAAATAGCTGAATTATGCCATGTTGAAGCCGGTCGCAAGCTCGAGGTTTACACCGACCAGCCCGCCGTACAGGTGTACACAGGCAACTGGCTTGCAGGCTCACCGATAAGCAAAAGCGGACGCAGCTACAACGACTATGATGGTGTGGCCATTGAGTGTCAGGGCGTGCCCGATGCTCCAAACAAGCCACAGTTTCCATCGCAGGAGCTGAAGGCAGGTGAAACCTACAAGCGCACAATAGTGTTTGCTTTCAAAACGATGTAAGCTAAGATGTAATTAATTATTAAACAAACACAGAACAGTTTTAAATACAAAGGAGAAATAAAATGAAACCTACATTATTCCTTTTAGCCGCCGGTATGGGTAGCCGCTATGGCGGTTTGAAGCAGCTCGATACGCTCGGACCTCAAGGTCAGAGCATTATGGACTATAGCATCTATGATGCCATAAAGGCAGGATTCGGCAAAATCGTGTGGGTAATCCGCCGCGACTTCGAGCAGCAATTCCGCGAGCAGATTCTGGCAAAATATGAAGGCCATGTTCCATGCGAGCTGTGTTTCCAATCGCTCGACGCACTCCCCAAGGGCTTCACAGTGCCCGAAGGCCGTGTTAAGCCATGGGGTACAAACCATGCAGTGCTGATGGGCAAGGACATTATAAAAGAGCCGTTTGCAGTGCTCAACTGCGATGACTTCTACGACCGTGACGCTTTTATGGTTCTTGGCAAGTTCCTCTCGGAGCTTCCCGAAGGCAGCACAGGACGCTACGCTATGGTTGGATTCAGCGTGAGCAACACCCTCTCGGAAAGTGGCACCGTGAGCCGCGGCATCTGCGAGAACGACGAGAAGACTCACATGCTCACCGGTGTGGTGGAGCGCACCAAGATTGAGCGCCACGATGGAGTGGTTCAATATCTCGATGAGAACAATGAGTGGGTATCAATTCCCGATAACACACCTTGCTCGATGAACTTCTGGGGCTTCACTCCCGACTACTTCGAGCACAGTGAGGAATACTTCAAGCAATTCCTTGCCGATCCTAAGAATCAGGAGAACCTCAAGAGCGAATTCTTCATTCCATTGATGGTCGACGCCCTTATCAAGCAGGGCAAAGCCACTTGCGAGGTGCTGCCTACGACCTCAAAATGGTTTGGCGTAACATATCCTGAAGACCGTCCGGGAGTAGTAGCAAAACTTGCCAAGCTCCACGAGGATGGACAATATCCCGACCAAATGTTCTAAGTAGCATCAATACATTCCAAACAGAATCAAGTAGAGGCGTGTCATAATGACACAGCCTCTGCTATTTTGTCGGGAGCATTCCGTAGTTCGGGTTGCCCGGTATTCAGAGGTCTTCGGGATGGCAGCCCACTTTCTCATATACGGTGGTATCGATCACAGCGATTGTAGTGAGGTTCACTATGTCGCGTACGGAAGCGTCGATTGATGTCATGTGTATAGGTTTGTTCAGTCCAATCTAAATCGGTCCTATCACCTCGGCAATGCCCATCTCGAGCAGCATGCGATACACAGTGTTGGCGGCGCTCTGGTTGGGGAACACTAATGCGTTCACTTCGCGGCCAAATAGCTTGTTGAACGGGAAATGCGTGCCGCGCAGCTTTTTGTTCATGACATAGTGCACCTGCATCTCGCAGTCGATGAGAATCTCGGGATACTGCTTGTGCAGAATCTCCACAGCCTCATGCACCTCGCCATCTACCTCACCGCCACCAGAAACTACAGTCGGAGGGTTGGAGGGTTAGTGTGGTGAAAAATGGAAGGGAAAGGTTGTGTAATTTGGGTATTTGTCTTATCTTTGTGAGGTAAAAATATTGCGACTTCGCCGATTGTTCTTTTTTATGTGGCTAAATTCATAATTGAGTCATGCCGATGCAAGGGATACTGTCGGTGAATTGATGTGTGGTTATTTTTGCTAATATATGATAGATGAAAAGGCTAAAATAGCGGCGAGGAACAAACTTACCATGTTTCTGGAGGAGAAGCGCCTGCGCAAGACTCCGGAGCGGTATGCTATTCTTGATAAGGTCTTCTCGTGCAACAGTCATTTCGACATAATGACCTTGTACAAGAAAATGGAGGAGGACTCTTATCATGTGAGCCGTGCCACCATCTACAACACTATGGACTTGCTTGCCGAGTGTGGCTTGGTGAGGAAGCACCAATTTGGCGATCAGCATGCTCAATATGAGAAGGTGTGCGACACCTCAAACCACCATCACCTTATATGCATGGAGTGCGGCAAGATAAAGGAGGTGAAGGATGCCGAGTTCATCAAATATATGAACACGATAAAGTATCCATCGTTCTCCACCTCTTATTTTGCGCTTTATGTCTATGGCGTGTGCAACAGATGCGCGCGCAAACTGAAAAGGGAGTCGCAGGAAAAGAATAAAAAAATAAACATTAAAATCATAAAAAAGACATGAAAGTTGACGTTCTATTAGGATTGCAGTGGGGGGATGAAGGCAAAGGCAAGGTTGTCGATGTTCTGACTCCGAAATATGATGTCGTTGCACGATTCCAGGGAGGGCCGAATGCGGGCCACACGCTGGAGTTTGAGGGGCACAAATATGTGTTGCGCTCCATTCCTTCGGGCATATTCCAACATGGACAGGTGAATATCATAGGCAATGGCGTGGTGCTCGACCCAATCTTGTTCCGCGAGGAGGCCGAGTCGCTCGAGAAAAGCGGTGTTGACATAAAGTCGATCCTTAAAATATCGAAAAAGGCCCATTTCATTCTGCCTACACACCGACTGCTCGACGCAGCCTACGAGAAACTTAAAGGCGACGCGAAGATAGGCACCACCGGCAAGGGCATCGGCCCGACCTATACCGACAAGGTGAGCCGCAACGGGTTGCGCGTGGGCGACATATTCAGCGATTTCGAGAAGAAATATGCCACGGCAAAGCAGCGCCACGTGAATCTGCTGACCGCCCTCGGTGAGAGCAGCGACGTGGCCGAGCTGGAGCGGAAATGGTTTGATGCAATAGAATATATCAAGACTTACGACATAATCGACAGCGAGTTTGTGGTGAACCGCCTGCTCGACGAGGGCAAGAGCGTGCTGTGTGAGGGAGCTCAGGGAAGCCTGCTTGACGTCGACTTCGGCTCCTATCCATTCGTCACGTCGTCCAATACCGTATGTGCCGGCGCATGCTCGGGACTTGGTGTGGCACCCAACAAGATAGGGGAGGTGTTTGGCATTTTCAAGGCCTACTGCACGCGCGTGGGCAGCGGTCCGTTCCCAACCGAGCTTTTCGACGAAACCGGAGCAAAAATACGTGCCATAGGTCATGAGTATGGTGCCGTCACAGGCCGAGAGCGCCGTTGTGGCTGGCTCGACCTTGTAGCCTTGAGATATACAATAATGCTTAATGGTGTAACACAGCTGATAATGATGAAGAGCGATGTTCTCGATGATTTCGACACCATAAAAGTGTGTGATGAGTATATTGTCGATGGCGTGGCTACAAAGGACTTTCCATTCAGCGTAGATGCCAATATCGAACCTGTCTACACCGAACTTAAGGGGTGGAAGACTGACATGACAAAGACAAAGGACGAATCGGAATTCCCCGCTGAATACAAAAGCTACATAGCCTTTATCGAGAAGGCGCTGAATGTGCCAATCACGATTGTATCAGTAGGTCCCGACCGCGAGCAGACCATTATCCGTAAATAATAACAAATCACTCTGAACGATGGCAAAAGTAAAACCATTCAAAGGACTGCGTCCGCCAAAAGAGCTCGTCGAGGAAGTTGCCTCACGCCCCTACGACGTGCTCAACTCCGAAGAAGCCCGCAAAGAGGCCGAAGGAAATGAGAAATCGCTCTATCACATCATAAAGCCCGAAATCGACTTTGCTCCGGGCACCGACGAGCACGCGCCATGCGTCTATGAGAAAGCTGTGGAGAATTTCAAGAAGTTTCAGGAAAGGGGATGGCTTGTTCAAGACACTGAGGAGCACTATTATATCTATGCACAAACGATGAACGGCCGCACACAATATGGTATTGTGGTAGCAGCCAATGTCGACGACTACATGAGCGGCCGCATCAAGAAGCATGAGCTTACACGCCGCGACAAGGAGGAGGACCGCATGAAGCATGTGCGCATCAACGATGCCAACATCGAGCCGGTATTCTTCTCTTTCCCCGACAACGAGGTATTGGCCGGGATTATAGCCGATATCACGAGCAAGAAGCCCGAATATGACTTCGTGAGCGCTGACGGTTTCGGTCACCACTTTTGGGTGATCGACGATAAAGCCACCATAAATGCCATAACGGCCGCTTTCGAGTCGATTCAGGCACTCTACATTGCCGACGGACATCATCGCACGGCTGCGGCAGCCCTTGTAGGCAATGAGAAGGCCAAATCCAATCCGAATCACACCGGAACCGAGGAATACAACTATTTCCTTGCCGTTTGCTTTCCGGCATCGCACCTGAACATTATCGATTACAACCGTGTGGTAAAAGACCTTAACGGGCTGACGAAAGACGAGTTCCTGACACGCATTGCCGAGCACTTCACGGTGGAGAACAAGGGCGCCGAGATATATAAGCCTACAAAACTGCACAACTTCGCCCTTTACATCGATGGCGAGTGGTATTCGCTCACAGCCAAAGAGGGTACCTACGACGACAACGATCCGATAGGTGTGCTCGACGTCACAATTTCATCAGGCCTCATACTGCGCGACATCCTCGGCATCACCGACCTTCGCAGCGACAAGCGCATAGACTTCGTGGGAGGAATCAGAGGCTTAGGAGAGCTGAAACGCCGCGTCGACAGCGGTGAGATGGCAATGGCATTAGCCCTCTATCCCGTTACCATGCAGCAGATAATCGACATTGCCGACACGGGCAACATCATGCCGCCAAAGACTACATGGTTTGAGCCTAAACTGCGCTCCGGATTGGTAATACATAAGCTATCATAACAACCCATTAATCGGAGGAAGGATAAAGAATATTGCAAATCGACAAGTTCACAATAATATTAGCAATAGCGGCTCTGCTGCCACTCACCGGATGCTTCACCGGCGTGGAAAGCACAAAAGCCATAACCCGCAAGGATGTGGAGAAAGTGCTCGACACCGACAAGGAGTCGGCAGGAGCCGCAAAAAGAATGCTATATGCCACCAGACATGATAGTTTTCCTGACTGGGAATCAGGAAAATTATTTTTCGTGACCGACGATAACGTGAGGTTGCTCTTTGCGCCATCGGCCACAGCAAATTCATCAGGCACCGACCTCAAAGGGGAATTACTGAAGTACATTAGGTTTTCCACCTACAAGTCGATAGAGAGCAAGGACTGCATCAGCATCCATTTCAGCGACAGCAATGGCCACGAGTACACGATTCCCACCAATAAACCCATATCGGAATTCAGGCAATCAGGGTATTTCTACACGATACCATTCCTTATAGATATGGACGAGATAATGGAATTGCGCTCGATGCTCACCAATAAGGAGCTGTACATAAAGACCTCAATCTGGTATGACGCTTCAGGCAAGATGATCTCGGGCAGAAAATTCATAAAAATCACTATCACCGACATTCTACCGGGCGATAAAGTGTTCCCCTACAAGGTTCGCTTCACCGACGGCAAATCCGATGCCTACCTTTTCATGTCGTCGGAGCAATCGTCGGTTAAGAACCGAACCTACGAAGACCTTTTCTCCGAGACTGACATACATCGCCGCTATCCCGACATCTCCGACGAGAACTGGCAACGCATCATCGATGGCGACGTGGCCACCGATATGACCAGAGAGGAATGCAGGCTTGCACTCGGTACGCCAAAGACCATCGATCGCCACCCGACCTACGACGGCCTGAAAGAGTATTGGACCTACGACAATGGCGTGTATCTAATATTCGAAGACGGCCTATTGCGAAAATTCCGCAAATAAAAGAACTACACTATGGAGATTATTTTCTTAGGCACAGGAACATCGACCGGCGTTCCACAAATCGGTTGCCATTGCAGCACATGCACATCGACCGACACTCACGACAAGCGTCGGCGCACATCGGCACTTGTGAAAACAGGCGGGAAAAATCTGCTTATCGACTGTGGGCCCGATTTCTATGCCCAAGCACTCGCTCTTGGCGATGAGATGCTTGTGGATGCCGTTCTCGTCACCCACAGCCACTACGACCATGTAGGCGGATTCGACGATCTGCGTCCATTTTGCATAAATGGGCCCCTGCCGGTGTATGCTCGTGAGGATGTTCTCACCGACTTGCGCAACCGCATTCCTTACTGCTTCAAGGAGCATCCATATCCAGGAGTGCCATCATTCGACCTCAACCAAATAACCGACAAGCCATTCCACATAGATGGCATTGAGATCATGCCACTTAGGATATGGCATTATAAGCTGTTGATCAGCGGTTTCAAGATAGGGAAAATGGCATATATAACCGATGCCAAGACTATCGACGACACTGTAATCGAAAGTCTTAGAGGCATCGGCACGCTAATAATCAATGCATTACGCATAAAACCACACATGTCGCACATGTCGCTCAGCGAATCACTCGAAATCATAAGTCGCATTATGCCCCGACAAGCATATCTCATACACATTAGCCACGATATGGGACAACACGAGCATGTTTCGAAACTGCTGCCGAAAAATGTACATCTCGCATACGACGGATTACGAATAATAGTGTGACAACAGCCAAATACAGGTCATCAAGCAGCCTAAATCACACAGATTATCGTATTTACCCACAGAAATGAGAGGTTTTTACACCGTGAGTGTAGAAATAATCGTGTTTTTGTCGTAAATTTCCTCTAAGAAAGTTAAGGCCGAGACTGTCTTTGTGAGTGGAAAAG
>JBJEKJ010000113.1:0-5030 GCA_051878575.1 Muribaculaceae bacterium | reverse complement strand
ACCCGCGACCCCGACCTTGGCAAGGTCGTGCTCTACCAACTGAGCTATTTTCGCATTCTTTTCAATCTTTGCAATGAACTCCGTTATTTCGTTTTTGCGAGTGCAAAGTTATGATAAATTATCGGAACTTGCAAATTATCGGGTAAAAAATTTCAATATTTTTTCTCCCTTTTTTCGTTAAATTTGCGTTACACGCTCATAATAAGCGCATAAACTCATTTCGTAAATTCACGTCGTCGAACGCGCCACAATAGTCAAGCGTCGTTGTCGCGCTCTCTTGCTTCTCCACCCCACGCATTTTCATGCACAGATGTCCGGCCTCACACACCACAATCACGCCCTTTGGCCTCAACTCATCGTAGAGCGCGCGGCACACCTCGCTCGTCAGCCTCTCCTGCACTTGCAGGCGATGGGCAAACGTGTCGACAAGCCGTGCGAGCTTGCTAAGCCCGATCATCGCGCCATCGGGGATATAGCCGATAGAAACCTTGCCGAAAAATGGCAGGATGTGGTGCTCGCATAGCGAGTAGAACTCAATATCCTTTACAACCACAATATTAGAGCCGGCATGCTCGAAAACGGCCGACTTTATTATCCTCGACGGATCCTCGCCATAGCCACGAGTGACGTCGAGAAGCGCCTTAGCAGCCCTTATGGGAGTCTTCTTCAGCCCCTCACGCTCAGGGTCCTCTCCTATAAGCTCAATAATTTTTCTGTAATGCTCAGCAATCTGTGCGACTAAAGCATCGTCATATTTGTGTAAAATCATAATGCAACGTTAATTCTGTCAACCACCACAATCATCTCTCTGGAATACGATGGAAACTCCTTCTTGAGCACGTTCATAAATTCCACAGCCTCCTCGCGCGTCATAAAATCGCCGATGCGAAGTCGCCACGCAGGCGCCTTGTAGGTGAGATAGCATCCCATCTCGGGATAGCGTGCCGCAATGTTGCGCTCGCGCGCCACGGCCTCACCCTTTGCAGTGCGCTGATTGTTGTCGGCAAAAATCTGGATTCTATAGCCCACGGCATTCTTGCTCACGCTTTTCGCTCCGTTATCCTTGCTGCCACTTCGCGCATCGAGCCGCTCAGCGAGCTTTGCCGGCTGGCTGATACTTACCTGCTCATGCGAGTCGCGCTCCATATACTCAACTATATTGCCGCGAGAAGCATCTTGTGCGCTGAGATACGCAACGGGCGTCGCCGCCACAATCAACGATAAGATTATCTGACCGATTCTCATAACAGAACGATATTCCAATTGATTTATGCCTAATTATGACAAATTATGAATAATGTAAATTCGCAGGGACACGGCTGCATAGACCAAGTTTTGGCGCTGCACGCTGCATCCCTACGCTATTTACTCTAATATATGCCCAACGTCATCCAATTGTGCCGTGCCACTATTAGAATGCTGTGACAATGCCCATGAACGATGCTGCATCGAGTGCCGCACCACCTATGAGGCCACCGTCGACATTCGGCTTGGCAAACAACTCCTTGGCATTCGAAGGCTTGCAGCTACCGCCATAGAGGATAGTAGTGTCGTCGGCTACCTGATTGCCATACTTCTCGGCGATAAGGCTGCGGATGAACGCATGAATCTCCTCGGCCTGGTCGGCTGTGGCAGTCTTGCCTGTACCGATTGCCCATACCGGCTCGTATGCAAGCACGATATTGGCAAACTGCTCGGCAGTGAGGTCAAACACCGATGCCAATTGTGCAGCCACTACCTCGTTCTGCTTGTTGGCCTCGCGCTCCTCAAGCACCTCACCGATGCAGAAGATAACCTTCAAGCCATTCTCAAGCGCGAGCTTCACCTTCTCGGCAAGTATCTCCACTGTCTCATGATAGTAGGCACGACGCTCTGAGTGGCCGAGAATCACATACTCGGCACCTGTCGATGCCACCATAGCAGCCGAAACCTCACCTGTATAGGCTCCCTTAGCCTTGTCGGCACAGTTCTCAGCACTCAAGCCGAGCTTCGAGGAGTCGATTGCAGCCTTAACGGCCGTAAGGTGTGTGAAAGGCACGCCAATCACAACGTCGCACTTAGGTGTAACACCCTTCAATGCCTCATTTACTTCACTTGCTAATTTCACGCCTTCAGGAACTGTAGTATTCATCTTCCAGTTACCTGCAACAATGTTTTTTCTCATATTATTTAATGTAGTGTTTTGAGTGTTTCTAAATCTGAATGCAAATTTACGCTTTATTTTTCGTTTTATTATTGCTTTTTATGCGAATTTTCCATAACAGGTGCGTTCTGTTGACAATTAGCAGTAGCACCATCGCCATGATATACGTCGACGTGAGCCCATAAAGCCACTTCCGGGCATCGAAATCGGCTGCTATATCAGCCATCTCGCGGCTCGAAGATATAAGCTCCATCGACACCGATTGCAGCGTGCGCTTCCACTTCACACGTCCGTCCTTCAGATACACCACGGCAGGATTGCCGCGTGCTATCATCTTCAGCACGCTGTCGTCGACGGTGTAGAGCGTGTAGGAGGCCATGGAAAGGTCGTTCCATTCCTCTATCTCCTCCTCGCCGGCCGAGGTGAGCCCCACCACATAGATTCCGTGCGACTCGGCATAATCGTAAATCTCGTTGATAAGATACGTATAGGATATTCCCACGGCCTTCATGTCGGGGAAAATAAATAGCAGTTGCTCGCCAGAGTCGCGAATCACGCCATCGGCAGGATCTCCGTCGGCTTGCGTGATAGCCACACCCTCGGCCGATGCCGACGATTGACGCACACCGGGCCTCAACTTGCGATCGACGAATGTCCACGTGTCGTCGGGCAGGCTGTCGATTGTGAATGTGGCACGATTGCCGTCTTTCTCATAGACAAACTGATAGTTGGCGGCATCGGAAGCTCCGTCGGCAGCGGGTTGCTGAGATATATGGCTGCCTACCGGATATGGGCGGAAATCGAGCATCGGCTGATAGTAATAGCCCACAAATGCCACCACAAGCGCGTAGGTGAGCGAGAAAAACGCCACAAGCCACTGCACTGCAAAGCCATATATATTTTTCACACGCCTGTTGAATGCGCACAGATAGAGTATTGCGGGCACAAGAAGCAGGTTTTTGAAAAAGGTGGTCCAGTTGCCAAGCACTATGGCGTCGCCGAAACATCCGCAATCGGGCACTGCGTCGGTAATAGCCAAATAACCTGTGAGCGGCAGCATGACTGTCATGGCAAGGAGCATGGCGAAAGGCGTGAACCGCCTGTAGATGCCCAGCACCATGAAAACTCCGAGCATAAACTCGGCCGTCGACAACGTGAACGACATAAATGGCAGAATCCAATCAAACTCGGAGAAGCCAAATACCGAAAGATACTCGCCGAACTTATACACGCTCCCCCACGGGTCGATGGCTTTCACGAAGCCTGAGAACAGAAAGATTCCCCCAACCGCAAGACGCAACAGCTCGACCGCAAGCACGCCCCATACGCCTTTATACAGCCTCGACTCCTTCCTCTCCGGCTGACCGGGGTGCGGGGTTTCCATCTGCGGCGACTCGCTATCGTGACTCTGCGCTTTATTCCTTTTACTAATCCTCGCCATACTCCAACTTAATGAGGGCAAAGAGCGAATAGTTAATCATATCCATATAGTTGGCGTCGATACCCTCCGAAACAAGCGTCGCGCCGTTATTGTCCTCTATCTGCTTAGTACGCTGAATCTTGGTCAGAATCAAATCGGTGTAGGAATTTATGCGCATATTGCGCCATGCCTCATCATAATCGGCATTCTTGGCATACATCAGCTCCTTAGTAGCCGTGATGTGCCTGTCGTAGAGCTCAATGGCGCGCTCGGCCGTAACATCCACCTCATCGGCGAATCCGAGCTCAAGCTGAATAAGGCCTATCACGCCATAATTCACTATTCCCACAAACTCGGGGTATATCCCCTCGCCCACTTTCGACACTTTCTTTATCTCAAGATTGCGTATGCGCTTTGCCTTGATGAATATCTGGTCGGTAATCGATGCCGGACGCATTATTCGCCACGAAGCCCCATAATCATGAAGTTTCTTGACAAACAAGTCGCGGCATATCTTTATCACTTGCTCAAATTGCTCTTTTGTATCAGCCATTGCAATATATATTGTAGTTACTTGATAGCACGGTCAGTCGCGGCGCCATGCAAGTGACGCCATGCGCTTGTGCAACCACAAAATTAATAATCATTTCGCAAATCATAAAGTTTTCGCCTTCATATTTTCGGCAACCGCCACAAAAACACGCAAAAACGCATAAAAAAGACAGATGCCGGAAGCGCCATGCTGCGCTTGCCGGCATCTGTTATAAAGGCCACATCAAAGGGATACGATGAAACTCCGATAATCAGGTTTTGAGGGCTTCCTATCCTTTGTAATCCGCCTGGCATGAAAGCACCTAATAATAGGTTGGGGCCCGCCATTGGAAACGAAAGCTTGTCTCGGCATTTCATATAAAATTGATGAGTTTCCCAGTCTGCTTTGATGTGGTTATTTCTCATCATCATTGTAATGCAAATATACAATGTTATATTCAAATTACCAAATTTTTCCCTTACATAATGTGCCGCCTATCGTTTTTTATCATTTTTCAACAATAGCATCCTGCGACACACAAGCAGACCGTTGCTGCGCGGCGGCAACAACGGTCCGTTGTCTCTTCGATTACAATCGACTGTATTAAGCGTTCTTAACCTTGTCGACAATAGCCTTGAAAGCTGCGGGGTTGTTCATAGCGAGGTCGGCGAGCACCTTGCGGTTGATCTCAATACCTGCCTTGTGAATCAAGCCCATCAACTTAGAGTAAGAAAGGTCCTCAAGACGTGCGGCAGCGTTGATACGCTGAATCCACAGCGCGCGGAAGTTGCGCTTCTTGTTCTTTCTGTCGCGGTAAGCGTAGGTGAGACCCTTCTCCCAAGTATTCTTGGCAACGGTCCAAACGTTCTTACGACTTCCGTAGTAACCTCTTGTAAGTTTTAAGATTTTTTTTCTACGTGCTCTTGAAGCAACAT
>JBJEKJ010000112.1:0-21739 GCA_051878575.1 Muribaculaceae bacterium | reverse complement strand
ACTCTTTTCCACTCACAAAGACAGTCTCGGCCTTAACTTTCTTAGAGGAAATTTATATATAAATCACGACATTTCTATACCCACAGATTAAAAAAAAGGCGGTATTTTGCCGGAAGACGCACAATTTTTTTCGGTTCCCTCGGCACCCATACACGCTCATAGCCACATCTGCACTTGTTGCCAACGATTTGAAAATAGTATATTTACCATAAGACAGGGATAAAAACCTGTACAAATTTGTGTGAATTTGTTCATATTTGAAATAATTATTATTAATTTTGCGGCAAGAAAAAACGTATGAATATCATATATTATTTCGAGTTTAACGAAACTATATAGTTAGCAATATCATGTCTTTACGCTCCATACACTACCTGATGGCCGCTATATGCCTTTATATAATGGCCTCTTGCATGGCTTGCTCGAAAAGCTCCGCCGACGACTCCACCGAGAAAGCATTGTGCGACTCAATCGTCAAGTCGCAATACGACACGCTGTTCATAAATCCCGCCAAGGCCGTTGAGAATCTCACGAGAGCCGAGAGGCTGATTACCGACAGCTGCATGTTCTATCGCATAGAGATGTACAAGTCGCTCGCACACCTGTTCAAGGGCGACGAGCGGCGGATGGACTCCATCAGGCAACTCGTGGCAGCCTTCTGCCATCGCCAGCCCGACTCCCGAAAGGCCAACTCCCTGCGGTCGCTCTACTGGAACCACTGCGCCGTGTATCTGCTCAATTGCGGAAACCGCGACTCGGCAATAGAGTGCCTCAAGCACTCGCTCGATGCCCTGACACGCTGCGACGACGACAACAGCAGCGGGCTCATACACGTGTGCATCAACCTTGCCGACGCCTACCGCCAAAATGGCGACGCGCCACAGTCGTCGAGATACTACCGCCGGGCATTGGCCCTATCCGACTCCCTGAGAATTCCCGACTCATATATGAACATATACTCAGGCTTAGGGCAAGTGTACACCGAGATTGAGAACTACGACGAGGCCAACAAATACTTCGAGCGTGCCGGAAAGCTCGCCCACGACTCCGCATCGTGCTCTGACTACGACCGCTACTACTTCTACATATCCTACGGGAACAGCCTGTACTTCCAGCACCGCTACGACGACGCGCTGCGGGCGTTCAAAGCGGCCGACAGCATAGCACGCATCCTCGACAACGTGGAGGTGTCGTTCATCACCCACATCAACATCGGCGAGGTGATGCTGATGACGCACCAAGTGGACTCGGCAAGCCTCTACATCTACGGGGCCAAGGAGATGTTCGACAAGATGCCGGAGGATGCGAGCAAGCGCTTCTATATGAACAGCCTGCTCGGCGACTTGGAGCTGCACCGCAACAACCTAAGCGACGCCCTGAAATACCTCAACCTGGCATCGGCCGACTCGCTCGGGGCCGGACCTCGCTACCGTGCCCTGCACTACAAGCGCATGGAGAGCTACTTCAGCAAGCGCAACGACTTCAGGAATGCCTACCGCTGCAAGCAGCTGGCGCAATATTTCAGCGACTCAATCAACAACGAGGCGGTGAGAAACCAGATTGCGGAGTTCGACTACCGCTATCAGCAAGACACGGCGCGTCTGCACTCCAACCTGATTATCTCGCAAAAGGACGAGCGCATGAAAGAGATGCAGATTCAGCTCTACACCTTGCTCATAGTGCTAATCATAGCGGCATCGGCCACCACCTTGTGGCTGATGTACAAGCGCCGCAAGCGCATTATGGGCGAGATGAAACTGAAGACGCTGCTCTACTCGCAACGACTCGCCAACATGCGCAACCGCATAACGCCGCACTTCATGTTCAACATGCTCAACCGCGATCTTGCAATTAGCAATGAGAGCGTCAACAACCTTGTGAGACTGCTGCGCCTCAACCTTGAGATGTGCGACCGCTACACCGTGTCACTTGCCGAGGAGATTGAGTTTGTCGACGCTTATATCGACAATGAGAAGCCGTCGCTCGGCGACAACGTGGCCTACAACAAGCACATCGGCGTCGACCTCAATTCCACCAAGATTCCGGCAATGATGCTGCACATCTTCGTGGAGAATGCCGTGAAGCACGGGCTGCGAAGCCTGAAGGGAGAGCGATTCCTCGATATCGACATCAGCCACAGCAATGGCGCCACGGTGATAAAAGTGGCAAACAACGGGCTCAAATCACTGAGCGTGAACGCCACCGACCGCACCGGAACGGGCATTCGCGTAGTCACGCAGACGATCCAGATGCTCAACGACTACAACAAGCAAAAAATCGAGCTCGGCTTCAAGACCCACAGCTTTGCCGACGACACGCAGATGGTGTGGACCGTGACCACAAAAATACCCGATGGCTACAACTTCGCGCCATTCGACGTGAAATAACCTTGAAGTGGCATTTTGCTGCCACAAGAGTGCTCAAAAAGTCGATTTTTTGGTCCGACGACAAGTTTTTGGGCAAGATTCTTTGCGATTATCCTTTTAATTAGTAAATTTGAGGATTAATTTTAAGCTTTCGGAGCTTTATGGGCAATGAATTCAATGAGCTGATACCCTTTGTGGTGATTATAGTCGTGATTCTGGCAAGCAGCTTCAAGCGCCAGAAGAAGCAGGGCACTACGGTCGACAACAACCGTGAGGAACGGGTGCCGACCGTCCCCACAGCGCCACGTCAGTCGCCGTGGACTCCTTCGCAGCAGCCACAGCCGACCTGGAAACAACCATGGCAGTCGCCGTGGACTCCTTCGCAGCAGCCACAGCCGACAGGAAAACAACCATGGCAGTCGCCGTGGACTCCTTCGCAGCAGCCACAGGTGCAGCCGCGGCAGTCATCGAAGATTCCCGAGCAATTCATTCCCGAAAGTCAGAGCACTGAGGGGCAGCACTCGGTGGTCATACCGCCGCTACCCACACCCGATATCGACGCCTACGACGAGCCTCACCCCGACGTGCCCGAGTCTCACGACTGGCGGCGTGCCATAATAGCCCACGAGATACTTAAAACGAAATTTTGAGAAATAACAACTAATTACATAATCACAAATCCCGCCATGCCGCACGGCCCACGGGATTCAAACTGACACAAAAACATAAACTTATGACATTTCCTATCTTAACGGCACAAGAAGCTGCCGCACAAATCAAGAATGGTTACAATGTAGGGTTCTCGGGATTCACTGCAAGTGGAACACCAAAAGTAGTCAGCGTGGCCATCGCTGAGCTCGCCAAGAAAGAGCACGAGGCGGGAAGAGAGTTCAAAATCAACATGTTCACCGGAGCGTCGACCAACGATTTCGTCGACGGCGAGCTGAGCCGCGCCAATGCGGTCAACATGCGCACTCCCTACCAGTCGTGCCCCGACATGCGCAAGGCTGCCAACTCTCACGCCGCACACTACTTCGACCTGCACCTGTCGGAGCTCTCGCAGAAGATGCGCTACGGCACCTTCGGCAAGCTCGACGTGGCCATCATCGAGGTTCAGAGCATCACCGACGACGGCGAGGTGGTCCTTGGCACCGGCGTGGGCAATGCACCCACCTATGCCACCCTGGCCGAGAAAGTGATTATAGAGCTTAATGATGCCATCAATCCCAAGATTCGCGGACTGCACGACATATACATTCCTCTCGATCCTCCTTATCGCCGTGAGATTCCAATCTTCAAGGCAAGCGACCGTGCCGGCTCCCCGACACTGAAAATCGACCCAAAGAAGATAGTAGGCGTGGTGAAGACGTCGCATCCCGCAGGCGGAAGCCCATTCTCGCCCGCCGACGCCACCACGATGATGATTGGCGACAACGTGTGCCGCTTCCTCACCTCTGAGCTGAAGGCCGGACGCATTCCGAGCTCGTTCCTGCCGCTTCAGTCGGGTGTGGGCAACATCGCCAACGCCGTGCTCGCCGGCCTCGACGCCAATCCCGAGATACCGGCATTCGACATGTACACCGAGGTGATTCAAGACAGCGTGCTCAACCTTATCAAGTCGGGCAAATGCCGCTTCGCAAGCACCTGCTCCATGACATTCTCGAAAGACACGATGACCGAGTTCTTCGACAATATCGACCGCTTCCACGACAAGGTGGTAATTCGTCCGGCCGAAATCTCCAACAACCCCGAGGTTGTGCGCCGTCTTGGTGTCATCACCATGAACACCGCCCTTGAGGCCGACATCTTCGGAAACATCAACTCAACCCACGTCGTGGGCACGAAGATGATGAACGGTATAGGCGGCTCGGGCGACTTCACCCGCAATGCCTACATCTCGATCTACAGCTGCCCGTCGGCAGCCAAAGGCGGCCTGATAAGCGCCATCGTGCCTATGGCATCGCACGTCGACCACAGCGAGCACTCGGTGGACATCCTAATCACCGAGCAGGGTATCGCCGACCTGCGCGGCAAGGACCCCGTGCAGCGCGCCGAGACGGTGATCGAGAACTGCGCTCACCCCGACTATCGTCCGCTGCTGCGTGAATACCTGAAGCTCGGCAAGGGAGGCCAGACTCCTCACTCGCTGAAAGCGGCACTCGCTTTCCACGAGACATTCATCGCCGAGGGCGACATGAAGAAGACCGACTTCTCGAAGTATTGCTAATCACACCACAAGCCTCATAGACCCGCCGCCGGAACAGCGGCGGGTTTCTTTTGCCCCACACTTATCCACCCCGACGACGAACCTGCCAAAATGTGCGTCAAATGTGCGTCAAATCACGCCATACGCCCGAATAAACAATATTTAACCCAATAATTGTTGTCATATATTATTTTTTTAATATTTTTGCCACAGATATTTTAACAACAAACTCGTCGCAGCGAAAAACCGCGACATAAAACTAATTAATTATCATTATCGAGTAATCATTAAAAAACTTTTATTTTATGAAAACTTTTAGACTTTCAGCTATTATCGTAGCTATTACATTCTTGTTTGGCGCTATCGATGCTAATGCCCAATTATTCTCACAAGACGCACAAAGAACTTTCAAGCCATCGAAAGAGGCTAAGAAAGAAGCAAAGAAACTTGAAAAGCAAGGATGGACAGTGCCATTCGGCGCAATGTCGATGGCTGAGCAGATTCAGCGCTCAATCTACTTCGAGAACGAGGTCGACAACGAAGGCAACAAGAAATATGCTATCGGCCGTAACACCGTCGAGGGAAAATACTACGATGCAGCACGCCTCCAGGCAATGGAAGTGGCACGCTTGCAGATAGCACAGCAGCTTCAGACGGAGCTCGTGGCCGAGGCCGAGAACTCTTTCGGAAATGAGGAAGGCACTCAGGTGGTTTCTTCGATGCAGACCGTGCTTGGCGGCCGCAGCTTCGTGTCGCAGTGTCTTAAGCAGACCATCGTAATCACCGAGATTCAGCGTGAGCTGCCTAATGGCAACAAGGAGGTTCAAATCGGTGTGGCAGCCGACCGCTCACAAGCTATCGACGCCGCCAAGAAGGCTATTGCCGACGACCTTAAGAAGCGTGGCGGCGACATCGTCAACCGTCTTAAAGATAACGGCTGGGACAAGTAATCTTTCTTTTCAACGTTATTTGCCTATCGGCTGATTTTTTCCGATGGAATGATTGTCGGCAAGATAAAAAGCTTAAGTCCATAGGAATTGCATCACGTTGATTCCTATGGATTTTTCTCTTTTAAGACCCGGCACTCAGGCCAAATAACTCCAACTAATAATACAACCTCAGAACTCAGCCATTATCGACTATGAACGGACTTAAATCACTGCTCAGTTTTATAGCTATCGCAATATTGGCGCTCTCGCCGGCGGCTCAGAATCCTGCCTCGAAATTGCAGAACAAGAAGAGCCTGAAAGAGCGCATGCAGGAGAGGAAGACGAGAGACACCGTCTCCTACGAGGAATTTGCAAAACGAGCCGAAAGCAATTTCGCCGCCAAGAAGAAAGAGATGGAAAAGCGCTTCGTGGAATATCGCGACAGCGTGATGAAATCATTCGTCGCCGCACTCGACAACAAATGGGTGGAGAAGGATGCCGACAAAGCCATGCCGAAGCCCATCGACAATTCTATCGGCCCGCAAATCGACGACCAAGACCTATACGACAAATCAGAGCCTGAAAAGCCTATCGAGGATGCCATAAAGGATATAAATCCTGACCCCAAAGAAATAGTGGCCCCGAAGCAGGAACCTAAAAAGGATGTAGCCCCGAAGCAGGCAGTCAAAAAGGAAACAGCTCCGAAGACGGAACCCAAAAAGGATGTAGCTCCGAAGCAGGCAGTCAGGAAGGAAACAGCCCCGAAGACGGAACCTAAAAAGGATGTAGTTCCTAAAGCAGAGCCCAAGAAGGAAGCAGCTCCGAAGACGGAGCCTAAAAAAGAAGTAGCTCCTAAAGCAGAGCCCAAAAAGGAAGCAGCTCCGAAGACGGAGCCTAAAAAGGATGTAAAACCGCGCGAGACCGTGGATTTGGCCAAAGTTGGCAAGCTCCCAATCAAGGAAATCGTGGAGATTCCGAACATCAGCACCAACATCCAGCCTAAACCCTTCGTTCCTGTGGTCATACCCGAGGATGTGGACATCGACACCAAGTTCAAATTCACGCTTTTCGGCACCGATATGCAAGTGGCTATCGACGACGACTGCAAGGTGACAATGCCCTCACAAGACAATCGCGGCGTAGCCAAGGCAATAGAGAAAATCACCGGCAACGACAAGTACGGCGTGGTGCTGCAAGACTGCCTCAACCTGCGCGACGAATACCGTCTGTGCGACTGGGCATACCTTCTGGCACTCACCGAGTTGGGCAACGCCTTCTATGGCGGCGAATGCAACGACGCCACACTGCTCACGGGTTATCTGTTCTGCATGTCGGGCTACAAGATGCGCTTCGCTTTCGACAGCAACAAGAAACTCTATCTCCTCGTCGCCTCCGAGCAATACATCACCAACATGCCATCAGTGCCAATCAGCACCGACGGCAACCGCCGCTACTATGTGATTGGCGCACCCAACGAGAATGGCATGCAGATTTCGTTCTGCGACTTCGCCATGCCCAAGGAGCGTGCCCTGTCGCTGTGGATCAAGGAGGAGCCCAAGTTTGCCGACGTGTCAAGCCCGCTGCGCCAGCGATTGGCCAACTATCCCACCATCAAGTTTGACTACAAGGTGAACCGCAACCTGCTGCGATTCTACGACACCTACCCGACTCCCTTCACCGAGGGCGACATGATGTCGAAATGGACCTACTACGCACAGGCGCCTATGAGCGCCAATGCCCAAGCCACCGTGTATCCGGCACTGAGAGCAGCAATAGCAGGCAAGACCCAGCTCCAGGCAGTCAACATACTGATGGACTTCATCGAGTCGTTCAAATATGGCTACGACGACAAGATTTGGGGCTACGACCGCGCGTTCTTCCCCGACGAGACGATCTACTATCCCTATAGCGACTGCGAGGACCATGCCATCCTGCTCACCCGCTTAGTGCGCGACCTGCTTGGATTGGAAACGGCCCTGATCTACTATCCGGGTCACCTTGCATCGGCAGTGTGCTTCACCGAGAGCGTAGCAGGCGACTATTTCAACGTGAGCGGAAAGAAGTTCACCGTGTGCGACGCCACAATATACTATAGCGGCGCCGGAAGGACAATGAAGGGCATGGACAACAAACAGGCAACCGTAATACTAGTGAAATGAGACCGTGGGTGAATAATATCGTGAAAGTGCTGATTGTGACTATCGTCACAGTCGGGCTTTCACGTATGATTACCTATATTCCGCTCAACGTGTCGTTCTTCGCCTCGTCGAATGTGGCCGACATCAACCAGTTTGACATCTACAGCGAGCTGCTTCAGTCGCAGGGCATACTGCCCTACGAGAGCGACGTGATAGTGGTGACTCTGCCTCACGGCTCCACGCGCTATGAGCTCGCCGAGGCTCTGATGATGCTCTCGGAGTGCGACCCGGCCGCAATCTCGGTCGACATAAACCTCGCTGACGAGAAAGACCCTGAAATCGACGAGATGCTCACCGAGGCGATACGCGCCAACCACAACGTGGTGTTCCCTTGCATGACCGACTGCCTTGCCGACACGGCGAGATTTTTCGCCGACCGCAGCGCACTCGGCGTGGGAAAGGGATATACCAACCTCGACAACCGCAATCGCGACAATGCCGTGATTCGCTCCTTCACTCCTTATTTCATCGATGGCACCGACACTATCTACAGTCTCTCGCTTGAGGCTGTCAGGCAGATTCATCCCGAGAAGATTGCCAAGCTGAACAAGCGTGGGAAGAAGCATGAGTATATCAACTTCCTCGTCGACATCTCCACAATATCCTACGAGGAGATTCCCGAATGGGGCGATGCCATAAAAGGCTCCATAGTGATTCTCGGCGTCGACACTCAGGCCGACGTGCACCGCACGTCGATCGACCCGCAGATTATCGGGCTGAAAATACACGCCTACATAGCCTCGACGGTGCTTCGCAGCGACTATATCAACACCTTGCCGCAATCGGCCACCGAGCTGATAGTGTTTGCGGTGATAATCCTGTTCGTGTATTGCAACCTGTTCTTCTCCCGCAAGTTCCCACGCACAAGCGGCTTCTTCGTGAGGACTGTGACCTACATGCTGTTCTTCTCACTGATGATTCTAAGCTATGTGGTTTTCGCCGAGAAGTCAATCTATCTCGACTGCGGATGGTTCTTGCTCGCAATAGCATTCACGCCGTGGGCGCTCGACATCTACAACTTCACCATAATAGCATTCGAGGAGGTCACGAAGCTGTACAGGCACACACGGAAGGCTCTCTCGGGTTATGACCTATCGACTATAAAAGAAAAAATAATATCATTTAAAAAATCAATCAGACAAAAATGAAAAAAAGTGTTATTCTCACTCTGCTGGCGCTGGCACTGACTTTCACCTGCGCCGTCGCCGCACCAAAGAACTATCGCATCACCGACATTCACGGCATCGTATTATCCAACGGATTCATACTGAAACGCGGCAACTCGGTGGCTGAGAACGACGTGCTCTCGGCAAAACGCCAATCAATTATAAAGGTGACCGACAGCAAGCGCTCCTACACGCTGAAGTTGCAGGGCGAGCAATCGGTGAAGCAGCTTATCGCAAGCATTCCCAATAAATATGAGTCGGCAATCGATGGAATACGCCGAAACCTCGACAAGGGCAACCGCAAGAACGTGGAATATGGAATGGTGACAATGGCCACCGAGGGCGAGGACGCCAACATGTCGCCCTACGACCTGCGTGAGAACGAGGCCGTGGCGATATGCAAGGAGGACAGCGTGGGCGAGCTTATGGTGATTTTCATGCGATATGGCATGGAGAAGCCTATGAAATACCACATTGCGCCAATCACCTACAACTACCTGCTGCGCATGGACATCGTGACTGCCAAGGGCTTCGACTACGCCTACAACACTCCCTCGATCTACAATGCGCTGTGGAAGCCCATCGAGAAGTATGTGCATAAGGGCGACACGCTGATTTTCTCGATCGTACCCTATCTCAGCGACATCGATATGGGCAAAATCAAGGTCGACGATGAAACGACGATGGGCGATATGTTCCAGCTTTTCCAAATCGACGATACCGACGACCGATAAAATACGGTCCCAAAAAAAACGTAATTATCCGCTTTAATCTTGCATAATTGTATATCGCTAAGATATAAAATATTTGAATAGCAGGGTGTTTCGCCCTGCTATTTTTACAAATTCGCGGAATATGGCAAACTCTTTATATAGTTTTCCATGAATTGCCAATCGGGATTACCTTTGGAATCTATAGGGAGTTTGATTCTGCTATTGGTAATGGCGTTCTTATTATATTTGCGCCCAAATGAATACCTATATCTTTCCATATCCAGTACAGTCACCAAGAATTGAGCGATGTAAGGATTCAAACCCTTGACATAGCCTGCAATAAGTGTCGTTGACCCAATAAAATCATTCGGCTGGTACAAGCAATAGCCCACAGAACCTTGCCCATCTCCAATAAAGACAATACAATTACCTTTTGTCACTAAATCTTCATTGCGTTTTACATATCTAATAACGCCATTTTCGCTCTTTTTAGCACCAATATATGCTATTTCATCTCCATCTACAAGCATTTCAGTGGCATTTGAGCATTTGCATTTTTTTACTTTGAACAATGAGCCAACATTGAACCACTGCCAATCTTTTGTATTTAGACATGCTTTCGTATCATATAAAGGCTTAATTTTATATTTATTCTCCCAAACTTCTCTTGATTTTGATGGCAGAGTAGGTATAATATTCTGCTTTACTATAGAGTCTATATAATTCCAGTCGGGTTTGTTGCCATCAGAACTTGGCAATAATATGCGTGTTTTCTTAATAATATCCATTTTGAAAGAACGACCATAGTTGTATCTAAATCGTTCTTTATTTAAGAGCGTAACAATGAATACTCCTCGCATCTCATTAAGAAAAGGAGCACGAAGTATTACAATGTGGTCTCCACAAATAAATTGTTCACTTTGGTAATAGATGGTTGCCGTTGTATCACCAATGGTAATTGCGTTGCCTTGTTCTATTTGTGTGAAATTCTCGTTTTGCACAAACTCTCTACACCCATTATTGGTGGCCGTTCTGGTAATATACCTAATAGCATCATCGCTTACCGCAGAGAACTTTATCAAATCTTGTGCATTGTATGCCAATGCCTTATATATTTGAGAGAACAGTTTTCCTATTTCAAAATATCTCCAATCTGTCATCATAATTAGAACTTTTCATTCTGAACCAAGAAAGCCGCATAATCTCTTAACTTTTCTATAAAGTCTATCTCTGATAATGTAGAATAATCTGTCTCCATATATGCTTCAGCACACCATTCATCTATTGCAGTGACCTTTTTTGTAACACTTAATCCAGCTTTAGTTGTTCGATGTTCATATAAATCAATCCATTGCTTTTCTATAGAGTTCCACTTATCATATACATCTATGCGACCAACACCTTTTCTTTTTTCAAAACCATCGTCTTTGAAATATCCAAAAAAAGTCTCTTTGTCAGAATCCTTATGTGGTTTATTAAGTTCAAACACCATACAACATGCAACTACACTTGCACCCGGATAAAACATTTCTGTTGGGAATGAGAAAACTGCATCCAATGTATGATTATCCAGCATATATTGTTTGTATTCTGCAATTTTTCCATCGGTTGCTATTGCGCAGGATAATGGCAACAATGTTATTAGTTTCCCTTGATTAACGGAATCAGCTATGAACTTTACAAAATAAAATCCTTTTGTTGGGTCAGTACTTGTTTTACTCCAATCTTTTGCGAAAGATTCAGGAACTTGTGCTTTTGATGCGTTATAAGGCGGATTCATCAATACCAATCCTATATTTGCTTCTTCAACCCACTTTTTTCTTATAAAACAGGAAGACGAAATTATATTGGAATTTCCGTCTCCATGAATAAGCATATTTGTCGTTGCCAATCCATAGACATTCTCATCATATTCAATACCATATATTTGTTCTTTAGTTACTTTATCTCGCTCTGTTTGCGTTTCACATTGAGAAAGTTCTTGCGCCATTGCCTGAACAAGAAAAGTACCTGAACCACAAGTTGGGTCAAGAACACGAGTTGTACGAGTAACTCCTCCTATTTTACACATAAAATGTGCTATATGATTAGGTGTAAACGCTTGGTTTTTGTCACCTTTCTGTACATACTTATTAAAAGTAGTGAAAAAGTAGCTCAATATATCGTGCCCCTCATAACTCGCTTCGTTGATATGCTTCGCGATTTTATCATTGATAAATTGCAAAACATACTGAAAATTATCCTGTTTGAGATTTTCAACTTTAGGATTCTGTAATACATTGGTATGCAGAATCGCAATCTTGACAGCTTTATCCACACTATCCTTCAACATATCACCGAGTATCTCTTTAATTCCGGCAATAATTTGCGATGTGGAAAGTCCACGATATTTTAATCCATTTTTAAGTGCTAAAAGGCAAGTACCAACAAATTGACTACGTAGATTTTCAGGTATGCCATTATCAAGTAATTTGCGATTTAGTATGGCTGTGTTTTCAAGGACAGTTGTCTTGTCATTCGTATTCTTTTGCTCAAAGTAATCCGAGTATTCTTTGAAAGTCTTTATCTTGGAATCAGACAGTTCTTTTACTTCTCCATCAACAATTTTCCAAACTCTAATTTTCGTATTATCAGTACTCGCAAGAATAGCTATGATTTTTGTGTCCGCAGATAATTCTTGTTCTAACTGAACATACGCAAATAATTGTTCTTTGTCTTTCTTGGTGATTTTCCTTTTGGTTTCAACCAATACTGCCACTTTTTTCGAGCTATCGTAAAACCGAATATCTAACTTATAATGTCCTTCTATTTCCCTATCAAGTACCTGTTTGTAACTATACTCGTCTGTTTCCAGATTGCGTGTAAGAAAATCTCGTCCTATAATGTCAATAATCTGTAGTCTGGAATTACCCCCCCCCGATTTGTAAATTATTGTTAGTCATATTATTAAACTATTGCAAGTTCAACAAGTGAGGTAAAAGCCTCGTTATTATCCCTATGGTTCAAACGGTAGCAGAACTCCGTTACATACTTCTGCATATATTTTATAGATACATTATGGAATACTCCGTAAACACCTCGTTTCAGTATCGCCCAAAAGCTCTCTATCCCGTTAGTGTGTATTCCTTCTCCGAGAGAGTACGTTACTGTATGGTCTATTTTCAGTCTAACAAAGTTACATTCATTCTCCTTATCGAGAATATTGTACCCAGAGAATTGGTCTGTCATTACGGTATTATTTCCCTTGCATACCTTTTTGAGTACAGCGAAAAGCTGCTTTCCGCTCAACTGTTTGCCCTCATCGTTATAGTTGGCTACAACCGCATGAACTTTGCCCGTGTTGCGCTCCTTAACACCAATTACAGGTGTCTTTGATGTTCTACGCCCTCTTTTCGGCTTGTTATCCCCATCATCCAAATGGTCGTTGTTCTTGCGAGGCTTCCCGCCTACATAGGTCTCGTCAATCTCCACGACTGCTTCAAATGTTTCCTTGTATTCCTCTTTCTCCATCGCCTTACGTATTTGTTGAAGCATACGCCACGCGGACTGATAAGAACCCATACCCAGCTCTCTTTTCAGTTGCAATGCAGATATGCCTTTACGGGTAACAAGAACGAGATTCATGGCATACAGCCACATACGCAAATCAAGGTGTGTATTCTCGAATATCGTACCTTTCAATGCAGAAAACTCGCTCTTGCAGTTATTGCAATACATGAAGCGATGATTGTACTTCTGATGATATATGCCTTTGTGTATGCTTCCGCATTTCGGACAAACATAGCCATCCTTATACTTAGTCGCAACGATGAAATCTATTGCGCTATTCTCGTCAGGAAACCTTTTTGTAAAATCAAAGTATGTCATATCTCTTTGCTTTTGGAACTGCAAAGATACAACTTTTACTTCAATAGTGCAAGATTAAAGTAGATATTTCCAAAAAAATAGGGGCCCGAAGCCCCTTTATATATAAAACTGCCACCGACGCCATCGGGCCCGGTGGCAGTTTTTTCACACATTGAAGCGGAAGTGCATGATGTCGCCATCCTGGACCACATACTCCTTGCCCTCGACGCTCATTTTTCCGGCCTCCTTCACGGCGGCCTCGCTTCCGTAGGCGACATAATCCTCATATTTTATCACCTCGGCGCGGATAAAGCCTTTCTCGAAGTCGGTGTGAATCACTCCGGCGCACTGCGGAGCCTTGCTGCCGCGGCGATAGGTCCATGCGCGCACCTCCTGCGGACCGGCCGTGAGGAACGTCTCAAGGTTAAGCAGCTTATAGGCGGCGCGAATCAGCCTGTTCACCCCCGACTCCTCAAGCCCTATCTCGTTGAGGAACATCTGGCGCTCCTCGTATGTGTCGAACTCGGCAATCTCCGACTCCGTCTTTGCCGCCACGATAAGAATCTCGGCGCCCTCGTCTTTCACGGCCTCTCGCACCATCTCCACATAGCGGTTGCCGCTCACGGCGCTTTCGTCGTCGACGTTGCACACATAGAGCACCGGCTTGTTGGTGAGCAGGAACAGGTCATGAGCCACCTTCAGCTCATCTTTGGTCTCGAATTTCACAGTGCGCGCGGCCTTGCCCTGCTCAAGGGCCTCCTTGAAGCGGCAGAACACCTCATATTGCAATTTTGCCTGCTTGTCGCCACCGGTCTGGGCCTGCTTCTGCACCTTCGATATGCGGCTGTCGATAGTCTCCAGGTCCTTAAGCTGAAGCTCGTAGTCGATAATCTCCTTGTCGCGCACCGGGTCGATTGATCCGTCGACGTGGGTTATATTGTTGTCGTCGAAGCAGCGGAGCACATGGATTATGGCATCGGTCTCGCGGATGTTGGCAAGGAACTTGTTGCCTAAGCCCTCACCCTTCGAGGCACCCTTCACCAATCCGGCAATATCCACAATCTCCACCGTGGTAGGCACGATTTTTTGCGGATGGACGAGCTCGGCGAGCTTGTTCAGGCGATCGTCGGGCACGGTGATGACGCCCACATTAGGCTCTATGGTGCAAAACGGGAAATTAGCCGACTGCGCCTTAGCATTCGACAGACAGTTGAACAGAGTTGACTTACCCACATTGGGCAGTCCTACGATACCACATTGAAGTGCCATAATTCTTTATATATTTGTTTAATTGTTATCAATTTATGTGAAAATAGGACGCTTCGGGAGCGCGCCCTGCCTTCAAAAATCCCACAAAGATACAACACCCCTCCGTCAATTCCAAATTCTCCTCCAAATTTCCGCAATATGCCGTAATATGCCATCCTCTTACATAGCAGAGGCACTGCCATCGATGCGGCAGTGCCTCCGTGAGTGTTCAATTTATCCGGTTCGGCAGGCTTGCAGCCTGCCGTTAGCCAGCTTAACGACCGATTATGCCTGAATCGGCTTTACCTCCCATCCAAGAGCGCTTGCGCCAAGCACTGCGGCGTCGCTCTCCTTCAATTCTGAAATCAAGAGGCGCACTTTGCCGCGGTAGATGCCGAGGATATTCTTGTCGAGAGCCTCCTTCACAGGCTTCATAATCAAATCGCCGGCCTTCGTCAAGCCACCAAAGAGCACAAAAGCCTCGGGACTGGAGAATGCCACGAAGTCGGCAAGAGCCTCACCGAGAATAGTGCCGGTGTAGTCGAATATCTCCTTTGCGAGCTTGTCGCCCTGAATTGCCGCATCGTAGACGTCCTTAGAGGTGATGTCCTCGATTTGCAGGTTGCGAAGGAGAGAAGGCTCAGTGCGAATCTCGAGGAACTCACGGGCAGTGCGTGCCACACCCGTAGCCGAGCAATATGCCTCAAGGCAGCCCGTGCGGCCGCAACCGCAAGTGCGTCCGTTCTTGCGCTTCACGATCACGTGGCCAAGCTCTCCGGCAAAGCCGTCGTGGCCGTAAACCATCTGGCCGTTGACAACGATACCGCTGCCCACGCCGGTGCCAAGTGTGATCATGATGAAATCCTTCAATCCGCGAGCCACGCCATAGGTCATCTCACCGATGGCGGCTGCATTGGCATCGTTGGTGATAGCTACCGGAATGCCGAATTTCTTGCTCATGAGGTCGGCAAGAGGAATCGGCGACGGCCACGGCAAATTGGGAGCATCCTCAATCATGCCCGTGAAATAATTGGCATTTGGAGCACCGATACCGATGCCATGAATCTTGTCGACCGCATCGTTGGCAACGATAAGACGCGTAATCTCCTGATGCAGCTCTTCGATGTAATCGTTTATATCGCTGTGTTTTGCAGTCTTAATGGAATTGCTGGCAATCACTGTGCCACGAGCGTCGACGATACCAAACACCGTGTTTGTTCCGCCCATGTCAATTCCGATAACGTATGGCTTACTCATTTTGTGTTAAGTTTTTATGTTAATGTTTAAATTAATTGTCTCAATAAAAATCTTGGTTTATGCAAATCTGCATCCTATCTTATGCAAAGATATAAAAAACCCCAAACACCTTGCACCATTCCCCACCAAAAAAACCACATATTAATAAAATTTTACACTCTAAAGAAAAACCACTCAAAAGATTTATGAATTTATAATTACCGATTAGTGTTTATCCCGGAAATATCTTAATTTTGCACAGTGACTATTAAGCAATAAGAAATGGAAGCAACGAGCAACATCAATTCTGCAGAACCGTTGCACACCCGGCAAAAAAACAATCAACCACCAATTAATGTAAATAAAATTTTTGTAACTTTACCCCTATAATCAAAAAAACCTTAGAACAAAGAAGACAGACTAACAAATGGACAGAAGAAAATTCCTTAAAGACTCGGCTCTGGCTGCTGCCGCATTGGCTATTGCTCCTTACGCTAAAGCCGGTGAGGCTATTGCTCCCGACGATGATACGAAACAATCAAACGCAAAACTCATCAACAGCGCACCTATGCTGCAAAACTATGCCGAAACAAGCATTGGCATCACTTTCAGCGTAACCGATTATGCCAACGGATATGTTGAATACGGATTAAAACCCGACCTTTCTGACGCTAAAAAGGTGAAATGCGGAGGCTATCGCGTAACCGGCATGGACAAAGATATTATTCAAGTGCGACTTACCGGGCTGCAACCTGCCACACGCTACTACTATCGCATAGGCGCCGACCACATCAGCTACGGTGGCGGCTACAGCATGAAGATTGCAAAGAACGTCACCTGCCCCGAAATATATTCATTCACCACAGCCGGTAGGAGTGCTCAGTCTCACTTCTGTGTTATCAACGACACTCACGCCCATTTCAACACATTCGACAAAATCACCGACAAGATTGCCCAACTGGCTCCATCGTGCGTGGTTTGGAATGGAGATGCTTGCAACACCGAGGAAACCACACACGCACAAAAGCGCATCTTCCTTTATCCCGAAATCAATCGCATCGATTATGCTGCTTCAACACCCTACCTGTTCTGCCCGGGCAACCACGACCTGCGCGGATTGGCAAACCGTCACCTTGAACGTGTGTGGATGTATCGTCAACCCGAAGAACGCCTCAGCAGCGACTGGGACCTTGGTCGCAACTTCGCCGTGCGAATGGGCGATATTGCCATGATTGGACTCGATACCGCCGAAGATAAACAAGACACTAACCCCCTGTTTGCAGGGCTTTACAATAGCCACGAATATCGCAAAGCGCAAACCGAATGGCTCAAATATGCACTGAGCAAAAAAGAAATCGCCGACGCTCCCTTCCTCGTTGCCTTTTGCCATATTCCGCTTTTCGACGACAATCCGACACACAATCCGGGCGACATTACGCCTGCCGACAAAGACCCGGCTTACACCGAGGACTATGCCCTTTGGCAACGCACATGTGCCAACATGTGGACTCCGCTTCTACAAGAAGCCGGTTGCCAAGTAATAATCACCGCTCACATGCATGAGTACCGTTACGATGCGCCAAGCGGCTCCCGAAAGTGGGCTCAAGTTGTTGGAGGCGGACCTAAATTAGATTCGGCTGACGAATATCCCACTGTGATTGAAGGACTAATCCAAGACCGCCAACTCGTGATTCGCGTTCACAACATCTCAACCGGAAAAGTTGTGGCTGAGCACCGCTTCAAAGCGAAATAAGCACAGCTATGTTGATGCGACGACGTATGGGCGCATTGCTATTGCCACAAAGCCGGCATCACTAATAAAGCAAGAGCCGGCACAATTACGCGACAACGATATTATGACCCCGACATGATTTTAAAAAATCCATATTTTCTTGAATTCACGGGGCTTAAAGGAATGTACAATGAAATAATGCTGTCCGATAAAAAGCAATAGAAGATTTTAGGGGCAAGATGCGGTTTTTCGGGGATTTTTGCGTAACTTTGCAGCCCGAAATGAGCGCCCGTGGCGGCATCAGGGGGCAGATGCTTCTGCCTGACTACTTGCGAAAGTAGGATGCGGCCGACTTCCTGCGGCGCACATACGGGGAAGTATAAACTAAATTACGTTTTAATGGCTTATAACTTATTAAAAGGAAAACGCGGCATCATTTTTGGTGCCCTCAACGACAAGAGTATTGCATGGAAAGTGGCTGAGAGAGCCGTCGAGGAAGGTGCAACAATCACTCTGAGCAACGCCCCTGTAGCTGTGCGAATGGGCGATATCAATATCCTCGGAAAGAAACTGAATGCCGAAATCATACCTGCCGACGCCACGAGCTACGAGGAGCTGGAGAATGTGTTCCGCCGCTCGGTGGAGGTGCTTGGCGGACAAATCGACTTCGTGCTGCACTCTATCGGAATGTCGCCCAACGTGCGAAAGAAGCGCACTTACGACGACATCGACTACGACATGATGGCCAAGACCTACGACATCTCGGCCGTATCGTTCCACAAGATGCTTCAGGCCGCCAAGAAGAACAATGCCATTGCCGACGGCGGCAGCGTGGTGGCGCTATCATACATCGCCGCGCAGCGCACTCTTTTCGGATACAACGACATGGCCGACGCCAAGGCTCTCCTCGAGTCGATAGCCCGCAGCTTCGGCTACATATATGGCCGTGAGCACAACGTGCGAGTGAACACTATTTCGCAATCGCCCACAATGACCACCGCCGGAAGCGGCATCAAGGGAATGACGTCGCTTTTCGACTTCGCCAACCGCATGTCGCCACTGGGCAACGCCTCGGCCGACGACTGCGCCGACTATTGCATAGTAATGTTCAGCGACCTTACCCGAAAGGTGACCATGCAGAACCTTTATCACGACGGAGGATTCTCAAGCATGGGAATGAGCTACCGAGCCATGGACCAGTATCAGAAGAGCCTCAACGAAGATGAGTTCCTCAATCCCGACGGAACGGTGAAATATGGCTGACGCCACACACCGTCAAGACATATCGCCACGCCTGCGACAGGCGCGACAAGACGCACAAATGGCGGGAACTGCACTATCACACGGCAGTTCCCGCCATTTATTCGTCACCTCCGGGCAACACCCTGCGGCGCGCTTCAGAGGGCAAAGGCGAACTCAAGCACCGCAAACGCCACTACGAGCGCCAAGGCAATGAGCACACTGCCTGCGGCAAACTTGTTGTTCATAAGATAAAGCGCAAGCTCGTGGCGCGGAAGACGCTCCGGCCTCTTGTCGGCGCAAGAAGCCTCAAGCTCGGCTGCCTGGCGTGCCATTTCGGCAAGTTCCAAGTCATTGGTCTCACTTTTCATATCTGAATAAAGTTATGGTTTCGAAATTCACTGCAAATGTACAACAATTCTGTGAGATTTCACGCCGTGAAGGCACAAAATCGAGCCAATAAGCCACGAGACATCGAAAAAATCGCGGTTTTTAGCCTTTTTTGTAAAAATCGGGAAATCTTTGTGAAAAAAATCAGTGTGACAATATCATATTTTTAGTACGAACATTACCATTTAATCTTTTTTATTATTATCTTTGCGAAAAATAATCAACTCAACATAAAGAGTGTAGACTTAATACCACGTGGCTGATCAACCTGTTAAATGCTATTGTATTAGGTATTTGCATTGGAGCCCGCCTTTACTTATTTACTAATTTTATGCCGAATCCGTGGGCTATAGGCTGTGTATTGAGACAATAGTTATGAATAAGAATTTGCAAAACGTACTGCTCAGTGCTTTAATTTGCCTGCCTGCTACTATGGTGGCTCAAGAATTTCTACCGAAAGACAACGTGCGGACTATTTCATTCAAAAAAGTCTATACCGATGTCAAAAATCACTCATTCTTTATGCTCGGAGCCGACAAGGACATGAAAATATCAGCACTCAACGGCTTTGAGATAAGCGGCATAAAAACCGACACATGGACAATAGCCCCCATGACAGGTGGCAACCTGCTCTATGCCGACGGTCAGAACATAAGGCTTCTCGACATTTTCAATAATGACGAGGAAGCCAAGAGAATAATCAAGCTGAAAAACACTTTCGCCAAAGGGCTCGCCTACTCGCCCGACGGAACCTATGTGCTCGTGGTCACTAACGACAACAAGCTGATGAAGTGCACGACCGATACCCGCGCAAAGAAAGACGAGAAGGTGAAATTCGAGCTACAGCTGTCGGGGGCGCCCACGCTGATTGACATCAACAAAGCCGCCAACACCGCCCTGTTGGCCGAGGGCCGGCAGGTGGAAGTGGTGAACCTTGAGCGCGGAGCCATACGCAAAACCCTACAATACGACGCCGACGTGCGCGACCTCAGCTTCTCGGGCGACTTCCGGGAATTTGCCGTGCTGCTTGCCGACGGAACCATGAAGATGGTGGAGACTGCCTCGCTCAATGAGAAAAAGAGCTATCAGCTGACCGGCAACGCAAAGGCTTGCGAACTGCTGAGCCAGGGCAAATATGCACTGATTGCCACTGCCGACAAGTTCTCGATTCTCAACTTGCTCACATCAAGAGTCGACTATATTCTCACTGCCGACAACAAGACCCTGCTCAACCTCGACACCTTCAAGGACTCGTTCGAAAAGGAGCAGATGCTCGCATTCTACTCCACCAACCTTTGCAACCTCAACTTGGAATCGATTGAGAGATATCACACAATGGACCTCAAGCATGAGCTCGACCTGCGCATGGCGGAGTGGAGCAAGATGCTTCCCGGCGAGAGCGAGAGCGACTACCGTATCCGTGTGAACGACGAAAGCCGCGCAAAATATGCCCTTGAGCTGGAGCGCCAACTCGTGACGGGCATGGCAGGCGACCAAATCGGAGCCGCCGAGGCCAAGTTCGGCAACTACTTCGAGGGAAATCAGGCTCTTGCCATCGACTTTGCCACAATGCCATCCATCTACCTTAATATCCCTGCCGATGACCTGAAGGACCTGAAGACCATCGACGACCTTGAATTCTTCAACACCGTGTACGGCCTTACCGAAGAAGACAAATTCGAGGTTATCTACACCGAGGCCCGCAACAAGAACACCGGAAAGGTGTACATCTACGACAACCTTAGCCGCAAGAGCATGGCATTCGACGAGGATTCTTTCGTGCCTATGGAGGTGGTACAGCTCGCAAGCATCGAGAGCGCCAAACTTGAGGCTATAAAGGAGGAAGTGGTGACAGCCGCCAAGAATGAGAACATCCTCACCGACCACACCCACATCAATGTGTCGACCGAGGTAGAGAAGGATGTCGACGCCGATGGAAACAAGATTCTGAACTATCGAATCGACTACATGTATGAGGTGGAGGAGGAATTCTCGGCTCGCGACGACTTCAAGGCCGGAAAATACAACACCGCCGAGTCAAACGCAGCCATGCAGATGATCAACATCGTTAAGAACTCGCTCCAGGGCGACTTCAAGAAATACGCCACCGACAGCAAGAAACTTGAGGTGAGCGTGACCGGTACGGCCGACGCAGTGCCCATCATCGGAACTCTCGCATATAAGGGCGAGTACGGCGACCTCGTCGACCAGCTCGTATATCAGGACAACGAGCTTACCAAGATGACCGTGACAAAGGCTCAGGGCATCAAGACCAACGAGCAACTCGCCACAGTGCGCGCCGTGGGCGTTGCCGACTATCTGACGAGCAACGTGCTCAACGACGTGAGCATCCCCACTTCGTTCAAGCACTACGTAGAGGTGTCGAAAGAGAAGGGAAGCCAGTTCCGCCGCATCAAGGTGTCGCTCCGCTTCATCGACGCTTTCAAGAACCAACAGAAATAAAATCACG
>JBJEKJ010000111.1:0-5105 GCA_051878575.1 Muribaculaceae bacterium | reverse complement strand
AACAATGGTAATGAGGCGGTTGAGATAGCGCTAAAGACTTATCCTTCCACGCTTCATGCGTCGGTTACAAAGCAGCGATTTTCGGAAGTTATGTCCGACATTCGCTCATTCGCTCCCGCCGACGACTATGGACTGATATTGTGGTCGCACGCCGATGGTTGGGCGACATCGCTGCATAAGGCACCTGCCCAGCCTCGCGACTTCGGTGAGGACAATGGCGCGAAGATGCATATCGACTCGCTTGCCGATGCCCTCCCCGACAATATGTTCTCTTTCATCTATGCCGACGCATGCTATATGGGAGCCATTGAGGTGGCATATCAGTTGCGCAAGAAAATAGACTATTTGATAGGAAGTCCGGCCGAGTTGCCGGCATACGGTATGCGCTACAACATAAATTTGCCATTTTTCTTCGAAAAGGAGGCTAATTTGCTTCAAGCGTGCAAAAGCACTTTTGATTACTACGACGGATTGTCGGGTGATGCCAGGACACTGACAATCTCAATGGTCGATTGCTCGAAACTCGACCGTTTGGCAGATGTGTGCCGAAGGATTCATGCCAATGCCCTACCATTAACGTCGGTGTCCGACATGCAGTGCTACAACCGCTTTCTGCCACATTTCTTTTTCGATTTCGGACAGTACACATCGGCTATTGCTCCCGACGACGATATGCGCCGTGAGTTTGCCGAAGCTCTTGGCGACGCGGTGGTGTATAAGGCGAGCACCCCGGCAATATTCAGCTCGCTTATTATCGATAGTGAGAAATACTCCGGCCTGTCCACCTATATTATAGGTACGGGCTCAAGCTCAAATGAGGCGTTCTACAAGACCCTCGCATGGTATAACGACGTAATTAATCAGTAAATAATGATACTTGAAACTATTTTGCTCCAAATTGAGAAGTTGGCGCCCGACTCGGCATCCGTGCAAAAGGCTGAATCGCTAAAGACGGCAATCAGCTCATGGTCACTCGACGATTTTTTGGCTAAAATGATTGATGGCGCTATCACTTTGGGGTTGCGCATACTTATTGCCGCTTTTGTATTCTATGTGGGTAGATGCATAATAAATCGCCTCTATAATATAGTAAAGGCTATAATGATTAAGCGAGAGTTCGATCGTTCATTGGGCACTTTCGTACTCAGCTTGCTTAAAATCTCACTTCTGTTCATTCTCGTGGTTTCGGTAATAGGCATTCTGGGCATAGAGACAAGCTCGTTTATAGCCATCTTCGCCTCGGCCGGAGTGGCAATCGGCATGGCACTGAGCGGAACGTTGCAGAATTTTGCAGGAGGCGTGCTTATTCTTTTCATCAAGCCATACAAAATAGGCGATTTTATTGAATTCGGAGGTTTTACCGGCACGGTGAAGGAGATACAGATTTTCAGTACGGTGATTAACACCGTCGACAACAAGTCGATAATAATACCCAACGGGCAGCTCTCGACAGGCACTATCAACAATTATTCGCGGGAGGAGTATCGCCGTCTGGAGTGGAAAATAGGCATATCCTATGGCGATGATGTGGATGTGGCGCGGAAGGTGGCCCTCGACATCTTGGCTTCAGACTCGCGCATAGTGAGGAAATATCGCGAGGACGACAAGAAAGAACGGAATATAGTTGACGCCCCTGCCGGAAATGTGGAGCCGGACGATGAGGAGCGTGAGCCAAAGACTACGCTTTTCAAAAAAATATTCCAACATCGTAGGCGCATCAAGCAGAAGGCTCTTGAGTGGCAGAAGGCTCAGGAAAAGACAATTGAGCAAAAAATGGTGAAAATGGACTGCTCGCCATCGGTGTCGCTTGGCGAGCTTGCCGATAGCAGTGTCAACATTGTGATTCGTGCTTGGACACGCTCCGAGTTTTATTGGGATGTGTATTTCGGTGTAAATGAGCGGATTTACAAGGAATTCCCCAAAAATGGTCTTAATTTCCCATTCCCGCAGGTAGACGTGCACATGCAGCACTGACCGTCGGGACAAGGCGCTATACGCAGCAATCTTTGTTTAATTATATATAAAAAAATCGTTAGTGGTAGTTTTTTCGCAAAACTATCACTATATTTGCGTTAAATATCTTATGTGGGTGAAATATACCCATGTTTGAGCATACTATGCCATTTGTAGAGGCCTCTCCACATAAATCTACATGATAAGGCGACCGCTACCGAGCGTATGCGCGTGCCGACATTCAGTCGGTTGCCGATAGCCGGATGCATGGCGGTGTTTGGACAATTCTGCCGGAGGGCGGAATTTCAGTCACGATAATAAAAAAACAACATAAATGATAAGTAAATGGAATTACTTACCCTTTACATCCGAACAAAAATCCATTGCAGACAATCTGTCGGGCCTGTTCCCAAACAGCAAGACGATTAGCCGGCTGCTCGTGCTGCGGGGTATAACTTCTGTGGAGGAGACCAAGAAGTTTTTCAACCCCTCTATGTCCGACTTGCATGATCCATTTATCATGCAAGACATGGATAAGGCTGTAAATAGGCTTAATAAAGCCCTGGGTAGAAAGGAAAAAATCATGGTCTACGGCGATTACGACGTAGACGGTATCACGTCGGTAGCGCTTGTCTACCGTTACTTGCAGAATTACTATTCTAATATCGAGTATTATATTCCCACAAGATATGAGGAGGGATATGGTATCTCTACCAAAAGTATCGACTATGCCGTGAGCATCGGCGTGAAGCTCATCATAGTGCTCGATTGTGGCATCAAGGCTGTGGAGGAGATTGACTACGCAAAGCAGAATGGCATCGACTTTATCATTTGCGACCACCATGTGCCCGACGATCGTCTGCCCGAGGCTGTGGCGATACTTAATCCCAAGTTGGAAGGCAACCCCTACCCCTTCAAGCATCTGTCGGGATGCGGTGTTGGCTACAAGTTCATGCAGGCTTTTGCTCAAAGCAATGGTCTGAACAATACTTATGAGCTTGAGAATCTGCTCGACCTTGTGGCTGTGAGCATTGCTGCCGATATTGTGCCTATTGTTGGTGAGAACCGAATTATGGCCCATTTTGGCATAAAGAGACTTAATGCCAATCCCAACATGGGATTGAGGAGCATTATAAAGATATGCGGATTATCCAACAAGGAGATTACCATTAGCGACGTCATATTCAAGATTGGGCCGCGAATCAATGCCTCGGGTCGAATGCAGTCGGGGATGGAGGCGGTGGAGCTGCTTGTCACGAAGGATGCATCCGATGCCTATCGCAAAGGGAAAAATATCGACCAATACAACAAGGATCGTAAAGAGCTCGACAAGCGTATCACCGAGGAGGCGAATGCCATTCTTGAGAACCGAGGTGAGATTGCATCAAGCCGTAAGCCTATTGTCATATATAATAAGGATTGGCACAAAGGTATTATCGGTATTGTGGCGTCACGCCTCACCGAGATTTACTATAAGCCTGCCGTTGTGCTGACTCTTTCCAATGGATTGGCTACGGGCTCGTCGAGATCGGTACACGGCTTCGATATCTATAAGGCTATCGAGTCGACGCGCGACCTTTTGGAGAATTTTGGCGGTCACACCTACGCTGTCGGCCTGTCGCTGAAGGAGGAGAATATTCCAGAGTTCACTCGCCGCTTCGAGCAATATGTCATCGACAATATTAAGCCCGAGCAACTGTCGCAGCTGATATCCATCGACAGCGAGCTTGGATTCGACGAAATCAACACTGAGTTCGTCAATCATCTGCGAGCCTTCAACCCATTTGGTCCGGCGAACCAGAAGCCGATTTTCTCCACAAAAAATGTGTATGATTTCGGAACGAGCAAGCTCGTGGGGAAGAACTTGGAGCACATAAAGCTCGAGCTTGTCGACAGCAAGTCGGATGCCGTGCTCAATGGCATTGCATTCAATCAGGCAGAGTGCTTTGAGTATATCAAGTCTCACAAGCCATTTGAGATTTGCTATACAATCGAGGAAAACAAGCATCAGGGCAACGGCTCGATTCAGCTTTTGGTGAAAGGCATAAAAATTAATGAGGAAAACCCAACCGAATAACTTATAAGAAGGATGATATGTCGATTCACGACGTACTTCTGAAATACTGGGGATACACCTGTTTCCGTGACCTTCAAGAGAGTATCATTAACTCTGTGCTTGAAGGTCGCGACACACTTGGGCTTATGCCTACCGGTGGCGGAAAGTCCATTACCTTTCAGGTGCCGGCAATGCTCCTCGACGGGCTTACACTTGTGGTGACGCCTATTATCTCGCTTATGAAAGACCAAGTCGACAATTTAGTCAAGCGAAAGATAAAGGCCACATATCTACATTCAGGCCTGTCGCTCACCGAGCGGCGCAAGGCTGAGGACAAGTGCCTATACGGTTCCTACAAATTCCTATACGTGTCACCCGAGCGTCTGTCCTCCGAGTCGTTTGTCGACAAGCTGAGGCTGATGAATGTGAAATTGATTGTTGTCGACGAGGCTCACTGCATCTCGCAGTGGGGATATGATTTCCGTCCGTCGTACTTGCGCATTGCTGCTGTCAGGAAGTTGTTCCCGGCAGCTCCGGTGCTCGCTCTCACTGCCACTGCCACCCCCGATGTCGTAGCCGACATAATGGCGAAATTGGAGTTCAGGTCGCATAACGTGTTTGCCAAGAGCTTCAAGCGCGACAATATCTCCTATGTGGTGCGCCCGTGTGAGGATAAAATTGCCCAACTGGTTCATATACTGAAGCGTGTGCCCGGGTCGGGAATCGTGTATGTGCGCAGCCGTAAGAAGACAAAGCTGATTGCCGATGAGCTTAATTTCAGGGGAATATCGGCGGCTTACTATCATGCCGGATTGGATGCTGAGGACAAGAACGACAAGCAGAACAAATGGAAAGATGGTGAGACACGGGTCATAGTAGCCACTAACGCATTTGGCATGGGCATCGACAAGCCCGACGTGCGCACGGTGATTCACATCGACATCCCTAATTCGCTTGAGGAGTATTATCAGGAGGCGGGACGTGCCGGGCGCGACGGCAAACGCTCATTTGCTATTTTACTTGCTTCCGACGTCGACAAGCGCACGTTGAGACGCCGGATTACTGACTCTTTCCCCGACAAGGATTTCATCAAGGC
>JBJEKJ010000110.1:7706-22234 GCA_051878575.1 Muribaculaceae bacterium | reverse complement strand
ACGCCGACGTTCCTCATAGAGATGATGCGGAAATTCAACGTCGCGCCCTCGCAAATCGGGGAAAAGCGACTTGGAGCAAACGGATTCGACGCCCCTGCCGAACGCCTGACAAGCATAATCCCGCTCCTGTATCAGAGCGGCTACCTCACAATCAAAGGCTATAACGCCGATATTGAGACCTACACTCTCGACATTCCCAACACCGAGATACGCATCGGTCTGATGGAGAGCCTGCTGCCCAACTACGTCTACGACCGCGCCGGTGAGTGGAAGCCTGTTTTGGGCGATATGAGCCTGCTTATCCGCAAAGGTCAGATGGACGAGGCCCTACGGATTTTGCAGGAATTCCTCTCATCGATACCTCAATGCGACAACACCAACTATGAGGGGCATTACCAGCAGATGCTGCATGTCATCTTCACGCTGCTTGGCTACTACGTCGACGTGGAGGTGCGCACAGCCACGGGACGCGTCGACATGGTGATGCGCACCGAATATGCCCTCTATCTCGTGGAGCTGAAAATCAACAAGTCGGCGGCCGATGCAATGGCGCAGATCGACGACAAGAACTACCCCGCCCGCTTCCGACAGCTGAGCCTCCCCATCATCAAGGTGGGCATCAACTTCAGCACCGACGAGCACACCATCACCGAGTGGCTTATCGACGACCCCCGCAAGGCATAGCAATCATCCGACAATAGCCCCATAAGTGGCACCACAACAAGCGCATCAATGTGGCGCCACCCGATGTAAGGTGACAACAAACTTGCACAATTATACTCAAAACTCTACAATACGATGAAAAAGTTGACATTGTCAGTGCTTATCACTGCTTTTGCTGCGACACAAGCCCTCTGCGGGCTTAAATTCGTGGATGCAAGCCAATTCAGAATTATCGGGACGCCAACCGATGCCACCACCATTCCATATAACCGACTTCCCGACTCTTTGGAGGGCAAGATTCGCGAGCAATTGTGGGATCTCGGGCGCAACTCGGCCGGCATCGCCATACGCTTCAGCTCCAACACCACTACCATCGGAGCCAAGTGGGATGTGTGGCTCAACCGTTCCATGAACCACATGACACAGACCGGGATACGCGGCCTCGACCTATACACGCTGCAAGACGACGGCACATGGACGTTTGTCAACAGCGCACGGCCTGGCTCGCAAGCATCCAATACAGCCACAATAATGAGCAACATGACTGCCCGTGAGCGCGAGTACATGCTATTCCTGCCGCTTTACGACGGATGCCATTCCATACACATCGGCATCGACTCAACCGCCACAATAGGCATGCCTAAAGTCAATTTACCGACAACGTCGAAACCTGTAGTGTGGTATGGCACAAGCATCACTCAGGGCGGATGCGCGTCGCGACCGGGAATGGCCGCCACCAACATCCTCGAGCGCAAACTGAACCGAGTGATTATAAACCTCGGTTTCAGCGGCAACGGGCGCCTCGATCCTGAGATTGCCGAGATGATGGCCGCTATTGACGCAAGCGTATACATACTCGACTGCCTGCCCAATGTCACTACTCCGCAAATCAAGGAGCTAACAGAGAAATTCTATCGAATATTGCGCGGAAAGCGTCCCAAGACGCCAATTTTGATGATGGAGAACCCTGAATTTCCGCATACGCGCTTCAATGGGGAAACACGACGGCTCATAGAGGAGAAAAACGCTACCTGGCACGAATTTTACGTCAGATTCTGCAATGAGGGCGACAAAAACCTGTTTTTCATCCCATCGAAAGGCATGATAGGCGACGATCATGAGGCTACGGTAGACTGCAACCACTTCACCGACCTCGGTTTTATGCGCTGTGCCGACTTTATGCTACCGATATTGCAAAAATTCGTAAAATAGGCAGCGGCATTGTCCCTTTTCCGTCGAAAATTTATATCTTTGTGGATACTTAACGCAAGTAAACATCGACATGAACCGGATAGGTAAACTATATTTCCGCTATGGAACAATGGGCTCGGCGAAAACTGCCCTCTTGCTTACCACTGCCTACAACTTTGAGGAACGTGGTATGGAATATTTGTGCATGAAACCGATTATCGACAACCGCGAGAGCGAGAATGTGATACGCTCACGCATCGGCATTGAGCGTCGATGCCTGTGGATTTACCCCGATACCGATCTTTACGAGCTGGCAAAAAATATCTTTGAGGAGACCCTTGTGGTGAAGGACTGGATTCTTATCGACGAGGCTCAATTCCTCACACGTCAGCAAGTCGACCAACTTGCCCGCATAGTCGACGACTATGGCAGCAATGTGGTGTGCTATGGGTTGCGCACCGATTTCCAGACCAAAATGTTCGAAGGCTCGAAACGCCTTTTTGAGATTGCCGACACTATCGACGAGATCAAGTCGACATGCTCTTGCGGGCGCAAGACGATAGTGAACGCCCGTATCGACAAGGATGGAATGATAGTCACCGACGGCAACCAAGTAGAGATAGGCGGCGACGACAAATATGTGGCTTTGTGCCGCCACTGCTGGCTCAACCGCCGCATGGAATCGGCCGAACGCACGGCGCTGAAGTTCCAGCCCGAATAATCCCAAACAAGCCTGACGCACACGAGTGTATTTTCTCCCCCCCACGCGCTCTAAAAGGTGTCAGGCTACAAGACTACCCTCACTTTCATGCAAATCTTGTCGATGGTACCCGAGCCGATAATAGGCGCATGGGCATCATGGGGAGCCATTATGGCGAACTCTCCCGGATGTATGGTGAAATAATGCAGCGGAGCGTCGGAATAGAATGCCCGGTCGGGCTGCCGAGTATATGGCTCTATCACCGACTCAAGTCCGTAGACAGGGCGCCATCCTATAATCTCATCGCAGCTCACCGGCACATGGATGTCGATATAGCGCCTGTGCACCTCTAAAATCTGCTCCTCAGGGCTTTTCATAGTGGCGGTGTCGATATTCGCGAAAACTTTTCTGCCCTCAATCTCCACCTGGGCCACACCATAGCCGTGCGAATCGCGCCAGTTGGCACGAAGCCAATGAAAAGCCGAAGCGAAAAGCGGATGTAGCTTCTCAACTTCGGCTGTATCATCAAGTTTTCCTATAATCATCGTCGTGAATCGATTATTTCAATGTGGCATGCACCTCGGGAGCCACGCCGGCGAGCTCGGGATCAATCATGATTCTACCGCAATACTCACACACAATCACCTTCTTGTGCATCTTGATTTCCATCTGGCGTTGTGGCGGGATACGGTTGAAGCAGCCTCCGCAGGCGTTTCGCTGAATATAGACAATGCCCAGTCCGTTGCGCGCATTCTTGCGTATGCGCTTGAATGCGGCGAGCAGGCGTGGCTCAATCTTCACCTCGAGCTTCTTGGCCTGGTCGCGCAGTTTCTCCTCGTCCTGCTTTGTCTCCGAGACGATTTCGTTCAGCTCGCCCTTCTTCTCGGCAAGGATGTGCTCGCGGTCGGCAAGATGATTCTCGGCAACCTCCACGTCGGCATGCTTCTGCTCAATCAGGCGCTTGAAATCGTTGATCTTCTTCTCGGCAAGCTCAATGTTGAGGTGCTGGAACTCTATTTCCTTCGAGAGAAAATCAAACTCGCGGTTGTTGCGCACGTTATTCTGCTGCTCGGTGTATTTGTCGATTAGAGCCGAAGCCTCGTCGATGGCTTTGTGCTGCTCTCGGATGCCGGCATTCAGCTCATCGGTCTCATCCTTGAAATTCTGGATGCGGGTGCCAAGTCCGGCAATCTCATCCTCAAGGTCTTGCACCTCAAGCGGCAGCTCACCGCGGATAGTTTTGATACGGTCTATTTCAGACAGGATTGTCTGGAGGTCGTAAAGCGCTTTCAGGCGCTCCTCCACGGTCAGTTCTTTTTCTTGTTTTGTCTTATCAGTAGCCATAGCTTACAAATAATTTATCGGATTTTTTTCTTTTTCAGAGTAATAGGCTGCAAAGTTAGGGATTTTTTTCTGAATTATATCATAAAAAATCTCTTTTGTGAACTGTTCGCTCTCATAATGGCCGATATTTGCCATAATTATGCGGTCGTTATTGGATGTGAACTCATGATATTTCACATCGCCGGTGATGAAAATCTGCGCTCCGGCAGCGATGGCGTCTCCAACAAACTCGGCAGCGCTACCACCGCAGAACGCCACGCGGCTCACTACTTGCGACACATCGCCACTATAGCTCACCGCTCCTACGGCAAACGTGCGCTTCACACGCTCAAGCAGGCACATCGCCGGCTCAGGGTCGATGTCGCCCACCACGCCGAGACCCGTAGGGGCCTCATTGTCGAGCATGATGACGTCGAAAGCCGGTTCCTCGTAGGGGTGCGCCTCAAGCATCGCCCTCAGCACGGCGCCCCTTCGCCACACCGGCACGAGTACTTCCACACGCTCCTCACTCTCGGTGTGATGCTCGCCTACCGCACCCACAAAGGGATTTGCACCCTCAATGGCACGGAAAGTGCCCCGGCCGCTCATCGTGTAGCTGCACGAATCGTAATTACCTATCTTTCCGGCGCCGGCGCTCCACATCGCCGCCTTCACGGCTTCGGCATAAGCCACCGGCACGAAAGTGACAATCTTGAGCAACTTTCCACTCTGTGGAGCCAGCACGCGCATGTTTCTCAGCCCTATCTTGGCTGCCGCGTGAGCCGACACGCCACCTTCGGCGCTATCGAGATTGGTGTGTGCCGAATAGATGGCGATATCGTGTCGGATAGCCTTTGCCACAATGCGCTCAATAGGCGTGCGCCCTGCTATGCGCTTAAGCCCGCGGAAGATAAGTGGATGATGCGACACTATGAGGTTTGCGCCTCGCTCTATCGCCTCGTCCACTATAGCCTCGGTCACGTCGATGCACAGCAGAGCCGCCTTAGCCTCGGCCCAGGCATCACCCACCTGTAGGCCGGCATTGTCGTAGCTCTCCTGCAAGGCAAGCGGAGCACGCTCCTCTATTGCGCTTATTATGTCACTAATCCTTGTCATTGGCAATCAGGCTGCACCCGCACGTTCTCATTTTTTCGCACGGGCGCTCTCAATGCGCTCTGTGTCGAGCTTTATGTATAGCTCCTCAAGCTGCGAGCCGTCGATCGAGCCGGGAGCGTCGTTCATCATGTCGCGGCCGGAGTTGTTCTTCGGGAATGCGATAGTGTCGCGAATGCTGTCGAGGCCGGCAAGCATCGACACGAAACGGTCGAAGCCGAATGCGAGGCCGGCATGAGGCGGCGCACCATATTTGAACGCCTTCATCAAGAAGCCAAACTGGTCTTGCGCCTTCTCCTCGGTGAAGCCGAGAAGCTCAAACATCTTATCCTGCAATTTCGGGTCGTAGATACGCAGACTGCCACCACCGAGCTCCACGCCGTTGATCACCATATCGTAGGCGTTGGCACGCACGTTGCCTGTATCGGAGTCGAGCATCGGGATATCCTCGTCCTTCGGTTTTGTGAAAGGATGGTGCATTGCGTAGAACCGCTGAGTCTCCTCATCCCACTCAAACATCGGGAAGTCGATAACCCACAGCGGAGCGAAAGTATTCTTGTCGCGGAGTCCGAGGCGATTGCCCATCTCCAGACGCAGCTCATTGAGCGCCTTGCGAGTAGGCATCGTCTTTCCTGCAAGAATCAGCATCAAGTCGCCCGGTTTGGCTCCGAAGCGCTCGGCCCAAGCCTTCAGGTCGTCGTCGGCATAGAATTTGCCCACACTGCTCTTGAAAGAGCCGTCGGCCTCCATCTTCACCCACACGAGCCCCTTGGCTCCTATTTGCGGACGCTTCACAAATTCAGTCAACTCATCAATTTGCTTGCGGGTATAGGCAGCGCAACCCTCGGCGCATATACCTCCCACATATTCCGCGCTGTCAAACACCACGAAGTTCTTGCCCTCGGTGAGGTCCTTCAGCTCCACGAATTTCATGCCGAAGCGAATATCGGGCTTGTCGCTGCCATAGTATTTCATGGCGTCGGCCCAAGTCATACGCGGGAAGGCGTAGTCGAAGTCGACATCACGCACATATTTGAAAATATGCTTCACAAGGCCCTCAAACATTTGCAGCACGTCTTCCTGCTCCACAAACGACATCTCGCAGTCAATTTGCGTGAACTCCGGCTGACGGTCGGCGCGAAGGTCCTCGTCGCGGAAGCATTTTGCAATCTGGAAGTAGCGGTCGAAACCGGCAACCATAAGCAGCTGCTTGTAGAGCTGAGGCGACTGCGGCAGAGCATAGAACTGCCCCGGATTCATACGCGACGGCACCACAAAGTCGCGTGCTCCCTCGGGTGTCGATTTTATAAGTATCGGAGTCTCCACCTCAAGGAAGCCCTTCTCGTTGAGATAGCGGCGCAACTCAAATCCCATCTTGTGGCGCAACTCAAGGTTGCGGCGAACTGCCTGACGGCGCAGGTCGAGGTAGCGATACTGCATGCGCAAGTCGTCACCGCCATCGGTATTGTCCTCGATGGTGAACGGTGGCACCTCACTCACGTTGAGCACGTTGAGCTTGGAGGCGATAATCTCAATCTCTCCGGTGGGAATATTCTTGTTCTTGCTTGAACGCTCGGCAACCGTTCCCTCCACTTGAATCACATACTCACGCCCGAGGTGGTTGGCTGCATCGCAAAGCGCTGCATCGATTTCATTGTTGAACACTATCTGGGTGATACCATAGCGGTCGCGCATATCCACGAAGGTCATTCCTCCCATTTTGCGCACACGCTGCACCCAGCCTGCCAATTTCACGACTTCGCCCACATTAGCGATGCGAAGTTCTCCACACGTCTTAGTTCTGAACATAATAGTATATTATGATAATTTTATTTTCAAAATTCCACTCATTGCGGATACCTGCTACCCGCAATACACACAATAGGCCACAATGCGGCATATCTTATGCAAAATTACAACAAATACACTATATTTCGGCGACTTCGGCTCAAAAAAACATCAAAATTTGCCTTCGGGATGCGCAAATCGGCGACAATGGGACAACGCCGGAGCTTATCTTTATGATTTTACGCCACTTTTCGCTATATTTGCACATCGAAAACGATATAATCCAAAAACATAAACCAAAATACACCAATACAAGTATGAAGATACCGGCATCACTACTGCTTGCCGCATTTGCAGGCTCGGCAATCACCATTTCTGCTCAACGACACACCGTGAGCATCAACGACGGTTGGCGATTCATGCAAGGCGAATGTTTCACAGCAGCCGAACCGACATTCGACGACAGCGAATGGAGCATCGTGCACTTGCCTCACACCTGGAACACCGACGCCTACATCGTGAGGGATTATCTCAAAGGCAAGGGGTGGTATCGACGCCGCCTGCAATTGCCGGCCTCATGGCAGGGAAAACGCATATACCTCGATATGGAGGGTGCGAGCAAGGCAGCCACAGTGTGGGTGAACGGGAAGAAGGCCGGAAGCCACAGAGGCGGCTACACGGCATCAACCAATACAATGAAGTGGGACTCGGCGACATTCCCGACGTAGTGGGTTGGAACCTGTATCAAGGATGGTATGGCGGCAAAATGTCGGAATTTGAGAAATATGTGGAGCGGCAGCATGTCCAATACCCCTCGCATCCCATCATTGTGAGCGAATATGGCGCCGGCAGCGACTTGCGCCTACGCTCCTCAAAGCCCAAGGCTTTCGAGTTCTGCATGGAATATCAGCAGGAATACGTGGAGCACTACTTGCCTGTAATTGAGAGCACTCCCTACATTGTGGGAGCATCCTATTGGAATTTTATAGACTTCTCGGCGGCCAACCGCAACGAGTCGATGCCGCGCATCAATAACAAGGGACTCGTGCAGAGCGACCGCACGCCGAAAGACGTGTATTACTATTTCCGCTCGATGTGGCGCGATGATAGTCCTGTGCCGCACATAGCCTTGCGCGACTTCGGCGGCACAATGCCTGCCACATGGGTCGACACTCTGCCGGTGAAGGTCTACACCAATATGCCTGAGGTTGAGTTGCTCGTGAATGGAGTGTCGTTGGGCCGCCGCAAGGTGGAGAACCGCAACGCCATTTTCCCCGTGAGAGTTAAAGAGGGTGAAATGACATTCGAGGCTCGTGGAAAATGGCAGGGCACCGACGTTTTCGACGGCGTGTCGATTAGCGGCACTGTGGTGGAGGAATGCCTGTCGCCACAAGTAGGCGGCTCGGGATTCCACGCCTTGCGCAAGAAATATCGCGTCAGCACCAAAACCGACTGTATCGACATACGCTTCAGCGGAATCACGGGCACCACATTCCTCAGCGGAATCAAGATAGTGCCGATAGAATAGGCGCATCGCTACGCCCAAGCAAATTTATCCCCCGACTTGCAGCATGAATCATGGCTCCAAATCGGGGGATATGTATTACGTCCGAAATTCGGCAAATCTTTCAGTATATGGGAGCTTACCGCTTGATAATGCGAGTGGCAGTCTCATTGTCGTTGACCGTAACCACATAGAAGCCGGCCGGCAGCGAGCTGACGTCGAGCTGAGCCTCATTTGCGCCTCCACACTCGGTGGCAAGCACTGCGGAACCGGCAAGATTGGTCACCACGACGCGGTCGATGCCCTTTGCGTAGCGTAGTGTCACATTATCTGTTGCCGGGTTGGGGAAGGAAGTGAGCACCGGCGCCTTTGTGTCGGCAGCCACAGCGCCGACGCCCGTAGGCGTCACCTTAATCTGATAGCCGGCATAACCGCCTGCCATACAGTATTCATACAGATTCACAGTGTTATCATCGACGCGTTCCACGGCAAAGAAAGAGCCGCACGACACATTTCCGCTCGTATAGCCCACAGTGCCAATTGGCGCTACCGTGAAAAGCGGCGATCCGTCGGCACTCATGTCGCGCACGGTGAATCCTCCATTATAGTTGCTGCCCGAGCAGTGGACGAAGATGTCGTGGCCATTGAGCACGAAGAAAGCTCCACCCACCGAGTTGTTGCGGTTGGGTGCGGTAGTGGTTCCCGAGCCTGCCACATAGCCACCGAGGTCCTTGTCGATATAGCGGTAGTAGCCATTGGCACGCACCTGATAGATGAAGTTGGTAGGGTCGTTGTTCACCGGAATCACATATCCTGCCGTGCTGCCGGTAATCGACAAGCTGCCGGTCGAGGTAGTCTCAACCACTTTCCCCTCAGCAATTCTCACGATATTGACCACCTTCTGCTTGTTTGGGAAAAAATACACGTAGCCACCCTCTTTTGAGAAAATGTCGCCACTGGCGGTGATAAAGTTGGTCTGACCGGCATTTACGAGAGAGAAAGCAAGTTCGGTGCCTGTAGTCTCGCCCTTTTTATAGACGAGAAACTTGCTTGGCGAGGAAGTGATACCGTCGGCACGGAGAATAAGGTTGCCGGCATCGTCGACGGCAATTCCGTGGGCATTCGTTCCCTTCAGACTATTGGGAATCTCGCCGGTCTTGTCGTAGGTTATAAGCGTGGAGGTTCCGTAGTCGTTCACATAGAACACGCCGTCGTAGAAAGCGGCTTGCTGTCCGGTGGTGTACTTGCTCTTCGATGTATTGCTGATAGGAAAATTCTCGGGCAGATTGCCATCGACGTCGGAAAACTTGAAAAGCGTGCTGTATTCCACCACAAGCGGCTCCACCTTCTCGGGAATGGACTCCCAGTCGATGTCGGCAAGATCAGGCATATCGCTCGGATAGAGATAGTCGCACGTCATCATGTAAACGCCCATATTGCCATATTTCTCGTAATTGGCGGCAGTATTCACCGTCCATACAGCCACTTGCAAACCCGCGTCACGGAATTTCTTCACTGTGTAGATGTCGAAATATCCGGCCTGGATGCTCGGATTCACGCCCCACTTTACGCACCACTCGAAATGGTTGGCCCAATACTCGCCGGTGAGGAACTGGCAGGTGAACTCGGGATAGTTGGTGCGGATATACTCTATCGACGGCTTCATCGATGTGAGGAATACCGCTTTCGACTCCAGCCCTTTCGCTTTCACCAATGCGGCAAGGCCGGGGAAGTTGCTCATGTCGTTACTGTTGATACCGGTAGCCCATTTTAGCTCAATCACAGGGAAAGCCCCTTTATCCACACACACGTCAAGATACTCCTCCACCGTGCAGATGGTTCCGCTGTAGGTCACGCCGCCGCGAGTCTGCGTCAATGTCTCGGCCTTGAGCTCCTCAAGAGTAGCCGTAGCCACGGTGAGCGAGCCTCCGAGGCTATTGGTGGTCTCGTCATGGCAAATCACATACTTGCCATCGGCAGTCACGCGAACGTCGCACTCCAATCCCGAGTAGCCATATTTGTCGACGCCATTACGATAGGCCTCAACGGTGTTCTGCACGCCGGTATAGCTTCCGCGATGTCCTGCAAAAATAGGTTTCCATGCGTAGGAATCAATGCTGAACAACGAAATCAGCATAACTAAGTAAATAATTCTTTTCATAACACACAAATGGTTTAGTTGGTTAATAATTTGTCGTTCACAAAATTAATCAATTATTTGTGATTAGCAACAAAAATTACATTTTTTCTCACGCCACAAATAATCGGTATCTTCATCGGTTTTCGTTATGGTTTCTCAATTACGGTGGCAAACGCCCGGTTTTCGGCGGCGAAAAGCGCCCGAAATGAAGAATTCGTCTATTCAATACTCTGAAAACGAGGGAGGCCGTGCACATGCGCACAGCCTCCCTTATTTCTATAGACTCACCGATGGCGCACTACGCCTTGCGGTGCGCTATTGCTTGGAATATTTGCCGTAGGCGGCGGCAAGACGCCGGTGATAGCCCTTCTTGGCGTAGCTGCCGCCATTGTAGGCCCGAGCGAACGCCCTCCAGTTCTTTGCCTTCAGGTATTTCACCATGCCATTTGACCGAATGAACCGAGCGAAAAGCTCGAGCTGCATCGCCTCCGATTGGCTCATCAGCTCCACAAACTCATCGACCGACTTGACGTCGCATTTCCGCCAGTTGAAGCCTCCTATCTGGAACATTCCCCAGAATGTCGACTCTTTGGCTATCGCATCGCTGATCTCCGCTCCACTTTCGAGCCTCGCATACTGAGCCTTGCCATAGGAGCCATATTTCCTGACGTCGATTTTGGCAAACGCCGCAGGATGTGAGCCACGAGCCTTAGTCACATTGATGCCCGCACGCCTCAGACGCCGTGCGAATACCGCACGGTCGAAGTTTATAACCGGCTTGCCCGGCTCGAAAAAGCCAATGTGGCTCTTTCCGGCCTCTACATCGCTCACGGCCTTGATTGTAGCCACCTCTATGCCGAGCTCGTCGGCCACACGGCGATAGTCGCGCTCGGTGAGGCGCACATAGCGGTCGGCCGCCGACACCTGCACGGAATCGAAGTCGGGCGATGTCACCTGCACGGAATCGACCGGCATTATCTCAGCACGCGCCACAGCACACATCGCCACAGCCATGCCAGCCACGATATGGACAAGTCGGACCATCGACAGTGAGTGTTATGCGCCAATATTCCGCTTACCTATCGATTACTCGCCTTTGGCGATCATCTCGAGCATCTTCTTAAGCAAATCCCAGAACTTGCCAACGGCAGGAATATGCATCGCCTCCTTAGGCGAGTGAACGTTGCGCAATGTGGGACCAAAAGAGATCATCTCCATGTGAGGATAGTCCTTCAAGAACAATCCGCACTCCAATCCGGCATGGATGGCGTTGCAGAGCGGCTTGCTGCCGAATAGCTGCTCGTGAGCCGACACTGCCACCTTTAGCAGCTTCGACTCGAGATTGGGAGCCCATCCGGGATAACCGTCGCCATGAGTGACCTCGGCACCCGCAAACGCAAACACAGCCTCAACCTGATGTGCTATATCATATTTGCGGCTCTCTACCGAGCTTCGCTGCGACGTGGTGACAAGAATCTTGTTGCCATCGAGCATCTTCACCGACGCAAGGTTGGTGGAAGTCTCCACAAGACCCTCAAGCTCAAGGCTCATCGACACCACTCCGTGAGGAGCGCAATAAAGCGCGTTCACGAGGGCCTCGGCAGTCTTTGCATCGATGTAAGTGGCAGGAGCCTCAACGCTCGACATGGCAATCTCCATAGTCTTCTCGGTGTGCTTATACTCATTCTCAACATCGGCTATAAAGTGGTTCAGCTCCACGCGCACGGCCTCCTTGTCGGCATCGGTCACGCCAATCACGGCGCTTGCCTCGCGGGCAATGGCATTACGCAGGTTTCCGCCCGATACCGATACGAGCTTGAAATCGAATTTCTTGGCAGCATTCCACAAGAAGCGTGCAATCAGCTTTGTGGCACTTGCGCGGCCCACGTTGATGTCGGTACCCGAGTGTCCGCCCTGCAACTTGGAGATGTCTATTCTCAAATAGCTGAGATTCTTCGGAGCCTCAACGGGCTGATAGCTGAACGTGCAGGTAGTGTCGATACCGCCGGCACAGCCCACGCAGATCTCGCCATCCTCCTCCGAGTCGAGATTGAGCAGATACTGGCCCTCAATCATTCCCTCGCCAAGATTCTGCGCACCGGTGAGACCGGTCTCCTCATCGACGGTGAAAAGAGCCTCGATAGGGCCATGCACCAAGTCATCGCTCAGCATCACAGCCAATCCGGCAGCCATGCCTATGCCATTGTCGGCACCGAGCGTAGTTCCCTCGGCCTTCACCCACTCTCCGTCGATCACGGTCTTGATGGGATCATTCTCAAAGTCATGCTCCACATTGCCGTTCTTCTCGCACACCATGTCCATGTGTCCTTGCAGAACCACCTTTGGAGCATTCTCATAACCCGGAGTTGCAGGCTTGAACATTGCCACGTTGCCGCAAGCGTCGGTCTTATATTCTATTCCATGTTTTTCCGCAAAATCAATGAGAAACTCACGAATCTTGCCCTCTTTCTTCGAAGGGCGCGGAACTTTTGTGATTTGGTCGAAAATGCCAAACACCAATTCAGGCTTCAATTCTTTAAGTGTCATAATCAAAAAAAATTTATATGTTATATGTTATCTTTACTTTTCCAACTTGAAATTATGTTAAAAACATCACAATTCGGTCACTAAGTTACAAAAATAATTTGAGTAATCGCAAAAAATACGTTTACCTTTCCTATATTTGCACTACAATTTTGCATAAACGTGAAAATTTTGGTGATTTCTATATTATTAATAGGCTTTGCGGTTATACTTTTAGGCGTAAGGGTGTTTTTCGTGAGAGGCGGAAAATTCCCAAACACCCACATCCATAACAATCCTGCCATGAAGCATCGAAAAATCACTTGCGCTTATGAAACTGACTGACAGAAAACAAAACTGATACATTTTTAACAATATGAACGTATTTACTAAAATTGCTAAGTATTCATTCATTGCATTGGCAATAATGACGTTTGCTTCTTGCAACAAAACTACCGATGATCAAAAAGCTGAGGGCGCCGCTCCGGCCAATACACAGAGTGTGAATGCACAGACCGTGATTAGATATATCGACGGCGACACACTGATGGCTAAATACAACCTCGCAAAAGACATCAACGAGGCTATGCTCCGTCGCTCTAACCAGCTCGACAATGAGCAAATGAAGCGCGGAAATGAGATTAACCGCCTCGGCAACGAAATCCAGAACAAATACAAGAACAATGGCTACCTCACTGAGGAAAGTTTCAATGCCGACCAAAACCGCCTCGCCAAAATGCAGAACGACGCGCAGACCTACCTCGCCAAGCTGCAACGCGACGCGCAAAACGAGATGATGCAGTATCAAATACAGCTCAACGACTCGGTGCAGAATTTCATCAAGGTGTATGCAAAGAGCAAGGGAATCGACATGATTCTCTACAAATCATCCACAGTGTTCATCGACTCGAAATACGACGTAACCGACGAGGTGATTGAGGGCCTGAACAAGCGCTACACCAAAGTTGAGAAAAAGTAACATCAACTACTCATAGAAAGAAACCGGGCAAGGAGGAAATCATGGTGATTTCCTCCTTGCTAATTTATTGACGATGCTTATTTCGGGACGTATTTCAAGGGTGGAAAAAGCCTGCCTTCACGGCAGAACAGTATATGCCTACGATGCAAGTGCTATTGCCAATCTTCTTCAAGCCATATCTTACTGCCAAGTTCGATAATGAAAGATAATTAAAAATAACACCTTTTTTCGGGTGCTGCCTCGGAGTTTGTGGCTGCACATTGCCCTATGTTTGGGCCACCAATGCCATTGCGCCACATTGCTGTGGCCGCAACTTTGCCATACTCAGGAGCTATGACACCCGATGTAAGTTTATAAAACCGCTCAACGGCACAGCGCAACTCTTTGCCACCGCTATTCAGCCTTGAGCACCACAAATATAGACAGAATACCTAAAAATTCAAAATATAGCCTCTCATTTTTTCACACTTTTGCGCTCGCCTTGCACTAATTTTGCATAAATTCGGCGGCGGCTCGGCCATAGCTGCTAAAAAATAAATTTTTTATTTGCTTTTGCGCTCGCCTTGCACTAATTTTGCATAAATTCGGCGGCGGCTCGGCCATA
>JBJEKJ010000110.1:0-7606 GCA_051878575.1 Muribaculaceae bacterium | reverse complement strand
GCTGTCAAAAAATAAATTTTTTATTTGCTTTTGCGCTCGCCTTGCACTAATTTTGCATTACCTAATGTTGCATTACAATAAATACTATTATATATGGAACTATTCAATGCATTAAAGGACAAAGCGATAGCATGCAGACAGCGCATCGTTCTCCCCGAAAGTACCGAATACCGCACTCTCCAAGCGGCTAATCAGGTGATTGCCGAAGGCATTGCCGACATAATCCTTGTAGGCGACCCCAAAGACATCTACGAGAAGGCTGAGGAATTGTGCCTGACGCACATCAACCAAGCCCGCATCGTTAACCCCAACGACCCTGAGCAACTCGAGAAATACGCTCAGATATTCTATGAGCTGCGAAAGGCCAAAGGCATCACGATAGAAGATGCCCGCAAGAAGGCTATGGATCCACTATATTTGGGATGCTTGCTGATTAAGGCCGGCGAGGCCGACGGTCAGGTGGCAGGTGCCAAGAACACTACCGGCAACGTGCTCCGTGCCGCCTTCCAGGTCATAAAGACGGCTCCGGGCATCAGCGTGGTGTCGGGCGCATTCCTTATGCTCATGCCCACAGGCTCGCCTTTTGGCACTAACGGCATGATGGTGTTTGCCGACTGCGCCGTGGTTCCCGCGCCAAATGCCAAAGAGCTCGCACAAATAGCAATATCCACGGCAAAGACTGCCCGCGACATAGCCGGCATAGAGCCACGCATTGCCATGCTCAGCTTCTCCACAAAGGGCAGCGCCTCACATGAGGTAGTGACCAAAGTGGTGAAAGCCACTGAGATGGCCCGTGAGGCCGACCCGAATCTGGTTATCGACGGCGAGCTGCAAGCCGATGCGGCAATAGTGCCGTCGGTGGGTCTGAGCAAAGCTCCCGGCAGCGTGATTGCCGGCAACGCCAACGTGCTCGTGTTCCCGAATCTCGAAGTCGGCAATATCGCCTATAAGCTCGTTCAGCGCATAGGTGGCGCGCAGGCCGTGGGACCGATTCTTCAGGGTCTCGCCCGCCCGGTCAACGACCTCTCGCGCGGTTGCAGCCCCGAGGATATCTACAAGACGATTATCATCACCTGCAATCAGGCAATAGGAATGAAACAATAATCTCTAAACTCATAGCGACAAGGAATCATGAATATATTAGTTCTCAACTGCGGAAGCAGCTCTGTAAAGTACAAATTAATCGAAATAAAGGCAAATAAGGTGCTTGCCGAGGGCGGCGTGGAGAAAATAGGCCTGCCCGACGCTTTCATCAAATTCAAACTCGCCGACGGCAGCAAGAAAATCGTTGAGCTGAGCATCAGCGACCACAATGGCGCGATAAAGTCGATTCTCGACCTGCTCACGAGCAAGGATTTCGGCTGTATAGGCAGTTTTGACGAAATCGACGCCGTGGGACACCGCGTGGTTCATGGTGGCGAGAAGTTCAACAAGAGCGTTCTTATCACCGACGAGGTCATCGCCAAGATAAAGGAATGCTATGGCATAGCTCCGCTGCACAATCCGGTGAACATGGCCGGTATCGACGCCATCACCGCCGTGCTGCCCGCCGTGCCGCAAGTGGCAGTATTCGACACCGCATTCCACCAGACCATGCCGGCAAAGGCATTCATGTATGCCCTGCCCTACAAATACTATAAAGAGGATGGCGTGCGCCGCTACGGATTCCACGGAACGAGCCACCGCTACGTGTCGCGCCGTGTGTGCGACTTCCTCGGCGTGGACTATGGCAAGCAGAAAATCGTGACATGCCATGTGGGCAATGGAGGCAGCATCACCGCAGTGGACTGCGGCAAGAGCGTCGACACATCGATGGGACTCACTCCGGTGGAGGGACTGATGATGGGAACGCGCTGCGGCGACGTCGACCCGGGAGCTCTCACATTCCTCATGCAGAAGCACGATATCAGTGCCGCTGAGATGCAAGGCATTATCAACAAGAAAAGCGGAATGGCAGGCTTCTCGGAGATTTCGAGCGACATGCGAGAGATTGAGACTGCCGTCAACAACGGCGACGAGCGCGCCACGCTGGCCCTCGACATGTATGAGAACCGCATCTTGAAATATATCGGAGCCTATGCCGCCGAGATGGGCGGACTCGACATCATCGTGTTCACCGGTGGCGTGGGCGAGAATCAGACGGGCGTTCGTGCCAACGTGTGCCGTCCGCTACGCTTCATGGGCGTGGAAGTGGATGAGGCGCTCAATGCCACAATACGCGGCAAAGAAGCCATAATCAGCACTCAGGCATCGCGCGTGAAAGTGGTGGTAATCCCAACCGACGAGGAATATATGATAGCCCGCGACACCGAGGCCATCGTTGAAGGCCGCGAGATTCAATAATCGCCGTCGGCCACACAAGTCGACAATACGAAAAGGAGCTGCCCATTCCGGGTGGCTCCTTTTCATCCTTTTCCCACAATCGGCATCCACCGTGTGGGTGAAATTATCCTATAGAATCATATACCGAAATATCCTATACGACAGAAAAAGCCTATTTCATGAAAGAATTTTGCTGAATTGTGGCCAAAATCGTGTATATTTGTAGAAAAATAATAATGACATGAAGGTCAGCGACGCCAAGATTATAGATTTGCCAAAGATTTGCGACCCGCGGGGAAACCTCACCGTGGTGGAGGAGCTGAAGGACATTCCTTTCAAGATTGCCCGCTGCTACTGGATATATGACGTGCCGGGAGGCGAGAGCCGTGGCGGCCACGCCCACAAGAAACTGAAACAATTGCTTATTGCACTTAGCGGCAGTTTCACCGTGACCCTCGATGATGGAACTGAGAAAAAGACAATACTTCTGAATCATCCTTATCAAGGTCTGATTCTCGAGACCAATATTTGGCGCACACTCGATGATTTCTCATCGGGAGCCGTGTGCATGGTGCTTGCATCCGACATCTACGACCCCGATGACTACATCTACGAATACGACGAATTTTTAGAATATCGCAAGCAACTTGATGGAAAATTCGATTGAAATTACGCGTTACTCATGCGAGATGCACCACGAGTGGGACCAATTTGTCGACTGTTCAAAGAACGCCACCTTTCTGCTACGACGCAACTATATGGACTATCATGCCGACCGTTTCACCGACTGCTCTTTGGTGATACGCTCGAAAGGGCGAATAGTGGCACTGCTGCCTGCAAACATCAGCGGCTCTGTAGTGTTTTCTCATGCCGGGCTCACTTACGGAGGGTTGATTACCGATGCCCGAATGACAGCCCGACTAATGATCGACATCGTCCGTGGCATCAATGATTTCCTCAGTGTCCATATAGGCGCAACAGCCGTAGTATATAAGCCATCACCATGGATATATCACTCAATGCCTTCCGAGGAGGACCTATATGCGCTGACATCAGTGTGTCATGCATCCATATCGTCTCGTGAAATCTCATCTACAATCAGCCTCGACAATCATCCTCGCTTCTCTGAGCTGCGCCGCCGATGCGTGAAAAAGGCAGAAAAAGCAGGCGTCGATGTGCGCGAATGTGACGATTTTTCCGCCTTCTGGCAAATCTTGTCGACAAATTTGCGATGCAAATACGGAGTCTCGCCTGTTCATACACTTGAAGAAATATTGCTTCTGAAGCATCGCTTTCCCAAGCAGATAAGGCTGTTCATAGCCTACTGCGACGATGAGCCCCTTGCCGGAACGGTGATTTTCGACACCCCTCAGGTGCTACACTCGCAATATATCTCGGCCTCACCACAAGGAAAAGCCATCGGAGCGCTCGACTTGATATTCGCGCACATAATAGGCAATTATTCCGGCAGTCACCGATTCTTCGACTTTGGAAAATCGACCGAGCAACATGGCAAATACCTCAACTCATCTCTTATTTTCCAAAAGGAAGGATTTGGCGGCAGGGCAGTGTGCTACGATACCTACACATGGTATCTACCATCATGAACAGTAGACTACATCAATAAACCTAACGGTAAATACCCGACTAATTATGATTAAATACCTTGACTTGAAGCAAATGACGGCTATGCACGGCGAGGAAATCGCCGAGGCGGTGGCTCGGGTGACGCATAGCGGGTGGTATCTGCTTGGCGAGGAGGCGGACCGCTTCGAGCATGAATATGCCGACTACATCGGCTCGCCACACTGCATCGCATGCAGCAACGGGCTCGATGCCCTCACGCTAATATTCCGAGCCTACAAGGAACTGGGCGTAATGAATGATGGCGACGAGGTGATTGTACCCGCCAACACCTACATAGCATCAATACTCGCAATCACTGAGAATGGCTTGCGGCCGGTGCTTGTAGAGCCCGACTTGCGCACGATGCAAATCGACGGTTCGTTGATAGAATGTGCCATAACATCACGCACTCGCGCCATAATGCTTGTGCATCTTTATGGCAACTGCGCTTATACCGACGCTATCGGCGAGATTGCCAAGCGCCACAACCTGAAAATCATCGAGGACAATGCTCAGGCCCACGGATGCCGCTTCGGCATTGCCGACAGGCTCACCGGATCGCTCGGCGATGCTGCCGGACACAGCTTCTACCCCGGAAAGAATCTCGGAGCGCTCGGCGACGCAGGAGCCGTGACGACATGCGACGACGCCCTTGCCGAGGCCGTACGCTCTATTGCCAACTACGGATCCTCGAAAAAATATGTGTTCGACTACTGCGGACGGAATTGCCGCATGGACGAGATTCAAGCCGCCGTGCTAAGCGTCAAGCTGAAATATCTCGACGCCGACAACGCCCGACGCCGACAAATTGCCGACGCTCTTATGCGCGGCATACACAATGCACGCATCACGATGCCATCGCCCGAGCATTGGAAAGGCAGCGTGTGGCACATTTTCCCGGTGCTTTGCCCCGACCGCGACAAACTTCAACGCCACTTCGCCGACAATGGCATTGCCACCCTTATCCATTACCCAATTCCACCTCACCGACAGCGTTGCTACGCCACGCCGGCATCGCCGCTGTCGATTCCCGACGGAAGCCTGCCCATCACCGAGCGCATACACCGCGAGGAGCTGAGCCTCCCCTGCAATCCCACTATGACCGATGCGCAGGCCGATAGAATCATTGCCATCGCCAACGGCTTCTGACCGTCGGTCTCCCTCCTTGCTATTTTATGGAGCCTAATGCAAGGGCCGTCAGATACTGCCCGTATTCATTCTTCGACATCGGCATGGCTATCGCCCTCAGTTGGTCGACATCGATCCATCCCTTGCGGAAAGCGATCTCCTCAAGGGCAGCCACCTGAACGCCCTGCTGGCTCTGAATGGTGTGAATGAAGTTTGATGCCTCCAGCATAGAGCCGGCAGTGCCTGTGTCAAGCCATGCAAAGCCTCGGCCAAGCGTCTGCACACGCACCTTGCCGCGACGCAGGAATTCCTGATTCACCGATGTTATCTCAAGCTCGCCACGAGCCGAGGGACGCACGCCCTTTGCCACCTCCACGACCTCATTGGGATAAAAATACAGCCCCGTGACGGCGTAATCCGACTTTGGCCGCTGCGGCTTCTCCTCGATGGAGAGCGCCTTGCCCTCTGCGTCAAACTCCACCACGCCGAAGCGGTTGGGGTCTTTAACCTTGTAGGCAAACAGCGTGGCCACACCATCGGCAACGGCTGCCGCACAAGCATTCTCGAGCATGCGCGTGAAACTCTGCCCATAGAATATATTGTCGCCGAGCACCAAGCACACATCATCGCCTGCAATAAACTCCTCGCCGATGATAAACGCCTGTGCAAGGCCGTCGGGCGATGGCTGCACTGCAAACGTGAAGTTTACGCCGATCTCACTGCCGTCGCCGAGAAGGCGCCGAAAGGCCTGAATGTCGTCGGGAGTGGAAATCACCAATATATCGCGTATGCCGGCAAGCATAAGCACCGATATGGGGTAATACACCATCGGCTTGTCGTAAATCGGAATCAACTGCTTCGACACGCCCTTAGTGCTTGGATAGAGTCTGGTGCCTGAGCCTCCTGCCAAAACTATACCTTTCATAATGCGTAGCTCAAATTTCTTGTTTATAATTTATTTTGTGGTAAATCGTCGTGAATTAGTGAATTTCCGCAGCCTCGCGCGTCACCTCGATGCCGGTGATCAGCGGTTGCCGTACATCGACTCGTAATATTGCCTGTAATCGCCCGAAATCACATCATCGACCCACTCTCTATTGTCGAGATACCATTGCACCGTCAGCCTTATTCCCTCGCTGAATGGCGTCTCGGGATACCATCCGAGCTCAGTGGCTATCTTTGTGGGATCGATGGCATAGCGCATATCGTGGCCCGGACGGTCGGCGACAAACTCTATGAGCCCATAGTTCACGTCGCGCACATCGCACTTGAGCAGGTGGCGGTACTCGGGCTTCGACCTCATGGTTTCGGCTATAATATCGATCACGAGGCGCACGATATTGATATTGCTCTCCTCATTGAAGCCTCCGATATTGTACACCTCGCCTATGCGTCCGCTGCGCAGCACCATGTCGATGGCTTTGGCGTGGTCGGTCACATAAAGCCAGTCGCGCACGTTCTCGCCCTTGCCGTAGACCGGCAGTTTCTTTCCCTCCAAGATGTTGTTGATGATAAGCGGAATCAGCTTCTCCGGGAAATGATAGGGCCCATAGTTGTTGCTGCACCGGGTGATGTTCACCGGAAAGTCGTAGGTGTGGTGGTAGGCAAGCACAATAAGGTCGGCACTCGTCTTCGATGCCGAATATGGCGAGCGCGGCTCTAAGTTCCTGCTCTCGGTGAAAAACTCACGGCCAAAGGTGGTGATGTCGGTGCGGCCCTCCACCACACGCCTCACGTCGTCAGCAAGATGCAGCGGCTGAGCCACGTCGAAGTCCTTGCTCAGCGAGCCATACACCTCGTCGGTGGAGATTTGCAGGAATTTCTTTCCATCCTTGTATATGCACTTGCCATGCTCGTCCTTGCCTATAAGCCATGAGCGGCGGGCACACTCAAGCATATTCTGAGTGCCGAGTATGTTGGTCTCAAGAAAGAGGCGCGGATTGTTGATGCTGCGGTCGACATGGCTCTCGGCGGCAAAATTCACCACATAGTCCACGTCGAACACCTCAAAAATATTGTCGGCGAGCGCACTGTCGTTGATGTCGCCCTTGAAGAACGACACGTTGGGCAGCTCTGTCTCCTCTTTGATGGTTTTCAGGTTGCCGGCATAGGTCAATGCGTCGAGAATCACCACTCTCACATCGTCGCCGTATTTCCTCAATATATATTTCACGAAGTTGGCGCCAATAAATCCGGCGCCACCCGTCACCAAGTATGTCTTCATTTTGTGCATTAAATAATCTATATTCCTAAATTGGGCGCAATTTACGAAATTATATTCATATATGCGTCAACTATCAGGCTTTTTCGCTCATTCTAAAGAATTGCCATGCCACTTCGCTGACCTATGCCTTGCGGGGGTCGTCGATAAGCCACTCGGTGATGGTGTGCTCGTCGGTGCTGAAGTTGATGCCCACCTTGATGATGGGGAGGCTCAGCTGTCGGAAGCGGGCGGGGTAGTTCTTGTCGTCGATCTGCGCCATTGCATCGGCCGCCGACTTGTTGATTTTCAGCTCCACGAGATAGAGGG
>JBJEKJ010000109.1:0-22238 GCA_051878575.1 Muribaculaceae bacterium | reverse complement strand
GACGCTATAATCAGGCCCTCCACAATGTGTGCGCGCGCCTCGGCCTTGCGCAGCTCAAACTTCGTGCGGCGAATCACCACATCGTCGCGATGAGCGATGAAGTGAGTGAGTATCTGCTTCAAGTTAAGCGTCTGTGGGCGTCCGTTAACCAAGGCCACGTTGTTAACACTGAACGACGACTGCAATTGCGTCATCTTGAACAGCTTGTTCAGCACCACATTTGCATTGGCATCACGCTTGATGTCGATGACAATTCGCATTCCCTGGCGGTCGCTCTCGTCATTGATATTGGATATACCGTCGATTTTCTTCTCCTCCACGAGCTGCGCTATGCTCTCGATAAGGATGCGCTTGTTCACGTTGTAGGGAATCTCCGATACTATTATTTTATCATTGTATTCATCGGTCTCAATCTCCGTCTTGGCACGCACCACGATTCGGCCCTGCCCGGTCTCGAATGCCTTCTTCACGCCATCATAGCCATAGATTATGCCACCCGTGGGGAAATCGGGAGCCTTGATATACTCCATAAGGTCAGATATCTCAAGCTCGGGATTCTCCAAGAGCGCAAGGCATGCGTTGATCGACTCTGTGAGATTATGTGGAGCCATGTTGGTAGCCATTCCCACGGCAATGCCCGACGCTCCGTTCACAAGCAGATTAGGGAAACGCGTAGGCAGAACCTCTGGCTCCACCAAGCGTGCGTCAAAGTTAGGCACCATAGTCACCGCATCCTCATCGATGTCGCGCATCATCTCCTCGCCCATCTCCTTCAGTCGCGCCTCGGTGTAACGCATTGCGGCCGGGCTGTCGCCATCGATAGAGCCAAAGTTTCCCTGCCCGTACACAAGAGGATACCTCAACGACCAGTCTTGTGCCATTCTCACCATCGTGAGATATACCGAAGAGTCGCCATGAGGGTGATACTTTCCCATCACCTCTCCTACGATACGCGCCGACTTCAGTGTCGGCGACGACGACCCTACTCCAAGTTTATTCATTCCGAACAATACCCTGCGGTGCACAGGCTTGAAGCCATCGCGCACATCAGGCAATGCACGAGACACAATCACCGACATCGAATAGTCGATGTACGACGACTTCATCTCATTTTCAATGTTAATCTTTATAATACGATCTTCTGCCATATTTTTCTGTTATATTCTCAGAATCAGCATAATTCAGCTTTTAATCCTAAATCACACTACTTCATTTAATCATACAAAGATAATAAAAATAGACCGAATACACAAACGAAAAGTGCATTTATAGCGCCACACGGCTCGATAAGCACTATGAATCAGCAGGATATGCCCGGAATCTTCTCGCTAAAATGAGGGCATTCATATATCCTCAAAACACAATCCCACATAAATAAAGGCATAAAATCCGTGCATAAAATTTTTTGATGCCAAACCATGTTTCAAATGCCGAAAAGTTTTATTATATTTGCATTCTTATCACACGATTAAATCTTTTAGCTATGATTAAGAAAATTTTTCCTGAATCGGAATTAATTGTTAACGCCGACGGCAGCATTTTCCATCTGCATCTACTGCCGGAACAGCTTACTGACAACATTATCGTCGTTGGCGACCCTAATAGAGTAAACATGGTGGCATCATTCTTCGACACACGCGATTTTGAGGTATCGAGCCGCGAATTTCACACTATAGGAGGAACCTTCAAGGGCAAACCGATTATGTGCCTGTCGCACGGCATAGGCAGCGACAATATCGACATCGTAATCAATGAGCTCGACGCACTTGCCAATATCGACCTTACCACTCGCACGCTGAAGGAGAACTTCCGACAACTGTCGATTGTGAGAATCGGCACATCGGGCGCGCTTCAGCCCGACTTGGCCGTTGGAACACCGGTTGTCGCATCTAAGGCCATCGGGTTCGACGGAGTGCTTAATTTCTATGCCGGGCGCAACAGCGTGAGCGACCTTGAATTTGAGAAAGAGCTGTGCGAATATGTCAATTGGAATCCGCTGTGGGCAAAACCGTATATTGTCGATGCCGACGAGGAGCTTGTGGCAAGAATAGGAAAAGACGACATGGTACACGGATTCACCATATCGGCTGTGGGATTCTATGGCCCGCAGGGACGAGAGCTGCGCCTGCCTCTCGCCGAGCCCGAGCTGAACAGCCGGATAAGCGCCTTCAGGCACAACGGACGCCCAATTACCAACTATGAGATGGAAAGCGCCGCATTACAGGGCATGGCACGCCTGATGGGACATAAGGCAATGACGGTGTGCGCCATAATCGCCAACCGCATGTCGAAAGCTGCAACGCCAAACTACAAGACAGCCGTTCAAGACCTTGTGGCAACCGTGCTTGAGCGAATATAAAAGTAATACGCATCCACACGGCCGTTACGCGGCCGTCACTCAAAGGGTTGGAACGCCACAGCGGCACTCCGGCCCTTTTTCGTGACCTACAACCATCCACCCCCCAGAAATGCCCTCACACATCGCTTTTAGCCACTATTTTTCAGCGCAAACACAAAAAAATTTCGTCAAATAGAAAACTTGTTGTATCTTTGTTAATCGTAGAAGTCATGAATGTATGGAAGATGATATAAAGAAATGCGTCGAGATATTGCGTAAAGGAGGTATTATATTATATCCCACCGATACGATATGGGGCATAGGATGCGATGCCACAAATGCCGACGCAGTGCGCCGTGTATATGAGCTTAAACGCCGCGACGACAGCAAGGCAATGCTTGTGCTGCTCGACGACGAGGCCCGCATAGAGCGATATGTGAGCGAAGTTCCCGAGATTGCATACCAACTGATTGAGGTCGCGGTGTCACCGCTGACGATAGTCTACGAGGGAGCATACAACTTAGCGGCTAACCTCCTGGGCGAAAATTCAAGCATCGGCATCCGCATCAGCCGAGAGCGATTCTCCAACCGGCTTTGCCGGCAGTTCGGACGTCCGATAGTATCAACATCGGCAAATATCAGCGGTGAGCCGGGAGCAATGACTTTCGCCCAAATCAGCGACGAGATAAAGAATGGCGTAGACTATGTGGTGGGCTACCGGCAAGACGACAGCATCGCGGTCAGGGCCTCAAGTATCATCAAGATTTCAGCCGACGGCTCATTCAAGATTTTGAGAAAATAACAAAAGTTACTGAAAGTGATTAGCGCAAGACTACAAAGGTTGAAATATATTGCCGGCGACTATATATCGTCGAATATCGCAATGTTACTATACAACTGTGCGCGTTTCTATTTCGGAGAGAACCGCATACTCTCACAGGGATTCACAAGTTTAGGCTCATTCCTATCGTCGGAAAACGTGATTCTCGGGCAGTTGCTGTTCCCTATTGCCATGATGGGCATCTACTACCTGTCGGGATACTACACCGAGGCTTTCCGCAAGTCGCGCATGCAGGAACTTGTGCAGACGCTCACCTCGTCGTTCGTCTCGGCCCTAATGGTGTTCTTCATAGCCATCATCAACGACCTTGTGAGTGAGCGAACCTACAGCTATGAGCTAATATTGCTGTTTCTCGTTATCAACTTCGTCACTGTATACACATTCCGACTCACAACTACAAGCATAGCATCAAAGAAAATAATGTGCGGCGAGTGGAAATTCAACACCCTGATAATCGGTGCCGGAAAAAAAGCCGTGAACTTCGCCAACAAGATGGCCAACAGTCCCAACAATCTTGGATACAACATAGTGGGAATGGTGGCCATTCCGGGCGAGCAGGTTACCGTCAATGCCCGGTATCCTGTCTACCCAATATCTGACATTGCCGACGTGTGTGCACGCTGCGACATCAAGGAACTTATCGTGATTCCTCCCCGACACGACGCCAAGATGATTCTCAACACCGTGAACACGCTGTTTCCGCTCAACTTGCCGGTAAAAATAATGCCCGATATCTACAATATTCTCGTATCAAGGGTGCGACTCTCGGATTTCCACGGCGAGCCCCTCGTCGACATCTCAGGAAGCAACATGGGGCATGGCGCCGCCAATGCGAAGCGAGTCATCGACTGCCTGCTGGCATCTCTGTCGCTGATAATTCTCGCTCCATTCCTCATATTCATTGCATTCCGAATCAAGACGGAGTCAAAAGGTGGCATAATCTACAAGCAAGAACGCATTGGCCTGCGCAATAAGGCCTTCATGATCTATAAGTTCCGCACAATGTATCCCAATGCCGAGGAAGGAGGCATTCCGCGTCTGTCGAGCGGCGACAACGACAGCCGAATAACGCCTTTCGGGAAATTCATGCGCAAATATCGCATCGACGAGTTGCCTCAATTCTGGAACGTGCTGAAAGGCGACATGTCGATAGTGGGTCCACGTCCCGAGCGGCAGTACTACATCGACCAAATTATAAAGAAGGCTCCTTCGTACACGCTTCTGCACCAAGTGCGCCCCGGAATCACGTCGATGGGAATGGTGAAGTTCGGCTATGCCAAGAATGTGGAAGAAATGATTGAACGAATGAAGTATGACTTGATATATCTCGAAAACATGTCGTTGCTGAACGACCTGAAGATAATGGCCTACACGGTGGAAACCGTGATAACCGGCAGGGGTATATAGCACAAGTCGAATTCACTCAACACACTAAAGATTGTTTTTTGTATATGCAGAAAGATATAACTGAAAGTCAAAGGGTTCGCGGTTGGTATATGAAAATGCTGATGTGGCGTGAGAGACACATCACCGAGCGCAATTTCGTGCTCCTGCTCGCACTTGTCGTAGGATTGGTGTCGGGATTCGCGGCACTGCTGCTGAAACTCATAATCTCGACGATAGCCTCGTTGCTCACCGCCAACGTGTCAATCACCAGCGGCAACTATTCCTACCTCATATTCCCAATCGTGGGCATACTGATAGTGAGCCTTTTCGTGCGATACGTCGTGCGCGACAACATATCGCACGGCGTCACGCGCGTGCTATATGCCATATCGCAGAAAAAGAGCCGCCTGAAGATTCACAACATGTGGACATCGCTCGTGGCAAGCTCTGTGACAATTGGGTTCGGAGGATCGGTGGGAGCCGAGGGCCCGATAGTGTTCACGGGCGCCGCTATCGGCTCCAATCTCGGCGGCGCGTTCCGCCTCTCGCCACGCATTCTCATGCTGCTTGTGGGTTGTGGAGCCGCTGCGGGTATAGCCGGAATCTTCAAGGCCCCAATCGCAGGCATGCTTTTCACGATTGAGGTGCTGATGCTCGACCTCACTGCCGTGTCGGTGATGCCGCTAATGATTGCATCAATCACAGGAGCCACGGTGGCCTACGTGTTCACCGGCTACGACGTTGAGTTCTTCTTCTCGCAAAGCGAGCCATTCTTCACCGCGCGCATCCCTTACGTGATTTTGCTTGGCATCTTCTGCGGATTCGTATCGCTTTATTTCACAAAAGTGATGAACATGATGGAGCGCACTTTCGGACGCCTGAAAAATCCATGGATGAAATTTGCGTTTGGCTCGGTGATTTTAAGTTCGCTCATTTTCCTATTTCCTCCGCTCTACGGCGAAGGCTACGGACCAATCAACTTGTTGCTTAACGGACAATTCTCGCAGATATTCGACGGTAGCCTTTTCTACGACTACCGCCACGACGTGTGGATGGTAATTTTGTTCATCGGACTCATAATCCTTGCCAAAGTTTTTGCCACAAGCGCCACTAATGGCAGCGGAGGTGTGGGCGGAACTTTCGCACCATCGCTATATGTAGGTTGTATGGCAGGCTTTTTCTTTGCGATACTCGTCAACACCCTCGGACTTTGCGACGGAGAACTCTCTACAAAGAACTTCGCACTGATGGGAATGGCCGGAGTAATGTCGGCGGTAATGCACGCTCCTCTGATGGCTATCTTCCTCACTGCCGAGATGACCGGCGGCTATGAGCTGTTCCTGCCGCTGCTCATAGTCTCCACAATATCCTACGGCACGATTCGCTTGTTCCTCCCTTATAGCATCTATACAATGCGTCTTGCCCAGCGAGGCGAGCTGCTCACGCATGAGAAGGACAAGACCGTGCTCACGCTGCTGAAGATGGACAGCGTGATAGAGACCGACTTTATTGCCGTACACCCCGACATGACACTGAAGGAGATGGTGAACGTGATCTCCCGGTCGAACCGCAACCTATTCCCCGTGACCGACGACAAAGGCACTCTGCTCGGAATTGTGCTGCTCGACGACATCAGGAATATAATGTTCCGCCCCGACCTTTACAGAAAAATGAGAGTAAGCAAATTCATGGCCATGGTGCCTGCGAAAATCGAGGTTGGCGAGTCGATGGACAAGGTGATGAAGCTCTTCGACGACACCAATGCGTGGAACCTGCCGGTAGTGGAGAATGGGAAATATGTGGGATTTGTATCGAAATCGAAGATTTTCAATTCCTACCGCCGTGTGCTAAAGCACTACACCGACGATTAATCCTCGCATAGTGAATTTTTCAAGCATTTGACAAGCGAACACATTTACCTAATATGATACGCGACAAGAAAGATCTTAGAATAGTATTTTTCGGGACTCCAGATTTTGCAGTGGAGAGTCTCGACCGTCTGGTCAAAGGCGGATACAACATAGTGGGAGTCGTGACCATGCCCGACAAAATAGGCGGTCGCGGCAACAAAGTGGTGCAATCGGCCGTAAAGCTCTATGCCGTGGAGCACAACCTGACGCTATTGCAGCCCGAAAAGTTGAAAGACCCGCAATTTGTGGAGCAGCTTCGCTCCCTCAATGCCGACTTGCAAATCGTAATAGCATTCAGGATGATGCCCGAGGTCGTATGGTCGATGCCGCCCCTCGGCACATTCAACCTCCATGCGTCGCTACTGCCAAAATATCGTGGAGCTGCACCTATCAACTGGGCGGTAATGAACGGCGACACGGTGACGGGCGTGACCACATTCTTCCTGAAGCAGGAAATCGACACCGGCGACATAATACAGCAGCGCAGCATCCCGATTGCCGAGACCGACAATGTGGGTATAGTGCATGACCGACTTATGATGATGGGTGCCGACATGGTGATTGAGACCGTAGAGGCCATTCTGCGCGACGAAGTGCATCCCATTCCGCAAGATGAGCTATGCAATCGTGGGGCCGACGCCACCCCGGCACCGAAAATTTTCACAGATACATGCCACATCGACTGGGCACGCAGCGCGACCGACGTCTACAACCACATTCGTGGCTTGTCGCCCTATCCCGCCGCTTGGACCGACATTACCGATGCTTCCGGCAAGACCCACCACGCCAAAATATACGCCACAGCATTGCCCGACAACGTGCCTCTCGACAGAATAATCTCAGCCGACGGCACCATAGCTCCCGGCACTATGAGCACCGATGGCAAGCGCCTGAAAATTGCCTGCGGCGACGGGGCATGGATAGAGATTCTATCAATTCAAGTAGCGGGAAAACGCCGCATGAGCACCGAGGAATTCCTGCGCGGATTTCGCTTGTGACCCGGCACCACGACTGCAAATGCCCCGAAACTTACAGCAGAATCGCGGCAATAGCGCCACGTTCATAATGAATAGCTATGCGCTCCGATAATGGCTGCTTTTTTGGACATTTTTGGTCGGAATGTCACATTTTATAAAAGATATTGGTTAATTTTGTAGAAAAATCTACAGATTATGACAAAGGACCAAAATATGAGCGACTCAAACCGCACATTCGGCATTGCGCTGAGTGGTGGCGGAGCACGCGGATTCGCCCATATAGGAGTCCTTAAAGCCCTTGAGGAGTGCGGAATAAAGCCATCGGTTATTGCCGGAGTAAGCGCAGGCAGCGTTGTAGCATGTATGTATGCGGCCGGAATGACAGCCGATGAGATGATGCGTGCTTTTGTCGACAAGACGTTCAACGACCTTGCCGAGCTTAGTGTGCCCAAAGACGGCTTTTTCAGGATGAACAAGTTTATACGCTTCCTGCGCAAAAGCATTCCCGTAAGCAACATTGAGGAGCTGAGCATACCCACTTACGTATGCGCCACCGACATCGACAATTGCACCACAAAGGTGTTCAAGAGCGGCCCGTTAGCCGAAAGAGTGGCTGCATCCTGCTGCATTCCCATAGTTTTCAGCCCGATTAGAATCGAAGGCACGCACTACGTCGACGGCGGCGTGCTGCACAATCTTCCGGCATGGGTTATAAGGAATCAATGCGACGTGCTCATAGGAGTCAACGTAAGCCCTTTCATTCACGAGGAAAAATTCAAGCCCTCGATTCTTGAGATTGCACATCGAAGCTACAAGATGATGTCGAGATGCAATATGGAGACCGACATGGCACTATGCGACGTGCTTATTCAGATGGACAGCATTGCAAATCACAAGGTTTTCAGCCTGAAAGCCATGTGGGAGATTGCCGATAAGGGCTATAGTGAGGCGATAACAATTTTAAAAAATCAACATTTTCATAAAAACATAGCAACAAGCAATGACACCGACTGAAAAAAAATCCACAAAGCCTGTCATTTACCAACTTTTCCCACGCCTCTACACCAATGCGTGCGACTCATGTGTCCCATACGGCACAATAGAGCAGAACGGAGTGGGAAAAATGAACGAAATCAACGATTTGGTCCTGTCGAAAATCAAGGAGTTGGGTGTGACGCATATTTGGTACACCGGAATTATAGAACACGCCACAACCACCGACTATTCAGCCTACGGCATAAAGCCCGACAACCGCTATGTGGTTAAAGGCAACGCCGGCTCGCCCTACGCAATCAAGGATTACTACGACATCGACCCCGATATAGCCGTCGACGTGAACAACCGCATGGACGAGTTTGAGGCTCTCGTGAAGCGAACCCACAATGCAGGGATGAAGGTGATTATCGACTTTATCCCCAACCATGTGTCGCGTCAATATCACTCCGACGTGAAGCCAACGGGCATCGAGGACTTGGGTGAGGGCGACGACAGCACACAACAATTCTCTCCCTCAAATAATTTCTACTATATCCCACGTCAGCAATTCGCTCCTCACGATGTGTATCTCGGCGAGGGTGATGATGCCTACATGGAATTTCCGGCACGTGCCACAGGCAACGACTGCTTCTCGGCATTCCCAGGCAAAAACGACTGGTATGAGACCATAAAACTGAACTACGGCGTCGACTACGGCAACGGCTCATGGCACTTCTCCCCTATTCCAAACACATGGTTCAAGATGCTGAACATATTGCGGTTCTGGTGCTCGAAGGGTATCGACGGATTCCGTTGCGACATGGCACACATGGTGCCCGTGCAATTCTGGAAATGGGCTGTGCCCCTTGTGAAAGAGAAATACCCGAATATCATATTCATTGCCGAAATTTATGATGTCAATCTATATCGCGACTACATATATAATGGGCATTTCGACTATCTCTACGACAAGGTGAACCTATACGACACACTGCGCGGAATACAATGCAACAACGTATCGGCGGCAAGCCTCACCAATTGCTGGCAGACAGTCGACGGAATCTCACACCACATGCTCAATTTCCTTGAGAACCACGACGAGCAGCGCTTTGCCTCGTGGCAATATGCCGGTGACGCCTCGCTTGTCATTCCCTCGCTCGTGGTGAGCGCCACCATAGCACGTGGCCCGATGATGATATATCAAGGGCAAGAGCTCGGCGAGCGGGCTATCGACGCCGAGGGATTCAGCGGACGCGACGGACGAACCACAATTTTCGACTACTGGAGCATCCCGACAGTGCGTCGTTGGTACAACCACGGCAAATGCGACGATGAGCATCTGTCGCGATACGAGCTGAGGCTTCGCGACACCTACCGCCGCATCCTATCGCTTTGCAACACCGAGCGGGCTATCGCCGAAGGCGACTTCTTCGACCTGATGTATGTGAATTACGGCAACCTGAATCCTCACCGACAATTCACCTACCTGCGCAGCTACAAAAACGAGACACTGCTCATCGCCGTGAATTTCGACAACAAGCCATGCAATATAGGAATCAACATCCCCGCGCATGCTTTCGAATGTCTCGGATTGAGACAAAGCGAGGTCACGGCAACCGAACTTCTCGGCAACACATCAAAAGTGGTGAATTTCGGAATCGACACGCCTTTCAACACCGAAATCGCCGCAAACAACGCCGTTATATGGAAAATCACTCCTCGGAGAAAGTTCAACACAAAAAAGAAAATAGCCAAAGAGAATTGAAAATATTAGCCACAGTGATATAAAATATAATAGATTTTTGTAACTTTGCAGAAAATTTAAAGCCTATATACATATAACGTATTATGTGTGACTCATTACCTCCATTTAAGATTTTTTCTGGAACCAAATCCCATTATTTAGCAGAGCAAATCTGCCAAGAGCTTGGTGTAGAACTTGGCAAAATGAACATTCAGCATTTTGCCGACGGTGAGTTTGAAGTTTCATTCGAGGAGTCAATCCGAGGATGTGAAGTCTATTTAATTCAATCGACATTCCCCAACTGCGACAACCTCATGGAGCTGTTACTGATGATTGATGCGGCCAAGCGTGCCTCGGCAAAATCAATTATTGCCGTCATACCCTATTTTGGTTGGGCGCGTCAGGATCGCAAGGACAAGCCGCGTGTGTCGATAGCCGCTAAACTCGTTGCCGACTTGCTCAGCGTGGCAGGTATCGACCGCCTGATCACTATGGACCTCCATGCCGACCAGATTCAAGGTTTTTTCAATGTCCCTGTTGACCACCTCTACGCTTCTTCGTGCTTCATCCCCTACATTCAGTCGCTGAAGCTCAAAGAATTGGTTATTGCATCACCTGACGTTGGTGGGGCAAAACGCGCCAATTCCTATGCAAAGTATCTCAACACTCCGCTCGTGCTCTGCCACAAGCAGCGCGCGAAAGCCAATGTGGTCGAGAATATGACTATCATTGGCGACGTGAAGGATAAGGATGTGATTCTCGTCGATGATATGGTCGACACTGCCGGAACTATCTGCAAGGCAGCCAACCTGATGATGGAAAATGGCGCACGCTCGGTACGGGCTTTGGCTTCACACGCCATAATGAGCGATCCCGCATCACAGCGTATCGACGAAAGCTCACTCACCGAGATGATTTTCTCCAACAGTATTCCATTGAACAAGGATTGCAAGAAAGTAACCATTCTTAGCATTGCCGGACTTTTCGCCGATACAATACGCCGTGTTCACGAGAACCAGTCAATCAGCTCGCAATACCTTATAAAATAAGGACTAAGAACAATATTAATTAGTATCAGGGCGTGGAACCAATATCCACGCCTTTTTTCATAATAGCCTCCTCAGGCACTATCTGACCACTGCCACTTGCGATTTCTCACCGGTCACAGTCACCACATAAAACCCTTTGGGCAAAGGCACCGTCACAGCCGGCTCTTGTACGGCGAGACGTGCCGACAGCCTTCCCGAAACGTCATAAATCGACACTACCGTCGGCTCTCCGTGACATTGCAGCATAAGTCCTTCAGGCACTGACCCTATCATTAAGCGCGGCTGCACGGCATCGGCCGATTCCAATCCGCCGTGCTCCGAATAGTTCACCTTGATTGATTTTATATATGCTCTTGCCGTAGATGATATTCGCAATGCCTTGATTATTCCCATTCCGGAGCCTTCAAGCACCTCATAGACCAGCGTCGACTGCTCTGTCGACAAATCCATCGAGCCTAAGCCGGGCGACACGCTATTGATAGAGCCGTCAAGCGAATATTGCACCTTCATGCTTCCGGCATCATTCTTGTATTGCTGTGCCACTATCTCTATGCTCGTGGGCGTTACCTGAGCTTCTTTGTCGAGCTGAATGCTGAAGTTGCCGCCATCGTGGCCATAGCCAAGCTGAATGGCTCCAACGGCCGTATAGCAATAGGAAGCGCTGCTCACTGCCGATATATTCTCCGCCCCACTACTGACAAAAGTCTCCACGAAGTCGGCCTTTGAGACTTTGGTGCCCGACGTTGTCGATTTAGCGAACTCGATCGTGTAGCTCTCAGCCAAAATAGCAATACACGGAACAAAAGCCGATAGAATTGCGAAGAATCTCTTTATTTCCATAGTTGTTATATGAATTATGACACATTTTTGCAAATATAGTTAAAATCCACAAATATCATATATCAAACAAGCCGATATTTTGCGTAAGCACACAAAATACCGGCCAAAATATGCTGATGTAGCAGCTTATCTCACAATAACCTTAGAAGCTTTGTCCCCTGCAACCACCACATAAGCACCTGCCGACGGCAATGTGGCACGCGCCGAGCCGTCCGACACTTTAGCAACAGCCACAAGCGCCCCTGTAGCAGAGTAGATTTCCACCAATTCGGTATCCTCAATTCCATTAACCGCAATATTTCGCATATATGTGGCTATGCTGAATGTGCTGTCGACCTTGCTTGCATCGACGGCTCCACTATTGCCAAATACGACTTTCGACTCTCCGCTCACCACCTTGCCATTGCTATTGGCTTTTATTTCGATAGTACACGTCTCTCCCTCTTTCACATCAACGGGTGTAATCACCAATTTACCATCAGCCACCCTCACATCGACCCTACTGCTGCCGCTCACATCCACGTCGCCCAAAGAATAGACGATTGCGGCGTCAATATTATCATCGTCGGTAGCGAGTCCGCGTAGTGCAATCTCCGTAGGCTCGGTGGAGCTAATGCTCTGTTCGAAAGTTCGCATCTCAGGTGCTGCCACGTCGGGGAAAACCGGCAATGATGGGAACCAATAATTCTCTATCATGCTGAAATCCTCAATCTTGGAGCCACATGAATCATAACGGCGGAAAATATAAGCCTTATTGCCAAACTCATGGAACAGTGATGCATATAGCTCGTCATCGATAGGATGAACACGCATTGAGCATCCGTAGATTTTCCAATTCTCCCCATCGGCGTCAAGGTCGATAATCTTTGAGTACACATTATTGTCAATATCATATTTGAAAACTTGCGAGCCACTGAACCACGAACTCGCTCCGCCATTCCAATATAGCACGTTGTGCTTTGTGCTTGCACAGAATCCATCGGGCGTCCATGCATACCAGGAATTGGCAGGGCCGTAGATTCCTTCGGGCAGAGCGATTACCGACGACTCTCGGGTAACAGGATTCAGCCTCATTATGCTTTTATCGGCCCCTCCCGAAGAGTTGGTCGCAATACTAAGCCACAGATTGCCGTCTTTTGATAGCACCACAGAGCCAAAGCCCTTACCATCGGGAGCTTCTACAACATCCACCACCTTGTCGGTGGCCGCGTCGATCACAAGCAGCCCCTTACTTTGGTGTACGGCATATACATAGTCGTCGACACGAACCATATTGCCTATCTGTCCACCATACAGCTCATCATAGCCCGTCTCAGCACCATTCTCAGTGCCCGAAATGTAGCCGACAATCTCAAGATTGTCAAGATCGAGGACAAATATTCCATTGCTCGACCCCACATATCCCTTATGCTCATCCACTCCGAGGAATCCTCGTCCGTCGGGGCCGCTTGTGGCGTTCTTATCGGTCGATATAATCCTTATTTGCTTCAGTATTGACATATCATTGGCACTGCACACAGTGATGCGAGCGCCATAGGTGCTTGCACCGGGGTCTTTATCCTGCTTTGCTATCAAGTAGAATTTGCCGCCGTAGATTGCACCATACTGGTTGGTGCAACCAAGCTCAAAACCGGGATTTTCTTGTTGAACCACACGGTAGATCCACTCACCATCACCTTTAAGGAAGTTTATGGTGGAATTGCAGTGGCCATACCAGTCTTCATTTACTACAAACACGCCATCGGAATAGTCGGCAAGCGGCGTAGCGGCATTCAATAGTTGAATACCAGCGACCGTCAATGCCGAACATAAATAAAGTTTCTTTATCATATTGCTATTATTGTCCATAATCATTATGAATGTATCATTTTATCGGATCATCGGGAATGTCGCCCACAATTTTTATGTGCAGGTCCTGTGCGCGGCATATCTCGGTAGAGGTCTCCCCTATCCAGCCACAATATTGGTTCACTCCTGTGTACACCCTTATGAAATCTGCACCGGGAAGACATACACTGTTGCCGAAAGCATCGACAGCCCACGAAATGTCGAAACTGTTAAGTTCCTCATATTCATTCGGATGGTTGTCGACATATCCCCAATCAAAAGAGTATAGCACAAAATAGGTTCCAATCCCACTTTGGTCCACGCCATTGTCGGGCAGCAGGCTTCCCGTAAAGGAAAGCTCGTCGGCATCCACCCACATAGGGTAATATGGCTGTGCGTGATATATGTTTCTCGCCACATATCCATCCCTTCCCTCCGAATCGGTCCATTTAATATACTCCGTATCGCTCAGAAAGCCCATCTTGTCGGGCACCGGAGTTTTTGCCTCGTCAGGGCGGCTATAAGTGATGGAATATCCGTGCAGCGTTCCGGGTTTATAGTATTCGCTTCCGGCAAGCTCATACCACGCATCATCGGGCAGTCCGTTGCCATTCACGTCGTAGCTCACCATCACAATACCCGGCTCAGCCGAGCCGCCCTTCTTCTCAGGATTCGTCAACTCATAGAATGTATTTCCCAAAATCATGAAATCGCGCTCGCCTGCCACGTTTATCACAGTGTGGTCGAATCCGAAAGTCATATAGCCACCATAGCCGCCAAGCGACACGAGCACGTCGTTCTTTCCCGAAACAGACTCCTCGCACTTTCTTAGCATATCGCTATAAGTGTCGCCATCCTCATATAGCGGCATAGTGTTGATGAACTGACCGGGTGCCGGACAATATTCATATACACGAGCTATATAGGCACTATACTCTACCTCCTCATGAAGCACGTTCACCACAAAATCGTGATGATAGGGCGTGGAGTCGTCGATTATATCAAAAGAAATACGATATGAGCCTTCGTCGCGTGCCAAGAAAATCATGCTGCGATCAGAGGATAGCACCGAGTCGGGAATCCCGACCCGGTGCAAGGTCCATCGATAGTCCTTACCGGTAAGTGCCGACTCAAGGCGTAGCTTCTGCATCCGTGTGATATAATACACATCGTCGACGCCGAGATTCACCATGGGAGTACCACGCTCACATGAGGCAAGAACCATCATAGATAACAATATCGATATTATACTATCTCTCATTCACCACTACTACTTTCTTGCCATTGCAAATGTAGATTCCGCTATGAGTAGGCCGTGGAATCTCCACACCTTGCAGATTATACCAGCGGGTCCCGTCAGGGAAAGCATTATTGACACCCGTCGCCTCCACTCCGGTCAGTTTATCTGTGGTGAAATTTTCGAAAGCATATTCATGGATGTCGTTGCCAATGGTAATTATCCACCATCCCTCATATTCTGTCGAAGCCTCAAGAGAGGAAAGCGTCGCCGTGCATGCCAATCCGTCAACGGCGGCATCAGTTTCAACATACACCGATGCGGGTGATTTGCCATATTTCAATGTCACCTTTATATTCTCTCCAAGTGCCGAAAAAAATGCCTTGTCGTTAATTTCAGCAAATGCCTCGGGTACTGCCATGTCGGCAGGATATGCAAAATCAAGCGACATATTCAAAGTGGCCGAGTCGTCGGTAGTCACAGTAGCATTCTGTGTGATTCCGGCAAGTTCGGGTTCCACCTCAATGATAGTGGGTTTAGTCCAATAGGTGGATGCGTTGCGGTAAGTCTCAGTGAGGCCAAATGGTACCACGACCGTAGCATAGACGCCAGTCGACAACTGGAATGTAGTATTACTGCTATTCTTTGCAGGAGTCTTGCCCAAAAGCCACAATTTCAAGCTCTTGCTGCAACCGCTCACCATATTCGAGCTGAATGTGGTGAATGTGGATGGAACCACAACATCCGTCAAAGCAGTGCAATTTTGCAACAAATAGCCTGGCAATGTCGTTGCCTTGCAATTGAGGTCAATGCTTGCAAGATTAGAACACCCCGAGAACGCATAGGTGCCAAGTGAGGTAGTTGTGGCAGGTATCTTGAATGATTTCAAAGCCTTGCAGTTGTAGAAAGCGCGGCTTGCGATACTCTTAACACTTCCTTGTAGCTCAATGTCGGACAGAAGCGTGCATCCGCTAAAGCAGTTGGTGGGAATTGCAGTCACATTAGAAGGAATCACGATGCTTGTGAGTTTCTCACAATTCTGGAACACATATGAGCCGAGCGTGTTGAGAGTGGACGGCAATGTGATTTTTTCCAGCTTCTTGCAGCCATAAAACGCATTGGCATCAATAACTGTGATACCCTCTTTCAGATCTATGGCGGTTATGGACGTGTTATATAGCATATAGCTCGGTATCTTTGTGATATTGTCGGGCAAAGTCACATCGGTGAGCGCAGTACAGCCTGAAAGCACATTCGAGCCTATTGTGGTCACCTTAGAGCCAAATTTGAATGACGTGATTCCTGTGCAATCCTTAAAAGCGCTTGCCGGCACTGTGGTAAGCGATTCGGGCAATACAACAGCTCCTGTGATGCCCGTACAACCCTGGAAGGCATATTCGCCCATCGACGTCAGCGACTCCGAAAGTATCGGCAGCTTTAAGAGCACACACTTATAAAAGGCATTTTTGCCTATCGACGTCAGATTTTCAACTAAATTCACCGATTCGAGCTTCACGCAGTTGTAGAACATTCCTTCAGGAATCTCGGTGATGTCAGGCATCTGTACGCTTGTTAATTCCGAGCAAGAGAAGAACACGGCCTTGCCTATCGATGTAATATCCTTGCTGATGGTCACCTTTGTGAGCGCACTAGCCTTAAAGAAGGCACTGTCGGCCACGGCTGTCACTTTCATGGTGCATCCCTGATACTGCACGCTCGATGGTATAGTGAGTTCTCCCACATATCCCAATTTGTTGGCATCGCCTATTTCGGTGGCTGAAGTGGCATTATCGGCAGAGGAGCAGTAGACAACGCTCACCTCATTGGCATCATCGGCAAGAGCAGTCACTTTGTAGTACACTCCATTGTCAACAAACACGTCGCCCTCATGCACGGGAATGGCTTTCTCGGCATAATTGACGAAGTTGCGCCAACCTTCGGCAGCCTTATATGTGCCTACGTACCCCATAGGGACAGTCACTACGGCGTTGGCGTATGCCTCAGCGGCAAATGTGCTGTCGGTTACTGCCAATGGATAGATACTTTCGCAATCCACGCTTTTAAGAGCATTGCATCCATCAAATGCCATGTCGCCAAGTCTCTTAAGAGTGCCAGGTAACACTATCGAAGCCAAAGATGCACAATCCTTGAATGCGCCCTCGCCTATCGACTCGATGTTAGCGGGAACGGAGTATGAGGTTACGCCTGTACCACTGAACACATAGTCGGGAAGTGAGCTAAGAGATTCGGGAAGTGTGGTCGAAGTATATGCCTTACATCCACTGAACGCATATTTGCCCACATTAGTTATGGCATTTGTAATGTTCACAGCGCTGAGAGTACTGTTCATAAAAGCCTCATCTCCGATTTTCACCACCGTGGCGGGAAGAATCACTGAGGTTACTGCCGATTCCTTGAATGCGGCAGCACCGATACCCGTCACGGTATAGGTGGTGTCATTGCATGTGATAGTGGTGGGAATTGTGATTTCACCGCTGTAGCTGTCGGCCGGAACGCCATTGAGCTCAAATGGGGCCGACACCTCCACTGTGCGCGATGTGTAGCTTGCAAGTGTGTAATACACTCCATTGCTCACAAATTGTGTATGAGCTCCGGCCGGTGTCAGCGAAGGAGCGGCCTTGAACGTCTTCCAATCACGAGGGCTCATGTCGGGGCAGTAGTTCCATCCATCCCAACATCCATCCTCGAGTTTGCGCGACGAGGCTCCCACTTGGCTATATCCGAACTTTGCCGATACCGAGGATTTTGTCCAAAAGCTCCAGTAGCCCTTATACCATCCTGCTGCCCAAAAGTCGTCGGCATCGCCTGCAGTCCAATCATCGTAGTCGTAGGTTGTAGTAGTGTAAGTGCCCTCACTTGTCGCAGTTTGCAGAACTCCATTATTGTAGAGGGTAATGTCGCCATCCTCATCACGATCCCATCCGAATCCTGCAATAGTGTTGCCATATTGAGTCCAATGTGTCAGCCAATAGAATCGCGGATCGGCAGCCGCTATAGCTTTAATCATATCGGCTGAATAGGCCTCACCATCCCATCTGTATCCAAACACTATGGCATGTGTCTCGCGGCTGTCATTCCACTGAATCACGACGGCTGCCTTATTGGCGCCCTCACCGGCCCAGTTCTGAATCATCTCAAACGTAAAACTGCCGTCCTCGCCCTCAGGAGCGTTTGGGTCGCCAGGCCAATCGGTTCTCAAACTTGCGTTTTGCCTGTGATAAGGCTGTCCTTGCACTGTGAGCTGCGCAGTGGCTCCCATAGCCAGCAAAACGAATGTGAGCAAAAAAAATAAACTCTTTTTCATAATTAATTAAATATTAGACATAAAAATACATTTATATAAATATGTTATTGTCAGTAACATGGTAGGAAAGCTATGTGAGCCGGTATGTCGCCGGTGCGCACGCTCCACTTCCTGCGACCGTGGCAGTCGAAACAATAGAGCGTCCCCGACGACACATAGTTTTTGGCATCGGTCACGAAAATATCACCGGTTTCGGGATGAATGGCTATGCCATAAGGTATTGTTATGTTTTTTTCAGTACCATCGGTAATGAAATTGGTGCTGACGAGCTTCTTGGTGGTGACATCTATAATTCCATAGGTGATGGTGTTGGAGGCAGTGAAGTTGTTCCACTCTGTCGCATAGAAATAGAGAGAGTCGCCACGAAAAGCCATATTTGAGCATGCCACATTCAGAGTGTCGGCCACTATCATACGGTTGTAACCGGATTTCTTCTCCATGACGTAGAGTCGCGACGGTATTGATTGGTAATCGCCCCTCGAGGTAACCCACAGCTTGTCGTAGCGGTCTTTTTTCAGTCGGTGTAGATTGATTCCCACGGCTATCTTCTCCACCTGCTTGAAATCCACCATCTGTATGACCGACACCGTGTTGTCATAGTCGGGCGCACGGTATCCGCCGGAGTTTGCCACATACATATAGTCGTCGATAACCTCCATCTCCTCAGGTTGATAGCCTACAGTAACCTTGTCGATCACCTTCAACGATAGCGTGTCGACCTTATACACCGCCCCTTTAGGCGCGTCGGGGTCAATAAGCACCGGACCGACATAGGAGCTCACATAGGCATGTCCGCGGTAAAAACGCACATAGCGGCAATTGGGAATGTCGATCTGCCCTATCCTGACACCGCTTTTGGCATCCATTACCTCCACTTTGTGGGAACAATTCACCACCACATATAATTTCGAGCCGTAAATGCCTATGTCGTTGCCCACGTCGCCAAGCTCCTTGATTACCGTCGGGTTGCGCTCGGCATAGAAATTACGAGCATAAAGCCCGGTGAAATAGTCGAAATAGTCGATAGAGCACTTGTTTGAGCCCATATTGCCCTCATTCACAAGGTAGAATCCTCTTATCTTGGTGTCGGCTATAGGAGCATCGGGCACGATGTCGTATTCTGAGGGCACCACAAGTTCATCCTCACGGCATGATATTAGAAATACCAGCAGAAAAGTCAACGTCAATATATGTCTGTTTGTATTCATAGTCGTCAGAGATCTACCGAGATAGTGAAACGATAGTTGCGTTTTGGCATAGGATAGTTGATTATCACATCATAATCCTGCGAGAAAAGATTGTTTATCTCAATGAGAGCGCGCATGTCCACTTTGCCAAACTTGAAATTCTTGCTTAACGACACATCGCTCGTGTACCATGGCTGAGTGTAGTTGTAGCGTATGTTTTCCTGCTGATTGTAGCGCTCGCCAACATAGATGAAACTGTAGTTGAGCCCCCACGAGCCGTATTCCACATTCGCCACTCCCGAACCTGAATGATGCGGAATGTAGGGAATCTGGTGGCGGTAATAGTTGTCCTCGGGATTGGTTACGTCTATTGCCCGCTGATAGGTGTACTGTCCGCGCAGCGTGAGATACAGCTTGCGCATTGGGTTCACTGTGATTAACCCCGACACGTCCACACCCCTTATGTCGACAATGCCGAGATTCAGCATCGTCCACCTGAATTGCTGCCCCTTGGGATAAGCCACTATTTTGTCCTTTACTTTATTGTAATATCCATCGACTTGAATGCGTGCAGCCGAAACAAAATCAGTGGCCGATATATGGTCGTAGAGCAGCCCAAGGTCATATTGCGTCACATGCTCGGGATTAAGCTGCGAGTTGCCCATATCGGCATAATACAGGTCGTTGAATGTGGGCATCCTGAAACTTTTCTTGTAGAATGCGCGTATAGAGAAGTCTCCGTTGCGTCTCAGAGGAGTTAACGAGGCATACACAGCCGGAGTGAGTACGTGCTTGTCGGCGGGCGACAGCTGACCCTGCAACTTGTCATGCACTAACGTGCCGAGCAGGCTGCCTTGCATCCTGAAGCGCTCAAGATTGATGGCAGTGGCGACAGCTATGAGATGCGAGAAGCGGTCGGGCTTGGCAAATCCATACACATCGGCATGAAGCTCATTCCAGGCAAAGTCGTAGCTCACTGTGGCCTTCCACCAATCGGCAATCGCAAGCATATTGGAGGTTGACACATATACCTCACGCTGCTTGTAGAGATTGTCGATTTTCACCTGCTTGTCGTCATTGTTCACATAGTGAGTGCGATAGAAGGCATATTTGGCGGTAGCGAGTGTGGAGAACCGGCCTATACTCTTGTTTATACTGCCTTGCACAAAAGAATTAGTATCCCAAATACGCTCGCCTCGCCGCCACACATTATTCACAATGGCTCCCGGCACTCCGCGCTCAGAATTATAGCTGTAGGCCTTTGCCTGCCATCCGCCGTTAACGATACTGCCATGAAGGTTCAGCTCAAGTCGAGTGGCATTGATGTCGCCGTTCTCACGGGTAGCCGTAGTATCATAGGCAAGCTCTCCCGCCGGATTCACGCGCTTATAGCGGAACTTGTACTTGCCGCTGGCATTGACCCACTCGGCACTTAGCGACGCGCTGACACTCTCGCTTAGCCTAAGCTCGACAAGAGCCGAGGGGTTTATCAAGTCGGAGGAGCCGGCACGCAGCATGGCACGGGCATGATAGGTCTCTCCCGACTTGAAAATGGGCACACGCGTGCGTATATATATGGCTCCGGCACTGCCAAAATCTTTTGCAGGCTGCAAAATCTCACTTTTCTGTCCGTTATATAGCGAAATAGCCTCAATATTGTCGAGCGAGAACTGGCCTAAGTCGATTTGGCCATTCTGAGCATTGCCGAGCTGAACTCCATCGTATGCCACACCAAGGTGATTCGTACCCATAGAGCGTATGTTGATAGTCTTGATGCCGCCAACACCACCATAGTCCTTAATCTGAACCCCCGAAAAATAGCGCAGTGCGTCGGCGATACTCTGACTGTTGAGCCGCGACAGTTCCTTGCCTCCAAGCGATTGGGCGGGAATTATCTCCACCTGCTTCCTCGTTGCCTCTACGAGCAACTCGCCAAGATGCACCGGAGTGCCCAATGAGTCGCTCTCGATGCCCCATAGAGGCATCGCCATACAAAGTATTACACAAAAAATTAATGCTTTCGCCTTCCTATTAGCCATTTTTATTATAATTTGTCAAAATAAAAAATAGCTTACAGAGGCTTAGACGTGCTGACACCACAATATCGTGCGACAACTCCCGACAGTCGATACTACAACAGTCAACATTTACAATTTTATGGGCAGAAACAATAAGAAATATGGATTTGCCACACAATGTCGTTTTGCTCTCCAACGCTTATTCCTCGTAAGCTATTGAAAATTTAATCGAATGGCAGGTCTTCTGACTTATCGCCACCACCGGGCTGTCTTCCCAAATTCAGTAATTAGAATTCAGTGACTTGATTGGAGTGCCGGTGATGCTGTTTTGTTGTACGACTTACAGCAGCGGGACTGTTCAGGACTCTCACCTGATTCCCTATTAAGCTCAAATCGGCAAAGTGTGCCGGTTCAGCACCAATTCGATGGCAAAATTATGTATTTATTTTTTAGCAAGCAATAATTTAACATTATTTTAACACGGCGCACCACTGCAAAGCATTATCTTTACACACCAAATTCACAACATTGGGGGTGAATGGCTTTGACAGCGTGTAGAAGCGGTGTGTAAGCATGCAGAGCGA
>JBJEKJ010000108.1:0-22419 GCA_051878575.1 Muribaculaceae bacterium | reverse complement strand
GGTGCCAGCCCTAATTTTTTAGATTCTAAAAAAGTTTAGCGGACAGTAATAATAACAATTATTTTTTCAAAAAGTTTTTTATAATACACAAAAATCGCTGATATTTCTATCAGCGATTTTCTGTGATCCGCTTGGGGCTCGAACCCAAGACCCCAACATTAAAAGTGTTGTGCTCTACCAGCTGAGCTAGCGAATCTCCCTAAAAGCGTTGCAAAATTACTGCTTTTTAGCGTAATTGCCAAATTTTTTCACAAATATTTTCCCACATTCTTGCAAGATACCGTATAAACAGCTAATATAATGGCCATTATGCGATATGTCAGACTTATTCTAACAAAGTCTGACCGCCGTGCAGCATAACATAGTTATGGTTGGCTCTATGCCCCGAGGCACGGCATCGCTGCGGCCTTAGAAGCTCCATTCGGCAGTAGATTGCCTGTGGCCAAGACTGCGGTAGCAACCGGGCAAGAGGCTACAGCACCATCACCTTCTCACCGTTTCTTATGTAGAACCCGGGCGATTTGGGCCTGGCAATCCTCACGCCCTGCATGTTGTACCACACCTCACCGGCCTCGCCGTCGGCATTGATTCGGCCCACTGCCACCGATGGCTTCAGCACCTTGCCAAATTCGATATCGCCGCTGAAAATCTTCACCTTGATATCGGAGCCTATGTGTTGCACAAGCTCAATACGGGCTTTTTCCTCCACTATGAACAAGTTGGGCTCTCCCACTTTCAACGTATTGCCCGAGAGAATTTTCTCCCTCAGTTCCACAATTTCGCCATCATCACCGGTGTCGCCTTCATACACGTTGATACGCAAATAATTGAGCGAGCCCGATGTTGACAGCCAATCACGAGTGTCGTTGTTCTTCACCACAAACCACGCCGAGCAACACCCTTCCAAAGTATAGTCGATCTCATAGTCCACCACCTCAAGGGCAAAAGGCTCTATCTCGCCGTCGATAGGCAAGACTGCCGTCACCAAAGTGGCATCATCGCTATCAAGGCACAATTTCACTTGCAGATAACCCTTTTGCACGGGAATTGTGTAGAACGACAGGCTGTCGACGGAACTCTCCCTGACATACAGCCCGGTCTTCAACGTCGACCATGCGGTCTTCGTGTCGTCGGCAATCTCAGCCGAAGCCGACATGCGATAGTAAATATCCACCACGCCATTGAACTCCTTGCCCTGATTCCTCAGCTTGAGCATCACACCGGCTTTCTCAAACGGGCGACCACCGGTGGAAAGGTAAGCGTCATCCAAAGCCAAGTCAGGCCGCGGCATAGCCTTAAGCGACAGATTACCATCGGCCAGCGTAGCCTCCACGTACGTCTCGCGATTCGACATCACTACCCATTGGGCATCGTCTTCGCCGGCCACCCTACCCATAGGCAGCAGGCGAGTGACACCTGCCTTCAGGCGGCTTGCGTCCACCTTGATTCTCGCATGCGCATAGTAGGCATGACGGGCGGTAAACACCGAGTCGAACTCGCACACCGGCTCAGCCACCCCCAAGTCGCTCACCGTGCCGAGCGCACACTCCATACGCGCAATAGGGTCCACGGGGCTCTCATATATGAACCATACGTCGACCGAGTCATTCTCCACCGCAAGCGGCTTATAAAGATAGAAATAGTGCTCATCATCGGTCTTCGCCGAGCTCCCGTCCGACGGCTTGACACCGATTATCGCCACTTGGCGAATACAATAACCCATCTGTGAGCTGCCTGAGCCCACGCCCGTGTTGTCGTAAGGGTTTAGCACCGACAAGCGGAAAAATCCGTCGCCTTTGCCCGACCATCCCCAGTTGATATGGAACAGCCCGTCGCCATCGTAGCCGTCACACACGAAAGAGTGTCCACCGCCGCCGCTCTGCGCCGAGATAGGCACAGGGCGCTTATTGGCAAGCTCATTGTAAATCATCTGCTCCCACTCGACGATACCGTAATATTCGCGCTGCGCCATGTGCAGCGAGTTGTCGTAGTCGAAATAAGCGCGCAGAGCATAGGCAATCCACGATTCCTGTGAGCCTGAGGAATTAAGGCCGTAACTCATCCGCACCGACTGTCCGCAATAACGCATCAACGTGGCTACGGCATTGTGCTGCTCCTCAGTACCACCCTCTACATCATAGTTACGAAGCATCTTGTCCCACTCGAATGTGACAGGTGGCAGCTCGTCGAGATGCATCGACGCCGTACCGATGCCTCCAAATTTCGTATAAGTAAAATCATAGGCAGGAATAGCCCTACACGCCGACTGCGGCCATTGGTGATAGTCCATCACCATCGCCATCGCCGTAGCAGGGCAGCCGGTAGGAGCCGTGGTCTTACCACCGGGGTTCTCAAGCTCCGGACACATATCGTTGTAAGGCGCCTTCTGATTCCACTGCGAGGTTATCAGCTTGTCGATTGCAGGAGCCGTGATAGCCGGGGCTCCCATAGTGGACACCGAGGCATCGCCAAGCTCGGCAATAGCCTCGGCATAGTCGTCGAACCACGCCCGCATGTTGGCAGGCATCTCCTCGGCCGACAGGTTACCGCTGTCGCTGTAGCCAAGAATCGGATAGGTGCGGCTGTCGCCGCTCACGACCACGAATCCGCCGCCATCCACATTGAAGGCATACACGTTCTTACTGTCGATATCGGCACGCCTCAGCTGCTTCGCCGCGCGGCCCTTCAACCGGGCAAGCCGTCCTTTTCCCGACTCGTCAATGAATCTTGCGGCCACGTCGAGCGCCTGCCGCTCGCCAATGCTCTGCGACATTGCCGCCACCGACAGCCACACGACGCTTATTATAAGCAATAAACTCCTTTTCATAAATATGCCTGTATGTTTTTTATTATATTGTCCTATTAGCGCCACCGATTGAAAGCCGCTATGCGTCGCCGGCATTGTCGGTCACCGAAGGTGGCGACGTCTTCTCCTTGTCGCGCACGGCCACATACTCGTCGTAGTAGGCAAGCAGCAACGTAGTGAGCGGCAGCGCCACTATCAAGCCGATAAAGCCCAGAAGCGCACCCCATATCGATAGCGACAGCAGCATGATTGCCGGATTAAGCCCCATGCTCTTGCCCATGATTTTCGGCGTCAGTATAAGGTCTTGGATAGCCTGCACCACACAATACACGAGCACCATCCACCCAAACATCTCCCAGAAGCTGCCGCCCGTCGACACCGAGCTGACGAGGCAGAGCATAGTGGCGATGGGAATGGAGACAAGTTGCAGGTAGGGAATCATGTTGAGAAGCCCGATGAACAAGCCAAGCATAATGCCCATGGGCAGCCCGATAAGCGTGAAACCGATGCTGAACATCACGCCCACTATCGCCGCTATGAGAGCCTGCCCGCGGAAGTAGTGGTTCATGCTATCCTTCACGTCTCTGAGCAGCCTAAGGGTGATTTTGCGGTAACGTATGGGCACGGCCCTCTTGAAGCCACCCGTAATCTTGTCGTAGTCGATAAGAATGAAAATCAAGTACATAAGCACCAACATCCAGCTGCACATCGTCAGCACCATGCTCATGGTGCTGTTCACGAAGCTCCACGTCTGGTTGGCAGCCTCCGAGAGCAGGCTCATCCACTGCTCGCGCGTGAGCAGCGACTGGATATAGTCCAAATCGATATATTGCTTTATAAACTCATGAATAGCAGCAGGCAAGTAAGGCACATTAAGTTGCGCCTGCACATATTCGCCGAGCATAAGCACCATGCGGTGCGACTCATGGTAGACGTAGGGAATCAGCATCCACAATATGCCCGCCACCACCATCGAGAACTCCACCAAAGTGAGAATAGTGGCAAGAGTGCGCCCCTTGAGCCTCAGCACGCGCTTGTTCCACTCCACAAGCGGGTTCATCATGTAGGCGAGCAGGCAAGCCACGGCAAAGGGCAGTAGCACGCCCTTCAGGTAGTTGAGAAGCCACAGCACGGCCCCACACACCGCAAGCCCGATGCCAAGACGCACCACGCGGTCGAAGGTAAACTCCTTTCTAACGTAAGCCATAACTTTACTATCAATTTAAAAGAAAACGCTTTAGTCGAGCAAACTTACAAAAATTCCTTCAATTATCACCTCTTTTCCCGACAAATTCAGCCTCAAAGGCAAAAAATTGCCGGCAGCCGAGGCACTTAGTCGCCCGGGCCTGCCGGCAATATTGCATAGCGGCAATCACAGCGCCGATCACGCTACATGGCAGTCATCCACAACCCGTGCAGATTGCAATACTCATAGACGGCCACCGGCTTGTCGCCGCACACGCACACCTCAGCCTCAGGCCTGTCGGTGAGGTTAACCAACCGTCCGCCATGCTCGGTGGCCACATAGATGAACGCTATGTGATGCTCGGGCAGCATAGGATGCGCCACACTTCCCACCTGCACGCGAATCCGGCAGTCGTCCACTTTGGTTACCACAGGCTTATGCTTCTCACCGGCAGCATCCACGGTGTTGGGCACAAGCTCCTCCATAGGCTCGCCGCAGCACACCACCGGCACAGTGCTGTCGACAAGTTTCACAATCACGTTGCCGCAATGGCGGCATTTGTAGAACTTCGTTTCCATAATAATAATACTCTAAATGTCCTTTTACTACAAAACGCTCCGACAGCGCTTTTTGTTTGCCCGGCTTCGGCACAAAAACGGCACAAACATTACTGCCCGGCAGGCTTTTGTGCCAAGATAATTTGGAATTGGCAAACAATTGGCGTAATTTTGCAAAGCACGCCACGTGCGGCATAGAATAATAAAAACTAAAACTTATGATCAAAAAAACGTGTTTATTTTTAGCTGTCGCAGCACTCACGGGTGTTGCGGCCATGCCGGCGCTTGCATTGGAGAAAGTCGCCTCACCCGACGGGAACGTAGTGGTGAGCTTCGACGTGAAAGGCGGCGAGCCGGTATATTCTGTCGACTACAAGGGAAAGCCGGTGGTGCTCGAGAGCCACATGGGACTTGAGCTCGACAGCGAGAATGGCAGGAATGTGTTCAGTGAGACCATTTTCACAGGATTGGACCATGGAGGCAACGTCGACAAGCTCTCGCTCTACAACGGCTTCGAGCTGAGGAGTTCCGACCGCTCGTCGTTCGACGAGACTTGGCGCCCGGTGTGGGGTGAGGAGAGCGAGATTCGCAACCACTACAATGAGCTTGCCGTGACGCTCAACCAACCAAAATTCGACCGCAGCATCATAATCCGCTTCCGCGTCTACGACGACGGAATGGGATTCCGCTACGAGTTCCCGCAACAAAAGAACCTCAACTATTTCGTGATTCGTGAGGAGCGCACGCAATTTGCCATGACAGGCGACCACACAGCATGGTGGATTCCCGGCGACTACGACACTCAAGAATATGACTACACGCGCTCGCGCCTGAGCGAGATTCGCGGCTTGATGAAAAGCGCCATCTCCGACAACGCATCGCAGATGCAGTTCTCGCCCACCGGCGTGCAGACTTCGCTGATGCTGAAGACCGACGACGGCATATACCTCAACATCCATGAGGCGGCACTCGTGAACTACTCATGCATGAGCCTGAACCTCGACGACAAGAATATGGTATTCGAGTCGTGGCTCACCCCCGACGCCATAGGCAAAAAGGGATTCATGCAGACTCCCTGCAAGTCGCCCTGGCGCACCGTCATGGTGAGCGACGACGCCCGCGACATCCTGGCATCGCGCCTGATTCTCAACCTCAACGAGCCTTGCAAGATTGCCGACACCTCTTGGATTAAGCCGGTGAAATACATAGGCGTGTGGTGGGAGATGATCACCGGAAAGGGCTCTTGGGCCTACACCGACGATCTGCCATCGGTGCGAATAGGCGAAACCGACTACACAAAGACCAAACCGAGCGGAAAGCACTCGGCAAACAACGCCAAAGTGCGCGAATACATCGACTTCGCCGCCGAGCATGGATTCAGCCAAGTGCTCGTGGAGGGATGGAACATCGGCTGGGAAGACTGGTTCGGACAATATAAGGAGGATGTGTTCGACTTCGTGACACCCTACCCCGACTTCGACATCAAGGCCCTAAACGACTATGCCCACAGCAAGGGCGTGCGCCTGATGATGCACCACGAGACGTCGTCGTCGGCCACAAACTATGAGCGGCACATCGACGCCGCCTACGACCTGATGAACCGCTACGGCTATAACTCGGTGAAGAGCGGATATGTGGGCAATATCATTCCGCGCGGCGAGCACCACTACAGCCAGTGGATGGTAAACCACTATCTGCGCTGCATCCAGAAGGCCGTCGACCACAAAATCATGGTCAACGCGCACGAGGCCGTGCGCCCGACGGGTCTCTGCCGCACATACCCCAACATGATCGGAAACGAGTCGGCGCGTGGCACCGAGTATCAGGCTTTCGGAGGAAGCAAGCCCGGCCACACCTCGATTCTGCCTTTCACCCGTCTGCAAGGCGGCCCGATGGACTACACTCCGGGCATCTTCGAGATGAACCTCAGCAAGTTTGCCCCCGACAACAAGTCGCACGTGAACTCCACGATTTGCGGACAGCTCGCACTCTATGTGACGATGTACAGCCCGCTGCAAATGGCGGCCGACATGATTGAGCACTATCGCCTGTTCCCCGACGCTTTCCAGTTTATCAAGGATGTGGCTATCGACTGGCAGACTTCGAAATATCTTGAGGCCGAGCCCATGGAGTACATCACCATTGCCCGCAAGGCAAAGGACAGCGACGAGTGGTTCGTGGGAAGCGTGGCAGGCGAGAACGCACACACTTCGGAGCTGCGGTTCGACTTCCTCGACAAGGGCGTGAAATATGAGGCAAAAATCTATGCCGACGCCACTGATGCCGACTACAAGACCAATCCGCAGGCCTACACAATCACCACGAAGACCATCACCGCGAAGTCGGTGCTGAAGCTCACGGCGGTGGCTGGCGGAGGATATGCCATCTCGCTGAAGCCTATCGTGAAAAAGTGACGACTGCACGCATGGGCCGACAAGCCCCTGCGATAACATAGTAAAAAAGCTAAAGGCAGTGAGCCATGCCACACTCGCATGCTCACTGCCTTTGCCGCTTATCGGCTCACACCTCCGACTCGCTTAGCCTTTTATGTGCTTCACTATTGCGGCAAACTTGCGTGCCTCATCGTCGACATAGACGTGGATGTCGTTCTCGGGCCGGAAGGCACACTCGGAGTAGACGAACACCTGTGTGGCGGCAAATCTGCCGTCGGCCGAGCACAGCACGTCCATGCGCACCGTTCCATTGGCGTCGAGCTTCGGCGTCGAGTCATCGCCGAGCTTCCTCTCCGAAAGCCGCACTACTTTAGCCGAATCCTCCTTCCTGAAATAGAGATGACGCTTCCTCAAACGGCTTCCGGTGGCAGCACACACCAGTTTCCGTGAATGCGTCGACATGCGTACCAATCCCAACGACACGCCGCCCAAGCCGAGCAGCAGGCAGAGCATCGACAATTCATCGCTCTCGGTGCCGAATTGGAATGATATGAAAAACAGCGCCGCCCCTATGATAACGATTAAGGCCGAAATCAACAATGATGATGCGTCGATGGTGAGGGCCACCTTATCCGACGTCGCAATAATATTCTTATATAATGTCTGGTTAGTCATAAACTCAATGATTTTGCTCGGAGCCGAAGCCTATGCCCCTTTGACACGAAGCATCGGTCGACGACTCGCGAAATATATATTAATAAGGTTAAATGATACGGATTTTGTCCGCTGAAATAGTGACACACTATGCGACGACACGCACTCGACCGCCTAAAACAATTCCAAAAGAGTGTGGGGATTGCGCTTGCGCCGCAGAATTAAATCAAGCACTAAATGACTATTCGGCGAAGCATGTAGATGTAGTATTCCTTAAGGTTGTCGCACGGGAATGGAGCCGACACGCCATAGAGCCTTATGCTGCCCGACGACTTGCCGCAGGGCGATGACTTGCCGCCGAGCCAGCTCACACGGCGTGCCACAAGATTGTGGTCGCGGCTTGCACAGCCTCTGAAGGTGCGCCCCGCTACCACCTGCGGACCCGCAATCTGCGGCATGCTCTCTATGCTGAGCACCGCCGACACCGGTATGCGGTCGATACTGCCGGCCATGCCCGACGCTATCGACTCACGGCTCGCCTGACGCTCACCGCCTGACGCCAGGGCACGATGGTTGCCCACCACTGCAAGACACGCCACGATAATGCCCGCAAGGAGCGCCAATATGTGCAGTCGTCGTTTCATATCCGCAAAAATAATTCATTTTTTCGAAAAATGGAAATCATAGCGACGTCTATTGTGAAAATTGTGAAAAAACACGAAAAACGCTGTTTATGTCACGCCGCATTTTCAGGCGAACAAAAAATTGGCTATATTTGTTGAATATTCGTGACGGCGGCTGCCGAAAGCGGCACCATGCGTCGCCGAAATGCTAAAAACGCTACGTTCATCCCGACACACCACATATTTGATTACGATTATGCTGTTCACCGCCGGTAACATTCTTCTTATTGGTTCGATACTGCTCTTTGTGAGCATAGTAGTAGGCAAAACAGGCTACCGCTTCGGAGTGCCCACGCTGTTGCTATTCCTGCTTGTGGGAATGCTGTTTGGCAGCGACGGGCTCGGCATCCAGTTCCACAACGCCCACGAGGCGCAGTTCATCGGCATGGTGGCGCTGTGCATAATCCTCTTCTCGGGCGGAATGGACACGAAGCTGAGCCACATCAAGCCCATTATGGCGCAGGGAATCGTGCTGTCGACAGCCGGAGTGCTGCTCACTGCGATACTCACGGGAGTGTTCATCTGGTGGATTTCGGGAATGTCGTGGAGCAACATATACTTCCCCATAGCCACGTCGCTGCTGCTTGCCGCCACCATGTCGTCGACCGACTCGGCTTCGGTCTTCGCCATTCTGCGCTCGCAGAAAATCAACCTTAAGCACAACCTGCGCCCGATGCTCGAGTTGGAGAGCGGAAGCAACGACCCGATGGCCTACATGCTCACAATCGTGCTGATAGAGTTCATCAACACCTCGGGAATGCACATCGGCTCCATAGCAGCCACGTTCGCCATCCAGTTTGTGGTGGGAGCCATAGCGGGATATGCCTTCGGACGTCTTGCAGTGCTGATGCTCAACCGCCTGAACATCGACAATCAGGCGCTCTACCCCATCCTGCTGCTGGCATTCGTATTCTTCACCTACTCGCTAACCGACCTGCTCCGCGGCAACGGCTACTTAGCCGTCTACATAGCAGGTATCATCGTGGGCAACAACAAGATAAAATATCGCCGCGAGGTGTACACCTTTATGGACGGCCTCACCTGGCTCGGACAGATAATCATGTTCCTGTGCCTCGGCCTGCTCGTCAATCCCCACGAGATGCTCGAAGTGGCGGTGGTGGCATCGCTCATAGCCGTGTTCATGATTCTTGTGAGCCGTCCGCTCAGCGTGTTCCTGTGCCTGCTCCCATTCGGCAAGCGCATGAACTTGCGCTCCCGCGTCTTCGTGTCGTGGGTAGGGCTGCGCGGCGCGGTGCCCATCATCTTCGCCACCTATCCCGTGGTGGAGAACGTGCCGGGCGCGAGCCAAATCTTCAACATAGTGTTCTTCATCACCATAATATCGCTCATAGTGCAGGGCACCACGGTGTCGGGAATGGCACGGTGGTTAGGACTATCGTCGCCAATGCCCAAAGAGGGCAACGACTTCGGCGTGGAGCTCCCCGATGAAATCGACAGCAGACTGAGCGACCTCACAATCTCAGCCGAGCACCTCGCCAATGGCGACACGCTGAAAGACCTGAACCTGCCCAAAGGCACTTTGGTGATGATAGTGAGGCGCGGCAACCGCCATCTTGTGCCCGACGGCTCGCTGCACCTGCTCGTTGGCGACAAGCTGCTGCTAATCTCCGAGGCCGCCAAGCCGTAATTGTCATGCACCAAGCCGCAATTGCCACGGAAAACGCATCTTTTTGCCCTGTTTTCAGCAAAAACAAAGCAATTTTAGCCGCCCATTTATGAAAATGGCACAAATATTTGTTCATAAAGACAAAATTTGGTATCTTTGCGTGCTTTATCTTGTGCGAAAAGTGGATTCGTGCCCTCTTTTCGGCAAGTGGGAATATGAAAAAATAACAAAAACTAAATACTTAAATGGCAGCTTTAGAGAAAATTAGAAGTAAAGCAGTTTTCCTGACGGTCATCATCGGCGTCGCCCTTTTGGCATTCATCTTAGGCGACTTCCTGACCTCGGGCAGAACATTCTTCGGCGACGGTAACACTATCGCTAAAGTCGGTGATGAGAAAATCGATGCAATGGAGTTACAGCGCCGATACGAGAAGATGAGCGCACAGCTTCAGGAACGTGGCCAGAACATGGACGGTGCTGTGATTCAAAACCAAGTGCTCAACCAGATGATCAGCGAGATTCTCCTCAACAATGAGCTTGAGGCCCTCGGAATCTACGTCACCGACGAGGAGCTGACCGACGCAATGACAGGCAAGAACGCACGTCCGCAAGTAGTGCAGTTCGCTCGCCAGCTCGGCGCCGAGACTCCCGATCAGCTTCACGACATGCTCTTCAACCCGGGCAAATATGGAATACCCGAGGAGCAAGTGCTCAAGGCTCGCGAAAGCTGGATTGAGATGGAGACCGACATGGAGCGTAACATGAAATACGAGAAGTTGCAGAACCTTATCGCCGGCGCGCTTCAGGCCAACGACCTCGACAAGAAGGAGCTGTGGGAGGAGAACGCCACAGTGAACACCATAAACTTCGTGAAGCAGGATTTTGCCTCACTCAGCGACAGCGAATATCCCGTGAGCGACGCCGAGATAAAGGCCGCCTACAACAAGGATAAATCGCAGTTCCGCCTCGACACCGAGATGCGCCAAGCTCACATCATAGCCGTGGACATCGCTCCATCGACTGTCGACCTCAACGCAGCCAAGGACATGATCGACAGCACTTACGCAGCATTGCTCGACAATGTGGGCGTTGATGCCGTGCGCAACAATTCCGACCTTATCATCAACGAGGCCAAAGTGCGCGCAAGCGACATTCGCGACACCGAAATAAAGAACTTCATCACAGCAGCCCAAGTTGGCGCGGTGACTACCCCCAAATTCGCATCCAACGTCTACACAATCGTGAAACTCAACGGCAAGAAGATGGAAGTCGACTCCGTGAAGCTCAACATGATGGTAGTAGAAGGCGACAAGAAATTGCAGGATTCGATCTATGCAATGCTCAACGCCGGCAAGTCGTTTGCCGAGATTCAAAAGAACAAGGCCGCTCAGGGACAGGAAGGCGTTTGGCAAGTGCTCACACAGGCCCCCGACTCATTGAAAAACAAATTCTTCAACGCCGGCGAGAGCTACTTCGCCCTACAGCAGTCGGCCGAGGGCGCATACTTCTGCAAAGTTGTGGAGAAAGTGGCTCCAAAGATGATTTACGACATCGCCAACATCTCCTACACCGTATATCCGAGCACCAAGACTATCGAGGACCTTTCCAACGGCCTGCAGAACTTCATCAACACCAACAACACCACCGAGCTTTTCGTGGCCAACGCCGCTAAAGCAGGCTACAACGCCATCCCGGTGAGCGTGACTGCCGAAGACCCGCAAATCAACAACATCGAGGGCTCGCGCAAGAATGTGAAGTGGCTGTTCGACGCCAACGAGGGTAGCGTTTCGCCCATCGAGAAGCTCAGCGACAAGATGGTGACTGTGGCTCTCGACAAAATCCACAAAAAGGGATATATGGGTGTCGACGCCGATGAGGTGAAGACTGCGCTCACCATCAAGGTTCGCAACGAGAAGAAAGCCGACGCGCTTATCGCAAAATACAAAGGCAAAGCAAAAGACATGAACGGATATGCCGCTCTCATGAACGCAAAGGTCGACACCACTCAGGTGACATTCGGACAGATGTTCATCGCAAAGATCGGTGTCGGAGAGTCTGACCTCACCGCACGCGTGGCAACAGCCAAGCTCAACGCAATAGAAGGCCCCGTGAAGGGCAACAACGGCGTATATGTGTTCCAGGTCGTCAAGCAAGACCGTACCGAGCGCACCGCCGCACCCGAGGAGTCGGAGCGCCAGTTCGCATCGACTCGTGGCAGCCAGGCAGTAATGAGCAACGCACTCCAGATTCTGCGCAACGCCACCACAGTGGACAACAAGATGATAAAATTCTTCTAACACAAGAATTCATCACGCAATACAAAAGGCCGCACCGGGAAACCCCGATGCGGCTTTTTCTATATGCTTTTTTATGAAAATGAGGGCAGAGCGTTGTATTTTAGAGGGAAAATGTGTAATTTTGGACGAATTATATGCAAATACGACAAAATGAGAACTATCAACGATATTCAGGACGAGATAATTGAGGAATTCAGCGGTTTCGACGACTGGATGGACCGCTACGCCTACATCATCGAACTCGGCAATGCGCTTGAGCCTCTCGATGAGAAATTCAAGACGCCGGAGTATCTTATCGAGGGATGCCAGAGCCGCGTGTGGATAAACGCCGAGCTCAATGACGACGGCAATGTGGTGTTCACCGCCGACAGCGACGCAATCATAGTGAAAGGTATTATAGCATTGCTGCTAAAAGTGCTCTCGGGACAACGCCCCGAGGCCATCCTCGCTGCCGACCTCTACTTTATCAAGGAAGTGGGACTTCAGGAGCACTTGTCGCCCACTCGCAGCAACGGCCTCGTGGCCATGGTGAAGCAGATGCGCATGTATGCCCTCGCCTTTGAGGCCAAGAAATGACATTTACAAACACAAAAAATACCAATTTTATGCTAAACAACCATCCCAAAGGATTAATTCCTGCCGCTCTTGCCAATATGGGAGAGCGCTTTGGCTACTACATCATGAATGCAGTGTTGGTGCTGTTTCTTTGCTCGAAGTTCGGTCTTAGCGAGGAGAACAGCACGCTCATCTATTCTGTGTTCTATGCAGGCATCTACGTGCTGAGCCTCGTGGGCGGTATCATTGCCGACCGCACACAAAACTACAAGGGTACAATTATGAACGGACTTGTGGTGATGGCTACGGGCTATGTGATTCTATCCATCCCTATCCTCGCCACGCCCGAGAACACCACCTGGCTGCTCACGCTCACTTGCGTGGCGCTGTTTCTCATTGCATTCGGCAACGGACTGTTCAAAGGCAACCTGCAAGCAATCGTAGGACAGCTCTACGACAACTTCGAGGCCGAGGCCGCCAAGAAGGGCAAGAAAGAGCTTGAGGAGGCCAAGTCGAAGCGCGACTCGGGCTTCCAAATTTTCTACGTGTTCATTAATATAGGCGGACTTATAGCGCCATTCGTGGCTCCGCTGCTCCGCAGCTGGTGGCTCAACGTGAACCACCTCGCCTATAAGGCCGAGCTCCCCGAGCTCTGCCACGAGTACCTCGCCAAAGGCGTGAACATGGCTCAGGAGGATATGGCCAATTTCACTCAGCTTATCACCGAAGTCGGCGGCGACGTGACTGCCAACCTCACGGCATTCTGCAATCAATATCTTGAGGTGTTCAACACCGGAATCCACTACTCGTTTATCGCATCGGTGGCGGCAATGCTCATATCGCTGCTGATTTTCATTGCCACAAAGAAAATACTGCCCAATCCGTCGGCTAAAGTAAAAGAGGCCACAGCCAACTATTCCACCGAGGAGAAGGCTCAGATGGCACGCGAGATAAAGCAGCGCATGTACGCCCTGTTTGCCGTGCTCGGCATAGTGATTTTCTTCTGGTTCTCATTCCACCAGAATGGAACGTCGCTTTCGCTATTCGCCCGCGACTTCGTGAACACATCGCTCATTCCACCTGAGGTGTGGCAGGCAGTGAACCCATTCTTCGTGATAGTGCTCACTCCGGTTATCATGCTATTCTTCGGCGCGCTCTCTCGCCGCGGCAAGGAGATCTCCACGCCTATGAAGATAGCTATCGGTATGGGTATTGCCGGACTGGCTTATCTTTTCCTCGCCATCTACTCATTCTCGATGGGCTATCCATCGGCCGACCAATTCGACGACTGGACAGTGGCATCTCGCGAGGCAGTGAAGGCGAGCCCCTACGTGCTTATCGTGCTCTATTTCTTCCTCACTGTGGCCGAGTTGTTCATCTCGCCGCTCGGACTGTCGTTCGTGTCGAAGGTCGCTCCAAAGAATCTACAAGGTCTGTGCCAGGGCTTGTGGCTCGGCGCTACGGCCGTTGGCAACCTGCTCCTGTGGATTGGCCCGCTCATGTACAACGCATGGCCCATCTGGCAGTGCTGGACGGTATTCCTCGTGGTGTGCGGCATATCGATGGGCGTAATGCTCGGCATGGTTAAGTGGCTTGAGCGCGTCACAAAATAATGGCACTATTGAACAAAGTTTTTATCCCAATCACATAAGAAAAGCGAGCCTGTGCAATCGCAAGGCTCGCTTTTCTCAAATCTAAAATCAATATTCACACCACGATGAATTTCATTGAAGTAAGAAACGTAGTGAAGCAGTACTCCGGACACCGCGCACTCGACGACGTGAGCCTGACGGTGCCGAGGGGTTGCGTCTACGGACTGCTTGGCCCCAATGGAGCCGGGAAGACCTCGCTCATACGTATTCTCAACCAAATCACGCAGCCCGACAGCGGAGAGGTGCTCTTTAACGGAAGGCCAGCAAATGCCGACGACGTGCGCAACATCGGATACCTCCCCGAGGAGCGCGGACTATACAAGAAGATGAAGGTGGGCGAGCAAATAATATACCTTGCCCGGCTGAAGGGCATGGGCCGGGCCGACGCCATGACGGAAACAGCCAAATGGCTTGAGCGCTTCGACCTCACGGAGTGGCGCAACAAGAAAATCGAGGCTCTATCGAAAGGTATGGCACAGAAGGTACAGTTCATAGCCACGGTGATTCACCGCCCCGAGCTGCTGATATTCGACGAGCCCTTCTCGGGATTCGACCCCGTGAATGCCGAGCAGCTGAAGCGCGAGATTCTGCGGCTGCGCGACGAAGGCTCCACAATAATCTTCTCCACCCACAACATGGCATCGGTAGAGGAGGTGTGCGAGCGAATCACGCTCATAAACCACGCCAAAGTGGTGCTCGAGGGCAACGTGATGGAAGTGCGCCGACGCCACAGCAAGCACCTCTACAGCATCGACCTGCACGGTGACACGCCGCTTGCGCCGGCCGAGGGCATCTTCACAGTGGAGAGGTGTGAGGCAAGCGCCACCGGAGGCATCCATGCCGAGATAAGGCTGCACGACGGTGTGGCCACCCGCGATGCCATAGCGTTCATCAACTCCCGCTATGAGCTGTGCGGATTCGCCGAGCAACTGCCCAATATGAATGAGGTGTTTATCGAAACCGTGAAACAACGTCAAGACAACGAATGATTATGGACACACAACACAACAAGACCAATAGCCGCCTGCCGCTGATTATCGGCAGGGAATATATGTCGATAGTGGCAAGGAAGTCGTTCATTGTGATGACTATCCTCATTCCGCTTATCAGCGTGGCATGCTTCGCATTGCCGGGAGTGCTGATGTATTTCAACACCGGCGACCGGCAGACGGTGGCGGTAGTCGACGAGACGCACCGGCTGTTTGGCGCGCTTGAGAGCAACGACGACTACAAATTCGACGACATAACATCGGTGGGCTCCGACAACATTCACGAGTTCTACATGAATGCCGAGAACTTATATGCCGTGGTGGTGATTCCTGCCGACGTCGACAGCGTGCAGAAAGTGAACATCTACTCGAAGAATGCGGTGAAAAGCTCGCTCACCAATTTAGTGGAGGAGTGCCTTCGCTCCGCACTCAGCGATGAGCGCGTGAAATCCTACGGTGTGCCCGGATTGCAGCAGATGATTGACAATTGCCGGGTAGACGTGGCCGTCGACAGCGTGAAATGGAACGATGACGGCGATGAAGAACGATCCTCAGCTCTTTTTGCAAGCATTCTCGGCATGATACTCGCCATGCTCACATATATGTTTGTGCTAATGTATGGCGCCATGATAATGAACAGCGTAGTGGAAGAAAAAACCAATCGCATCGTCGAAGTGATTGTGAGCAGCTGTCGCCCCATCGAGCTTATGCTCGGCAAGATAATCGGCGTAGGCTTGGTAGGCCTCACTCAGATTGCCATTTGGGGGATATTCCTCGGCATAGCAGGCTCGGTGTTTGGCATTGCTTTAGGAAGCATGGCAGGCATCGGCTCGGCGGCTTCCACTGCCGATAGCGCCGCAGCCTTGACAGCTCTCGCCGGCGACAGCGAATTTGGCGAAATTATCGAGATTCTCCTCTCGGTGAATTATGTGCAGCTTCTTTTGTGCTTCACCCTCTACTTCCTCGGCGGATTCCTGCTCTACTCGTCGCTCTTTGCGGCATTCGGCTCGGCGGCCGACCAGCCAAGCGACGCATCGCAGTTCACCACGCCAATAATGATGATAATGGTGTTTGCCCTGTGGGCCGGAATAGCATGTATGGAGAATCCCGACGGAAGCCTTGCATTCTGGTGCTCGATGATACCGTTCACATCGCCCATTGTGATGATGGTGCGCCTCCCCTACGACGTGCCATTATGGGAGATTTCCGTGAGCATCGTTGTGCTCTACGCCACAGCCTTGGGCATCACAGCCCTAGCCGCGCGCATCTACCGCACAGGCATACTAATGTATGGCAAGAAGGTGGCGCTGAAGGACATTCTGAAGTGGATTAAATAATTCCACTATGCCATAGAAGACTCGCCCCTGCCACAGCGATGTGCGGCAGGGGCGCTTTTTCTTCAAAGAGGGAGTATTCACTCACCCGCCCCTTTATTATTGACACACATTAAGCCGAGCTTAATTCCCAACGGGCTACGCCACACAAAACAACACCTAAAACGCTGATTCACTGACAATATAAACTTCAAGACACATTAATTCCCACCTTAATTCATTGCATAAATTTATGTAAACCGCTAATTTTGACTCACGTTTTGAGCACCACAAAACTGCATAACCCGACCTGACGAAAAAACTAATATTATCATACTAACCCTTAAAAACTTGTTATCAACAATGCCAAACAAACGCTCAAGTTGGAAGTGTATTCTCCTTTCACTATTGTGCATCGCCACCCCGCTGATCAGCCCTGCCGCAAGCCCGGTGGCAAACCCCGATGCAGTGTTGACTGCCGGCAATGCACGCTTCACCGTGCTCACTCCCGAAATGATTCGTATCGAGTACAGCACTACTGCCAAATTTGAAGACCGCGCCACTTTCGTAATCCAGAACCGTGACATGGAGGTGCCGCAATTCTCTCACTCCGAGGACGCAGAGTTTGTGTATATCACCACCGGCAAGCTCAGTCTGAAGTACCGCAAGGACACCGATCCGCGCACCCTTCCCGCATCGCCCGCCAATCTGTCAATCACCATGACGCATAATGGCCGGAATGTAGTGTGGTATCCGGGTAAGCCCGACCCTCTTAACCTCAAAGGCACTTGCCGCACTCTTGATGGATGCTCAGGCGACAACATGCGCCAAGAGTTGGAGAACGGACTTGTGTCTCGCTCGGGATGGGCGATAATCGACGACTCACCCACAGCCTCACGTCCCGACGGAAGCCGGTCATTTGTCCTTGAGCACAACGGCACGGTAGGCTACGATTGGTGGGCTCCACGAGTAGACGACCATGCCATGGACATATATTTTATGGGCTATGGCAGCGATTACAAGAAAGCCCTGTATGATTTCACTCAAGTGGCCGGAAAAATTCCGCTGCCGCCCGACTATGTGTTTGGCTACTGGTATAGCAAGTACGCCGCCTACTCATCCTCCGACTATCGACGTATCATGGCCGAGCTTAAAGCGAATGATGTGCCCACAAACGTAATGATTCTCGATATGGACTGGCACTGGAACGGCAACGCCGACAGCCAGTCGCAAAACATTGGCGGATGGACCGGCTGGTCGTGGAACACCAAGCTCATTCCCGACCCCGTATCACTTCTCTCCGACATTCACTCTAACGGACTGAAGGCATCGCTCAACCTCCATCCCGCCGACGGAGTGAACCGCTATGAGTCGGCCGGCTACTACAATGCCATGAATGCCGACCTTGGAGGAAAATACAACTCGGGCGACAACATCGCATGGAGCATCGACTATCCCGACTTCACAAAATCATTTTTCGACCATATCATTCGCGACCATGAGGGCGAAGGTGTCGACTTCTGGTGGCTCGACTGGCAGCAGCACCTCGTGAGCCACAACACTCCGGGACTGGGCGAGACATTCTGGTGCAACCATGTGTTTTTCAACGACATGAAAGCCAACCGACCCGGTCACAGGCCGGTGATATTCCACCGCTGGGGAGGCATAGGCAGCCATCGCTACCAGATTGGTTTCTCGGGCGACGCCGCCATCAACTTCCCGACTCTTGCATTTGAGCCTTATTTTACTGCCACCGCATCCAATGTGGGCTATACATATTGGGGACACGATCTGGGCGGACACATGTTCACCGACGAGGCGACGGTCAACGACAAGGAACTGTTGCTGCGATGGATTCAGTTTGGCGTTTTCTCTCCCATACTGCGAACACATGCCACAAAGGACGACCGAATAGAGCGTCGCATCTGGAAATTTCCAAACTTCACACTGATGCGCGATGCAATAAAACTGCGCTACGCCCTCTTCCCCTACATCTACACTATGGCCCGCCACACCTACGACACCGGTATCGGCCTATGTCGTCCGCTCTACTACGAGCACCCCGACTGTGAGGAAGCCTACAACTTCGAGAATGAGTATTACTTTGGCAACGACATACTCGTGGCTCCGGTCACCGCACCTGCCCGCGGAGGGAAGGCCTCGGTGAGAATATGGTTCCCCGAAGGCAACTGGTGGAGCGTATCGACCAACGAGCTAATCGAGGGACCATGCACTCTCGACATGGATTTTGCCGACAGCGAGATTCCCTACTTCTTCAAGCAGGGAGCAGTGATTCCCTACAATCCGGCATCGGTCAACGATGTGACCGTACACCCCGACAATCTCATTCTCAATGTGGTGGCCGGCGCTGACGGTTCGGGGAGCCTCTATGAGGACGGCGGCGACACGTCCGACTACGACACGGCATTCGCAACCACGGCGTTCTCCCACTTGCTCAGTGGCTCCGACGATGTGATAACCATTGAGCCACGACATAGCACTACATCGCTCGACGTCGACTCCCGCGCCTGGACACTGAGAGTCTATAACTCGGCCCGCCCTGTCGCCATTGAGGTCAATGGCTCGGAAATCTCCGGCTCGGAGTGGAGCTACGACGAAATCTCATCATGCACAACAATCGCTATTCCTTCCACCGACTGCAATTCGCAAATCACCGTCAAGCTACGACAGTCATCACCATCAGGAGTAGGCTCAATCGAACTCCCGCGCCACTCGGTGTACTACGACAGCACGACGTGCACTCTCACCGCACGATTCAGCGAGACTGCCAAGAATGTGTCGCTATCGGTGTGCAACCTTGCCGGCATGGAACTGCTGAGCCGCCACTATGCCAATGTGACTGAGCTATCAGAGAGCCTAAGTTGCCTTGACCCTGCCGTGTACGTGTGCAAAATCAATGCCGACAATTTCTTCCACATCACAAAATTAAGCAAATAAACCAACAATAGTTATGAAGAAATATTTAATGGTTGCTCTCATTGCAGCCACATCATCTATCACTAATATATATGGCGCCGATTTGTCCAACTCCATTGAGTACTCTCAGCTCTACATCGTGGGCGAGGCCACACCAAAGGGCTGGGACCTCGGCAACGCCGATGAAATGGACAAGATAAGCTATGGCGTGTTTGAGTGGACCGGCGAGCTGAAAGCCGACAAAGACTTCAAATTTATGAACTGCAACTATGGCTGGAACAAGCACATAGTTGCCACAAAGCCCGGACTGTGCATAGAATGTGGCGTGACCTATCCGCTCAATTTCTTTGCCTCGTGGAGCCTAAGCGACGACAAGGACTTGAAAATGCACGTGGGCGAAACCGCCCGCTACACAATAGTGGTCGATCTCAACAGCATGCTTGTGACGCTTTCACCGGCAGCATCGCAGCCGGAATGGCCGAAGCAATTCCACATCACCGGCTCGGCTGTGAATGGCAGCACAATTGCCATAGCCGACTTTTATGGAGTGGAGATGAAGGCTGCCGTGGAGCTGCAATGCGGCGATGTGAAGCTCATCGACACGCCCAACGTCACCGATGCCACCACCTATTTCCTGCCACGGTTTGCCGATGTCGACATTGCTTTCGGCAATGGCTACACCAATCGCTTTGTGACCTCAAAAGATGCCTCAACACCCGGCTGGAGCGTGCTCGTGCCGGGAAAATACAACCTCTACCTCAACACTGCCTCACACACCTACAATTTCTCACGCTTCACCCAATATAAAGCCCTGTATATAGTAGGTGGATGTTGCGAGCGCCGATGGAACTACTGGGATGAGAGCAACTGCGTGTTCTATCCCGACCCCTTGCGACCTGAGGTGATGGTGTGGGAAGGCGAGCTGAGAATAGGCTGGGAACCCTACGAAGACGGAACTCCCGCCGAGGAGCCTAATCGGTTCAAGATTCTCACCGAGAAAAGCTGGTTTGCCCCAACTTTCCACCCCTACGTAGCCGATGCCTCTGCCGTGGGCACTACCGATGCGAGAATCTCAGGTGGCGACGACCTGAAGTGGACTATCGACAAGGATGGCTTCTATCGCCTTGAGCTGAACACCTTCACAGGTGTGCTCACTGGCACTTACATCGGTGAGAGCATGGCGCCCGATGGCACAACGGCACATCCTGCCGGTATCGACAATGCCACATATAGCCACACCAATGACACAGCCTCCTACTACAACCTCCAGGGTGTGCGCATCGACAATCCCGTAAATGGAATTTTCATCGAGGTCGCCGGCGGAAAAGCCTCGAAAGTGATTAGATAGCCACGCCCCGCAAGAAGTGGGCGTGACATCCCCCCCGACAGAAAAAGCGCCCCTGCCACAGCGATGTGCGGCAGGGGCGTTTTTTCTTCAAAGAGGGAGTATTCACACTCACTTGCTCATCTCGCAGGTCAGTCGAGGAGAGAGAGGACCGTGGGCGTAAGCAAGGCGGTGAAAATACCATTGATAGTAAGGCCGAGACTTGCAAAAGCGCCATATTTGTCGCTCACGTCCATAGCGCGCGAGGTGCCCATGGCGTGAGCCGCGGTGCCGAGCGACAATCCCTGCGCTATAGGACTGCCGATATGCGTCATTTTCATCACTCTGAAGCCCGTCATGCCCCCGAATATACCCACGCATATCACCACTGCCGCCGTGAGCGACGGAATGCCTCCTACGGCCTTCGTCACCTCCATGGCAATGGGCGTGGTCACCGACTTGGCGGCAAGCGACATCACCACCTCCTGCGTGGCACCGAGAAGCCTCGCCACAAGCACCACCGAGATGATGCCCGCCACGCAGCCCGCAAGCTCCGAAATGAGCAGCGGGAGCAATTGCTTGCGAATTGTCGACAATTGCTTGTAAAGCGGCACTCCAAGCGCCACAATGGCCGGTTTCAGCCAAAACTCGATGTATTTACCTCCCTCGTTGTAGCTCTCTATGCTCACGTCGGCAGCCTTAAGATAGGCTATAATCACTATCGCCGATATAAGGATGGGATTAAGCACGGCCATCTGCGTGCGAGCCTGAACGAGCTGACTAAGCGCATACACCGCAAAGGTGAGCGCAAGCAAAAAATAGGTGTTGTCAAGATATTCCATAGTCCTACAAATATTTGCGCGCCAATTGATGAATCCATCCCGTAACCACAATCACCGCCACAGTGCTGACGGCCGACGCCACCACTATAGGCAGCCACTGGGCTCGGATAATGTCGAGATAAAGCATTAGCGACACCGCTGCCGGCACGAAAAAGAAACCAAGATTCTTCACAAGGAAATTTGCCATCCCCTCCACCTGACGGAGCTTGACGGCCCTCACCTGCAAGAGCAGCGTGAGAATAAGCATCCCGATGATGCTCGACGGCAATTTTATGCCCGTGAGCCACACCACAAGTTCTCCGAGTGCCAGACACCCGAAGATGATTGCGCATTGAATAACCATAATTTTATAAACCTAAAATCCACTTCTTTAGTTAAAATTCCGGCAGCACTCGCATGCCGCCACCTTAAAAACGCTGCAAAGTTACATCGTTTTGCCGAATTTCGCCCCAATTTTCCCCACAATCTTCCCCTCCCCACTCATTATTGTATCTATTGTATCTTTTTGCCGCCTATTTCAGGCAATATGCCTGAGCACAAAATCGAAAGGAGGCTGTGTCGTAATTGAGGTTTACGGCGCAGCTTCTCTTTTTTATCGACTTGG
>JBJEKJ010000107.1:0-5233 GCA_051878575.1 Muribaculaceae bacterium | reverse complement strand
GCAAATCGAGCGCAAAAGCAACAAGTTTACTTGAATGATTTTGCCGAGATGCCGCATAGATTATTAAAAAGGTAGTGCAAATTTATTTACTCAATGGCGGCTGACTCCTTGCGCACTATAATCACGCTGATCTCATAGAGGAGATATAGCGGTAGGAACACTATGCTAAGTGTGAACGGATCGCCCGTTGGGGTGATGAATGCCGCTGCCACGAGCAATATTACGATGGCGTGGCGGCGATATCGCCTCAGCGTCCCGCGCGTGAGCATGCCGATGGCGCTAAGCGTCCATGCGGCGAGCGGAAGCTCAAACACTATTCCCATCACCAAGAGCATGCCGATGAAAGTGTCCATATAGGAGTCGAGCGATATTTGGTTTGGCACCATAGCGCTCACTTGATACTCGGCAAGAAACCGCAGCGTGATGGGGAACACCACGAAGTAGCCCACTGCCACGCCGGCATAGAACATCAGTGTGCCGAAGCCGAAAGCCATCCTGACGCCGCGACGCTCGTTGTCGTAGAGCGCGGGTCGCACGAAAGACCACAATAGATAGAGAAGTATAGGAAATGTGAGCACTAACGCAAGCCAGAACGACGTGGAGATGTGGATGAAGAATTGTGATGCAAGTTGGATGTTGATCAGCTCCACGCTGAATCCTGAGGTGCTGAACTGTGGCATCATGGGCAACAGCCCGGTGATTCGGGCAAACAGCCTGTAGAGAACGAAATCGCCGCGGCAAGGTGCGAGAATCACCTCGTCGAATATTCGAGGCATGACGGCAAAAAGTGCTATGGCTGCCACCACAAACACCGCCGAGGCTTTCATCAGCACGGCCCGCAGCGCATCGAGATGTCCCCAGAACGACATCTCGTTCGACTTGTCCTTGTCCTGATGGAGCATTGCTATTTCTTCTCCTTCTCTTCCTCGTCGACTTTTGAGATCTCGTCGGTAACGTCGTTCAAGCCGTCCTTGAAGCTGCGAACGCCTTTTCCAAGACCCTTCATCAATTCGGGTATCTTCTTGCCGCCAAACAACAGCAGCACCACCAATGCGATAAGAGCAAACTCTCCCATGCCCAGATTGCCGAACAATCCCAAAATTACGTTTACTATCATTGTTATGTCATATTTAGATGTTTCCTTATTGTGCTTGGTGTGCAAATCGGACGTATTATGCCAATAATCGGCCGGCACGACTTACAACATCACAAAATTACAAATAATTTTCATATTTGGCCCTATTTTCAAAAATATTACGTAATAGTAACTGTAATAGTAAATACCGGCTGCAAATGCGCGGAAGGAAAGATTTGTTCGGGCAGTATATTGCCGCTTGCTATTTTTTGGCTAATTTTGCAGGCTGAATTCCTGTGATGGGTTTTCGCTGCCTTGATTCTTGATGACAGGCTGAGACTTTTGGATGAATACAATTTCTTGAGATGATGAACACAAGGACTAAAGGATATCTGATAGGAGCAGTAGCTGCGGCAGCCTATGGCATGAACCCGCTTTTCGCACTTCCGCTCTACGCCGACGGCATGACACCCGCATCGGTGCTACTTTTCCGCTATTTGGTGGCAATAGCGATAATATGGTGCATGATACACTTCGAGGGTGGCAGCTTCGCCACTTCGCGTCGCAACGGCTTTCAGCTCGTGGTGATGGGCGTGCTTATGGCAATATCGTCGATAACGCTCTTTGCGAGCTACCGATATATGGACGCAGGCATCGCATCCACGTTGCTGTTTGTATATCCCATACTTGTTGCCGTGATAATGGCTGTGTTTTTCAGAGAGAAGGCTACTGCCTCAATGACGCTGTGCATAGTGCTCGCCATTGCCGGTATAGGCCTGCTCTACAAGGCAAGCGACGGCACTACGATTGATGCCACAGGCACGGCGCTCGTAATGGTGTCGGCTCTGTCGTATGCAATATACATAGTGGCTGTGAATCAGACTTCGCTGCGCAGTCTGTCGTCGCTCGTGGTCACGTTTTATGTACTTGTGTATGGTGCGGTACTCCTGGCGGGCATGGCTTTGGCCGATGGCTCTATATCCCTTCCCGGGCACTGGTATATGTGGGGCAATGTAGTCGCTCTTGCCTTGTTTCCCACTGCAATCTCCTTTGCCGGCACCACTAAGGCCATTCAATATGTAGGTTCCACGCCTACAGCCGTACTTGGCGCACTTGAGCCTCTCACGGCGGTTTTCTTTGGCGTCACGGTGTTTGGCGAGAAGCTCACCGTCCGCGACTGCATAGGTATAGTGCTAATCATCACAGCGGTGACGATAGTCGTCACCCGTAGGCGGTAGCTCAGGTGCCTCGTCTATAGGTGGCGTTAACTGAAGAAAGGCAGAAGCCGTGTTGCCGCGCTTCTGCCTTTCGCCGTATTGGTTTTATTGGTTGGTATTAATCGTTCATTGTGAGAAGCAGTTCCTCATTAGAGCGAGTACGCTCCATGCGGTCTTTCATGAACTCCATAGCCTCTATAGAGTTGCGGTCGCTGAGGAAACGGCGAAGAATCCACATGCGGTTCAGGGTCTCGCGCGAAAGTAGCAAGTCGTCGCGGCGAGTGCTCGATGCCATGATGTCGACAGCCGGGAAAATGCGCTTGTTCGACAGTTTGCGGTCGAGCTGTAGCTCCATGTTGCCCGTACCCTTGAATTCCTCGAAAATCACCTCGTCCATCTTTGAGCCTGTTTCGGTGAGGGCTGTGGCGATGATTGTCAGGCTACCGCCGTTCTCGATGTTTCGGGCAGCGCCAAAGAAGCGTTTCGGGCGTTGCAGGGCATTGGCGTCGACACCTCCCGAGAGAATCTTTCCCGAAGCCGGCGACACGGTGTTGTAGGCGCGTGCAAGGCGAGTGATTGAGTCGAGCAGAATCACCACGTCGTGTCCGCACTCCACCATACGCTTGGCTTTCTCAAGCACGAGGCCGGCGATCTTCACGTGACGCTCGGCCGGCTCGTCGAATGTTGAGGCTATTACCTCGGCGTTCACGCTGCGAGCCATGTCGGTCACCTCCTCCGGACGCTCGTCGATAAGGAGAATTATCATATATGTGTCGGGGTGATTCTCGGAGATGGCATTTGCAATGTCTTTTAGGAGAACGGTCTTACCGGTCTTTGGCGGAGCTACAATAAGTCCGCGCTGACCCTTTCCTATAGGAGCGAACATGTCGACGACGCGAGTCGACAAATTGCAAGTCTTTCCGCTTGTAAGATCGAATTTCTCGTCGGGGAAAAGCGGCACGAGGTGCTCGAATGGTATGCGGTCGCGCACAAAGTCGGGAGTGCGACCGTTTATGAGCTCCACCTTGCATAGCGGGAAGTACTTCTCACCCTCTTTTGGCGGACGAATGGTGCATTCCACCACATCGCCGGTCTTCAGCCCATTGAGCTTGATTTGGCTCTGCGACACATAGATGTCGTCGGGAGATGTAAGGTAGTTGTAGTCCGACGAGCGAAGGAATCCGTATCCGTCGGGCATTACTTCGAGCACTCCTATTCCGTGTAGTATTCCCTCAAAGTTGTAAGGCTCCTCAGGCATCATCACGTCGGCGGGAACCGGAGCCTGTTGCGCCTGTTTGGCGTTCTTGTTGCGCTTGTTGCGCTTTCCTCCCTGTTGGGCCTGAGTGTCGGGCTCGGCCTTTGGCTCTTGGATGATAATCGGGGCTTTTGCAGCCTCCTCAGCTGCTCGGCGAGCCTCCTCGGCAGCCCTGCGTGCAGCCTCCTCACGCTCTTGCTGCGAGCGAGGCTTGAATGTCTTTCGGGAGCCGGTGTTGAAGAAGGAGTCGAGCGAGAACGAGGGCTTGCGAGGCTCCTGACTGCCGGCAGCCTCAGTCTGCTGTGTGGCAGGGTCGGCTTGTGCGGGTTGTTCGGGAGCGTCGGCCTTGGAATCTTCGGCCACTACGGCCGACGCCTCAATGCTTGCCGGTTCGGCAGGAGTCTCGGAGTCGGCGGGAGCCGTTTTCTGAGTCTCAGGAGCATCGGGTGGTGTTGTGGCCTTTGGGGCGGTGTTGTCGTCGGTATTTTCCACCTTCTCGGGTTTTGCCACGCGTTTCCGCTTCTCGCGCTTCGGGGTTCCCACTGTCTTCTCGCTTTCGGTGGCAGCCTCCACATTCTCTGTGCCGGCGGCTTTACTCTCAGTCTCGACAGCGTTTTTTGCCTGCTTCTTGGTAGCGTTTTTCTTTGCCGGTGACTTAGGGGCGTCGGCCGATGGAGCATTTTCCTTCCCTGTATCAGCTTTTTGCTCATCGGCCTTTTTCTCGGCCGGTTGTTTCTTTGCCTTGGTCGACTTTGCTGATTTTTTCTTTGGGGTGTTGGCCTGATTTTTCGCGCTGTCGATGGCTTGTTGGTCAAGAATCTTGTAGACCAAGTCGTCGAAAGCCTCAGAGTCGTCGGCTTTCAGTCCCATTGATTCAGCTATCACTTTAAGCTCAGGCTGAGTCTTCGAATTTAATTCGGTAATAGTATACATAAAAATTCAAGATGTGAGTTCTTGTGCTGTTATCAAAAAACAATGCACATAGAAGTTCGCTTTTTGTTCTATACTTAGGGCATGAGTGTCGATCGCATTGCGAAATAGGATCGCACGAATGCCGTGTTCAGTTTTTTTGATGAATATAAAATTGATTCGTAGTTTAGAGATTGCAGCCCTGTTGTGCGAAATAGCTTCTCAAGGCTTGCAGCAACAAAGATTTTCAAATTGCACGGCAAATGTACAACAAATTATTCAAATATCATTTATTGAAGGCAAATTTTTTTCAGGTTATTTCCCTTTTTGACGCATTTTTGACGCATATCTTTAGAGCGCCATTGTGCGATCTGCTCATAAAATGGCGTGTAAATCAGTTTGATGCCTTACGGGGGTCGTTGATAAGCCACTCGGTGATGGTGTGCTCGTCGGTGCTGAAGTTGATGCCCACCTTTATGATGGGGAGACTCAGCTGTCGGAAGCGCGCCGGGTAGTTCTTGTCGTCGATTTGCGCCATTGCATCGGCCGCCGACTTGTTGATTTTCAGCTCCACGAGATAGAGGGCATATTCGGTGCGCATCACCATGTCCACGCGCCCGGTGGCTGTGCGAACCTCCACGTCGACCAAATATCCGAGCAGCGAGAACAGCACGTACAGTAGCTGCTGGTAGTGGCCCTCGTAGCCGGTGTTGTCGCACTGTGGCACGGTGAGCAGGTATTCCCGGAGAAGCTGAAGCGCCTCGTCGAACCGGTCCT
>JBJEKJ010000106.1:0-22774 GCA_051878575.1 Muribaculaceae bacterium | reverse complement strand
GCGTAGGCCTGTGTAGTGATGAAGAGTTGAATATGCTTCCGAGAACCTTGCTCATTGCCGCAGAAAGAGACATTCTGCGCGACCAAGGAGTGGCTCTTGCTGAAAGGATGCGCGAAAAGATACAACGGATAGAATATAAAGGAGCCGTACATCTTTTCATCACCGTTCCCGGGCAGGACATGGCATTTGACAGAGCAGTAAAAGATGCCATAAGATATATCAGTAACAAATAATAAAACGAAATATTCCTGTTATGAGCAAGATAGAAGAACTTAAACAATTAATGTCTATTGATGCCTGTAATACTGTACCAGACATCCAACAGCATTTCGACCATATAGCAAAACTGCTGTTTGAATGTTTCGTCATTGAGTATGAAGGCTCACGTTATTTATTCAAAGATATTGAATTCTATTACTATAACAAGAACCATCGAGACATTATCACCCATCCTCGTGTCTCCAAGGCAATGCAATGGTATATAAACGATTTTGGCGGAATTGACTTGAATTTTGAAAGTTCTATAAAATTCAATATCATCATCAACGACAAGAAGAAATATTCAAAACGTTATTTGCTGGATAATAATGCTTCTTTTGGTGGAATACTTCTACGCAAATTAGAGAAGGAAGATGGAAGTGAGATATTGGATGGTCCCCTGGCTTGCGCTGAACTATTTAGATCTATCAATGCAGTAAGTGTAGATAATGATTTCCCTCGCCTGATTCAACACGACAATGGCAATGTAGCATATGTATGTGAGAAAAGAAAGAATCTGCGAACAAAGCAGCAAACCATTGAAAATAAAGTCGGTAGCATTATCACACAATTTGCGTCATACCCAGAATTTGAGTTACTCTGTAGCGACTTTGAAATATTCGAGAACAAAAGATATAGGTATGTTCGTTGTGAAAATCTGATGCACGATTCCGACACTAATGAAGTGTATTTCTCTACATGGTTAAAGGATAAACAGGAAGGCCATCCTGAGTTCTATCATAGACTCATTGACTTGCTGAATGGTATTGGTATAACGACAAAAGAGCTACATTGCACGGAGGATTATTGGGCTCGTGACTACATGCCCATTCAATTGGGGAAAGAAGAGTTTGTGAAGTATCGTTATTATCCAGATTATTTAGTAAACAGCAATAAGCCTGAAGACGCTGACACCATAACAGATTGCACAAAAGTGCTACGTGGAATGGGTATTAACTGTCGCAAAACAAACCTAATTATTGATGGTGGTAATATGGTTTGTTGTGGCCCCTATATAGTCATGACTGATAAGGTATATACAGAAAATCATTATGAAAAGGGGGATGAGAAGTTTAAGCAAAAATTAGAATCAGAACTTGGACATCCTGTGATAATCATTCCTTGGACTCTGCATGGAGATTTCAACGCTGATGACACAGATAAATATGGGCACTCTGATGGTTTTATCAAGTGGTGTGGAGATAATCGTATTCTAATGGGAAACCATGGTGATGAATATCCAGAAGAAGCAAAAGCGATAAAAGATATTCTGGTAGAATATGGATTCTCAGTGACAGAAATGCGTTTCAACGATATAGTCACCTCTCCCTGTAAAGGACTTAACTGGGCTTATATAAATTTTCTTCAGGTCGGAAAGCATATTATTATGCCATCTTTCAATATCGAAGAGGATGAAATAGCATACCAATATGTCAAAGACGCCTTTCCTGATTGTAACATACATCTGTTGGAAATGACGGAAATAGCCAAAGAAGGAGGAGCTTTGCATTGTATTAGTTGGAACATCCAAAGATGAGAACTGAAAAAAGGCATTCAATCAATCAGAGATTAAACTTCAGAAATCAAGAGTTGTAAATGATGAAGATAGAAGAAGCCATAGTGTATGTGATGGTGAAGCGAAATGGCGGCATGACAACCGACCAGATTGCCGATGCAATCAATCGTCAGAGACTACATATCCGTAAGGATGGAAAGATGGTGACGAATGCTCAGGTGTATGCCGTTATCTGTCGTTTTCCAGAGATGTTTACCAAAGAAGCTGGACGCATAATGCTAATGATATAATGAAGAAGGTTAAGATAACAGCCATTCGCAAGGTACAGTATGATGACCTGATGGCAAAATACGAGAATCCCATTGAGCATACATGTGATGTATGTGAGGGGCAGTCATGGATAAGCAATGACGGACAATGCCCAGAAGGCCTGTGTCCAGAGGCATGGAAGACAATGAAAGAGTTTGTCGAAGCCCTTGCCTATGGTGAGAGTAACTTCTACGACGGTTGGATGAAGAATCCATATAGTGCCATGATTAGTTGCAACGATGGTTTTCGACCTGTTAGTTTTTATATTGAAACAATGGAATAAAAGCAATGAAGCGTATGTGGTTAATATTCGCGATATTGTCGGCTTTCTTTGCTGCGGCTACGTCCATTCTTGCAAAGATAGGGATAGATGGCGTTGACTCTAACCTTGCTACGGCCATTCGTACTGTGGTAGTATTGCTGATGGCATGGGGGATTGTTTTCGTCACTCATGCAGAGGCAGGGATAGGTGCTGTCAGCACCAAGAGTTGGCTGTTCCTAATCTTGTCGGGACTTGCTACAGGAGCCTCATGACTTTGCTACTTTTATGCCATTAAGATGGGTGACGTCTCGAAGGTTGTCTCCATAGACAAGTGTAGTCTCGTCATTACAATCATACTTCCCGCCTTGTTCCTTGGAGAGGCTTTCACATGGAAAACGCTCACCGGTTCGCTGATGATTGTGGGTGGAACGCTGATAATGATTCTTTGACACTGAAAATGCAATGCGAAATATGAATAAGATAGATCAACTTTCTCTTGCCATGATCAGCTACAACAATGCCGACCCTATGCGCATACAACATACTACGAAGGTACATGCATACGCACGCCTTATTGGTCATGGCGAAGGACTTGACGAGGAGACACAGTTCATCCTTGAAAGTGCAGCACTGGTACATGACATTTGTGAAAATAAATAGACAGAGTTATACCTCCTCCAATAAACAAGAATATTGGCATCCAATCTAATATCTCGCGAAGTCTTTTCATAGTTCTTTATTTGAGAATAGTTAATGACCATTCTGGCAGATCGGCTGTATATTGCTTTGCTATTTGACCGTTGGATAATCGGAAGACAGGGCGCGCGTCTGCATCGTCGATAGAATTGTCGTAAACGTAAAGACGGTCAACAATGGAGGATGCTGTTTTGCAATTACGGATCGACTTATAATAGCGCGAGATAATTTTTGTGATTGGAACATCGTGACCACCCTTCATTACTCGATTAGCGATTCGAGAGGCGTTGATTGTAGGACTGGAAGTTGAAATGAAGAAAATGCGAATAAAGAAACCTGCTTCTTTTGCTCGTATTACGAAATCAATCTTATCTTGAGCTGAAAAGACAGTCTCGAATACAAAGCTTTTCTTCTCGGCAAGACATTGCTCACGAAGTTCAGAGCAATAGTTGGCTGCTTTTAAGACGGCTTCCTCATTATTCCAATCGCCGAACATATCTTTAGCTACCTGGTCGGGATTGATATATGTAGTGCCTTCCGCCCATTCATGATGTAGAAATTTATGGGTAATGGAAGTCTTGCCCGACCCGTTAGGTCCGGCAATAATAATCAGTTCCGGTTTATGCTCAATGTTTGCCATTCTTTAATTTTTTTATGCGTTCGGCCCATTTCACTTCATCTGATTTCATTTCTCGGCGCATATCTTCAAAATGCTTGTTGGCGGCCATTTCATTGCTTTTTTTAGCATCTTCTGCCACTTCGCGCATAATCTGGGCGAGCATTTCATCGGTCGGTTCCTTACCGGAATTGAACCTATAGGTATTCATTTCAGCTTCTGACATAGTAGAATAATAAAAAGGCTGCAATGCTGCCTATTGGGACATACATTGCAGCCTTTATTAGTTGCTGATATTCAATGTGTTAATCAATCTTCTACAGCTGCCTGCGCCGCTGCTACGCGGGCGATAGGAACGCGGAATGGGCTGCATGATACATAATTCATTCCGAGGCGGGCACAGAATTTCACTGATGATGGCTCACCACCGTGCTCACCGCAGATTCCCACTTTCAGCTCGGGCTTGGTAGAGCGGCCTTTCTGCGTACCCATAGCCACGAGTTGGCCAACGCCTTCCTGGTCGAGCACTTCGAACGGGTCGGTCTTGATGATGCCAATCTCCTTGTAGGTCTTGAGGAACTTGGGAGCATCGTCGCGAGAGTATCCGAACGTCATCTGGGTCAAGTCGTTTGTTCCGAAAGAGAAGAAGTCGGCAACCTCGGCGATTTGATCGGCAACGAGGGCGGCGCGAGGAATCTCAATCATTGTGCCGACTTTGTATGCTACAGTGTCGCCGCGCTCGGCGAATACCTGTTGAGCCGTGCGGTTGATGATGTCGGCCTGCATCTGGAGCTCTTTGACAACTCCTACGAGCGGTACCATGATTTCGGGATGAACGTCGATGCCTTTAGCCTTCACGTTGAGTGCGGCCTCGATGATAGCGCGGGCCTGCATCTCGGTGATTTCGGGATATGTGTTGCCGAGGCGGCATCCACGGTGTCCGAGCATCGGGTTGAATTCCTCAAGGCTGTCGCACACTGCCTTTACCTCCTCGATGGTGAGACCCATCTCCTCGGCGAGCTCTTTCTGAGTGGCGAGCTGATGAGGAACGAACTCGTGCAATGGAGGATCGAGAAGACGTATGGTCACTCCGAAGCCGTCCATGGCGGTGAATATTCCCTCGAAGTCGGCGCGTTGCATCGGGAGGAGCTTGGCAAGTGCCACGCGGCGTCCTGCCTCGTCCTTTGATATGATCATCTCACGCATTGCCTTGATGCGGTCGCCTTCGAAGAACATGTGCTCTGTGCGGCAGAGTCCGATACCCTTAGCACCGAATTTGCGTGCTACGAGAGCGTCGCGCGGTGAGTCGGCATTTGTGCGGACGTCGACGTTGGTGTATTTCTCGGCAAGGTTCATGATTGCTGCGAAGTCGCCCGAGAGCTCGGCGTCGACTGTCGAAACGAGTCCGTCGTATACGTCGCCTGTGCTTCCGTTCAATGAGATCCAGTCACCCTCCTTGAATGTCTTTCCTCCCATCACTACGGTGCGGGCCTTGTAGTCGACGATGATTTCGCCTGCACCCGATACGCAGCACTTGCCCATACCACGGGCTACAACGGCTGCGTGAGATGTCATACCTCCACGTGCTGTGAGGATACCTTGTGCCACGCTCATACCGCGGAGGTCCTCAGGAGAAGTCTCAAGACGCACCATGATGACTTTGCGCTTGCGCTCTGCCCAAGCCTCGGCGTCGTCGGCGAAGAATACGATTTGGCCGGTAGCGGCACCCGGAGAAGCGGGCAGACCTTTGGCTACTGTCTTTGCCGATTTCAATGCGGCCTTGTCGAACACGGGGTGCAGAAGCTCGTCGAGTTTCTGTGGCTCCATGCGGCGGAGCACTGTCTGCTCGTCGATTATGCCTGCGCGGTGGAGGTCCATGGCGATTTTCACCATAGCGGCGCCTGTGCGCTTGCCGTTACGAGTCTGGAGCAGCCAGAGCTTGCCATTTTGTATAGTGAACTCGAGGTCCTGCATGTCCTTGTAGTGGTCCTCAAGTTTTTGCTGAGTCTCAATAAGCGATTTTGCGCACTCGGGCATCGACTCCTCAAGCGATGGATATTTTGCTGCACGCTCTTCCTCGCTGATTCCTTGCAGTTTTGCCCAACGGCGCGAACCCTCGATAGTGATTTGTTGCGGTGTGCGAACTCCGGCAACCACGTCCTCGCCTTGTGCGTTGATAAGGTACTCACCATTGAAGATGTCCTCACCTGTGGCTGCGTCGCGGGTGAATGCCACGCCTGTGGCCGAGGTGTTGCCCATGTTGCCGTAAACCATGGCCTGCACGTTGACAGCCGTACCCCATTCTTCGGGAATCTGGTTCATGCGGCGATAAAGGATAGCGCGCTCGTTCATCCAGCTGTCGAATACGGCGCAGATGGCGCCCCAGAGCTGATCCCATGCGCTTTCGGGGAATTCCTTGCCTGTGGCCTTGAGCACAGCCTCCTTGAAGAGCTTGACGAGTGTCTTGAGGTCGTCAACGTCGAGCTCGGTGTCGAGCTTGACGCCTTTCTTCTCCTTCACACCGTCCATAACCTCCTCAAACGGGTCGATGTCGGTCTTGTTCTTCGGCTTCATGCCGAGCACCACGTCGCCATACATCTGCACGAAGCGGCGGTAGCTGTCCCAAGCGAAGCGCGGGTTGCCTGATTTGGTGGCAAGTGCCTCAACCACGCGGTCGTTCATACCGAGGTTAAGCACGGTGTCCATCATACCGGGCATCGACACGCGTGCACCCGAGCGAACCGATACCAAAAGCGGATTCTCGGAATCGTCGAATTTGTTGCCTGTCAAGCTCTCGATGTGCTTGATAGAGTTCTCAACATCTTCTTTGATGATTTTTACTATGGCATCTTTGCCTTTCTCGTTGTATTCAGTACATACTTCTGTTGTGATTGTGAATCCGGGAGGCACGGGAACGCCGATGAGGTTCATCTCAGCGAGATTCGCACCTTTTCCTCCAAGAAGATTTTTCATATCGGCGCTGCCTTCTGCCTTGCCATTGCCGAACGTATAAACTCTTTTCATCAAAAAATGTGATATAGTTAATAATTAAAATAAATTTTTACAAAAACAACTTTCAACTAAATTTTGGACATTTTTTAGTCTTCAGATTTTGTATGCAAATATAATTCAAAAGATTAAATCATGAAAATATTAAAGCATAAAAAGCGGAAAATAATCATATATTTTGTGTTTTTTCAATAAATACTGATTGCCGTAAGTGACAACGGTGGTAAAAAAAGCGAGGCAACGCTTTTGCGTCGCCTCGCTGATATTGATTCTATCGGCAATCAGTCATTACTCGGTTTTGGCATCCCAAGTGCAGTCGATGAACTCGAACTTGCCTTGGCCCACCACCTTGTAGCGGATCGTCTCAGAGCCGTTGCTTCCTGTGTAGGTGCCGAAGTTGATTGTGTAGATCACATCGAGCCCCTCGATAGGCGCGGCGTCGGGGTGGATTGCCGCGAGAGCACCCGGCATCACCTCAGTGGCGAAACGTGTCTTCATCAGGTCGAGAATCTGGTCGTCGGTCATTCCCTCATATCCGGCAGGATACTGCTCCTTTGCTTTGGCGGGACGCAGGTCGACGTTGCCTTGATAAGCCGATGTGCCGCAATAATACTCATTGTCGCCATGGCTTGTCACGTAGCCCTTTCCTTTCTCCGACACTCCAAGCTGAGCCTTGTCGATGTTCTCCCACACCCAGTCGGTGCAAGCCTGGAAATAGAGCGTGCTAAGTTCCTGACCCTTGCCGGCAGGGAGCGTGATGGTGACGTTGGGGTCGTACATCCACTTGCCGCCTGTCTTCACGAATTGTGCGGTTTCCACTGTCACACCATTGTCTTTGGTCCATGCCGCACCGTCGAACACATATTTGTCGCAAGCGAACGATGTGGTTCCACTCTTGTAGAGCTTGTAGCCTACAAGCTTGTAATCCTCGGCTTTGGCATAGGGGAAATTAGTCTTCAGATAGATAGGCAAGTAGAAATCGGGCTCGGTGAGGTTGTGATACTTCTGACCCATATCGTCGTAATCGTCGCTCTGGAGCACGGTGATACTGTTGTCGGCCTTCCATTTCGAGCCATCGAACACGTAGAGCTCAGTTACATTAGTATAAGGAACTGTGAACTCCGACGACTTGACTGCCTTAGCGGCAGCAACCACGTTCACAGGCACGAAGTTGACATATTTGCCGCCTGAGATAGAGAGGAAATAGCCTGTGATGGTGCATTTTGAGCCATCGGAAAACATGGCTTTCTGCTCGTCGGTGCCCTGATAGAGGCTTCCTTTAGCCGTTTCGGCCCCATCGACTATGAAATTGTAGAAGTTGCCACTGATAGAAGTAGTGGCGGTGAACTGAATAAGCACGCCGAGCTCATCGGTGGTGCGGGTGATGGCCGCATCGAAGGCCGCGCCGTCCATAACCACGGGAGCGGGGTAGGTGATAGGTGCGTTGCTGTCGATTTCCACTGTGGCATCAGTGCCGGTGATTTGCAATCCTTTGTTGAAGCTCGATACGGGGCCGGTCACAGTCACGAGCAGACCGGCAGGATAGTCGGCCGCATTGAATCCGCTGCTATAGTACACGAGGATTGCGCCGGAGTTGTCGGCAAGGACAAAACCGCGAGCGCAAGTAGCCATAACTTGCCCTTTGACCGTGACATTGTCGCCCACGGCGCAAGTGCCGAGCACGCTTGTGAACTCAAAGCCCGGAGTATCTGGCTCATTGCCGCCGAAATCAGGCTCTTGGTCGGATTCTTTGTAGTTGACCACTACCATATCGCCGGCTTTCGCTTCGGGATATTCCTCGGCGAGGAAGCCCGGAACGAACTTGCTTGCCGGATTCTGGGGAGTAAAGGCCTCCACATATTTGTCGGGGTCGTTCCACACGACCTTATATGCGGCCTCATCGACTGTGAATTCATCGGCAGCGGCAAACGATGCCACTTCGGCAGGGAGTTCGCCTCCCTGATTGAAAGTGATTTTCAGCGAAGAACCGTTGTCGAGAGTGAAATATGCGAAATCGGGGTCGTTGAGGAAGTTGGGTATATATTCCTTTGCTGTGATTTCGTCGGTGAAATAGTGCTGTGTGCCCACAGCCTTCAATGCCTTGGCGAGAGCATCGCCGGCTTTGGCAATATTGTCGGAATTGGCAGCAAGATTGGCGTAGTCGGCGTCGGTGAAAGTGTACTCGATCGACGCTTGCTTTTTTATCGACGGTTCGCCTTCGAAGCCATCTAACTTATCGTTCCAGGCATTCACGTCGCAGCTTGCCATAGAGGCGAGAGCCGCACCCGCAAGCAATGTATATAATAAATTCTTTTTCATATATAATTTCGTTAGAATATAGATTAGAAATTAACTTTCAAGCGAACCGAATAAGTGCGTCCGAACGAATAGAACACGCGGTAGGCATTCTGCCATGTGCCGGCCTCGGAAGTGGAGGTGTAGGCGTCCATCACATAGAAGTGATTGAAGATGTTGTTCACGTTGCCCGAAAGAGTGGCGCGCACGCCGCCCATCTTGAACGAGTAGCTTGCGTGCATGTCGAGCTGGTTGCCCCATGGAATGCGCCACGGGTCGGCAACGTTGATGTCGGAGTTTGCGGTATAGTTGCTCGACGACACAGTGTAGTCGCTGTAGTTCTTGGCATTGAACACCCAGTCGGCACCAATGCGGAAACCCTGGAACGGACGGAAGTTTACACCGAGCGAGCCTGTTATTTGAGCCGAGCCACCCACTTTCACGCCTTTTTGGTTGAGTCGGGCGTAAGCGTGGTCCTCGGCGAGGATACCTGAGGCGATATTTCCTCGAAGGTCCTTAAGCGGCTGTCCATTCTGGTTGTAGAAATGGCCTACGGCATTGCTTGCCCACTCATAGTCGCCGAATGAGACCATACCCTCGAGGTCGAACCAGCGTACCGGACGATAGCGGAAGTTTGCCTCAACACCCATGTGGCGCGAGTCGACACCTTGCATGTTCAGGTAGTAACGGTCGCCTGCGTGCTCGCCCGAGGTGATTTCGCCACCGCGGGTAGTGGTCTTGTCCATCCACTTGGTGTAGTAGGCGTTTACGTCGGCTGAGAACTCGCTGCTCTTGTAGCCGTAGCCCACCTCAAACGACATGATTTTCTCGTTCACGGCATTGGGGTTGGTTGCGTTGCTGACGGTAGATGAAAGGAATGCGCCACCTGAGAAGAAAGGAGCACGGCTGATGAAGCCGGCATTGAAGAATACGTTGTTGTGACGGTCGATATTGTAGTTGGCACCGCCCTTGATTGTTCCGCCAAGAGCATTTACGGTAGCCGACTTTCCATTAGCCTCATCGTAGTAGAAATGGTCGACACGCCAGTAGCTTGTGTGGTTGATCGAACCGGCAAGCACAAGGTTGAGCTTCTTATCGAACATGTTGTATTCGGCTTGAGCGAACGCACCCTCTTGCAGCACGTGGCCATTGTAGTTGCGGTAGACGATGTCGCCTACGCCGAGCTTCTCATATTTCCACATCGGGTCGGCGGCAGCGGCGTTGTTGGCTGCCATAACATTCTTGCGGCTTGAGTCGTCCATATAGTATTCGCCGTCGTAGAGGTCGACGATTATGTTTTTGTGAGTACCGATGTAGTAGCGGAAGTCGATACCGCCGGTGAAAGTGAGGCGCTTGGGGATGAACTCATTGCGATAAGTAGATACAAGTCCATACCACTTGTGGGAGTTGATCTGCTCCGACATAATCATATTTGAGCCTGTGGTGCTTGCGGCATTCATCTCTTGAATCTTGTCGTAGGCAAAAGTTCCGTCGGGGTTGCGGAAAAGAGTGTTGATCACGCCATTCGATGCTCCATACCACGACGAGTAGCTGATGGTATTGCCATTCCATGTGCCACGGCCCTGACCGCTATAACCTCCACCTGATGCAAGCGACACATAGGCGGCGGTAGAGAGCGACGACTTGTAGTCGATTTGCCAGATGTGGTTAAGAGATATTTGGGGCTTGTGATACTTGTTGCGGTTGGATGTGCGTACTTTGCCATATTTGTCGTAACCGAATGTCGGGTTGTACTTGTAGCGGTTGTCGCCTGTCATGTAGTCGACAGCCTCATTCTGATAGGCGTCAATGGTCAAGCCATCCTGCGATGTGCGTCGGTTATGCACTTGCGGAGCGCCGAATGCGGTCAAAGAGAGCTGGTGTGCATCGTTGATTCGCTTGGAGATGTTGATGAAATAGTTGTAGGCATTGAAGTCGGTTCCTTGCACATATCCGTCGCCCTTACGGTGCGATAGGAGGGCTGTCATTGCCCAGCCGTTGTTCATAAGGCCGGTTGAGAACGAGACGCCTTCTTGGTGCATTCCGTCGTTACCCATACCGTACCATGCCGTTCCACCTTTTTTTGCATCGAGAGAGCGAGTGGTGATGTTGATTGTACCTCCCACCGAAGGAGCCGAGATGATGGAGGCGCCAAGACCGCGCTGAGTCTGCATCGACGAAGTGACGTCGCTCAGTCCGGCCCAGTTGCTCCAGTACACGCCGCCCCATTCCATGTCGTTTACCGGCACACCATTGATGAGCACGGCCACGTTGGCAGCCTGGAATCCGCGCATGTTGATTTTGGAGTCGCCATAGCCACCACCGTCTTTGGTTGCCCACACACCCGGCGTAGTCTTCAGGATTTCAGGAAATTCCTGATTGCCGAGTTTCATGTCGATAGTAGCGGCCGAAACCTCCGAGATGGCCACCGGAGTGACACGGGTCTTAGCCACCGACGACGTGATAACCACGTCGTTGAGCATAGTCGACTCAATCTCGAGCTTGATGTCGCCTATGTCGGAGTTGGCCTTGACTTTTACGGGTTTGTAGCCCACAGATTGGATTGAGATTTCTTTAGTTCCCTCTTTCACTTTGAGCAGGAACATACCGTCGATATTGGTTGAAGTACCCTCGGTAGTTCCGGGAACTAACACTGTGGCTCCGATGACGGGTTCACCCTTTTCATCGAGCACACGGCCGCGACAATTAATCACCCCACCCGATGCGGCAAGCATCTGAGAAGCAACCATGATAATTGCAGCAGCCAAAAGAAATAGCTTCTTCATACTGATAAAATTAGGAATTATTATAATTGAATAAAAACATTATGATTCTATTAGCTCTATTTCCTGTATGAATGACTTGCATCATAGCAGGTCTTAATATTTTTTGCAAAGATACGTTAAATTATTGCATTTGCAAGGGTTATCGTATGAAAATATGATAACAAAAAAATGTGTGGATGCATTTTTTCGGCAGTAGGTCAGCGATTTATCCAATTTAGGAATATGGTGATTATGCCGGTATTCATAATGTCGACAAACATCGCACCCACTATCGGCACAATAAGGAATGGCTTTACCGAATAGCGGTACTTGTAGCACACGGCGCTCATGTTGGCCATGGCGTTGGGCGTGGCGCCAAGTCCGAATCCGCATATACCGGCCACAAGAACTGCCGCGTCGTAGTCTTTGCCGAGCACCTTAAAGGCAATAAAATAGCAGAAAAGCGCTATCATCACCACTTGCGATGTCAGAATGGTGAGCAGTGGCAGAGCCAAAGCCGCCAGTTCCCATAATTTCAGCGAAATCATTGCCATTCCGAGAAACATGCTCAAGCAGATATTCCCCACGCTTACCACTTTGTCGAGGTCAAACTTTTGGCGATAGGGCGTGGCCTCAATCACATTTCTCACTATGGCGGCGCAAATCAGCGCGCCGAAGTATGTGGGGAAACTCAGTCCGGTCGATGAAAGAGCCATGCTTGCTATTGTGCCCAAAGCCATAACCACAATAATCCAGTAGCTTGCCTTGGCGTAGCGCTGATACTCTATCTCGTTGGTGCTCAGACGGCTCATTCGGCCTTTGGGAGATGCTTCCTCACTCTCCATTCCCGCCATGGCCGGGTCGAGTGTCTCAGGCTGCTCCACCGGCTGCGACAGGCTCCACCGGGTGATTAGCTTTTCGGCGAGCGGACCGCCTATGGTGCTTCCGGCAATCAGCCCGAAAGTGGCGGCAGCCATCGATATGGTGGCGGCACCGCTAAGTCCCATTTGCTCCATTACGCTTGCAAATCCGCCGGCAGTGCCGTGGCCGCCGGCCATTGATATGCTGCCTGCCGCCATTCCAACGAGCGGACTCACTCCTATGACTCTTGAGATGATGATGGGCAAGAGATTCTGCAAACTTATTATCACCACCAATAAAATAAGCATAAATAGCAGTGTCTTGCCTCCTTTCCTCACCACTTTTAGGTCGCTTTGAAACCCCACCGAGGTGAAGAATGCAAGCATGAAAATCTCCTTGAGCGTACCGTCGAAAGTGAAAGTGATGTCGAGGAAAGAATAGCACGACAGGGTAAGCAATGAGAAAATAAGACCTCCGCTCACCGGAGAGGGCACGCAGAATCGTTGCAGGAAGCCCACACGGCGGGTAAGCCACATGCCGACAAGCAGGGCCAATGCTCCGATTCCTGCCGTCTGAATCATATCCAATTCCACTGTCATAATAGTAATAACGTAAATGATGGACAATACTTTTGACAAAAATAGTGAAATTTCTCGACATTTTTCGTAATTTTGTGCCATAAATCATTAAACAAAACTATTAGCTTTGAGCAGGAAAAGGAAAGCGTTGCCCGTGCTTGAGGGCGTTGAGATAACAGGTGTCGCAGCCGAGGGCAAGAGCCTCGCGCGAGTCGACGACATGGTGGTGTTCATTCCTTATGGCGCGCCGGGCGACATTGTCGATGTGAAATTGGATAAGAAAAAGAAGAGCTATGCCGAGGGGCATATCGAGCGCATGGTCAGGCCGAGCGCAATGCGATGCGAGCCATTTTGCGGGCAATTCGGCGTGTGCGGCGGCTGCAAGTGGCAGCATCTGCCTTACGATTATCAGTTGCAGTGCAAGCGGCAGCAAGTTGTCGATGCATTGGAGCGCATAGCAAAGGTCGATTTGCCTCCGGTGAACGATATTCTCGGCTCGGCGCGCACGGTGCACTATCGCAACAAACTTGAATATACATTCTCCAACAAGATGTGGCTCACTTTCGAGCAAATGCAGAGCGGAGAGGAATTCACCGACCGCAATGCGCTCGGGTTCCACATTCCCGGAGCTTTCGACAAGGTGCTTGATATCAAGAAGTGCTGGCTTCAAGACGATATCTCCAATGAGTTGCGCCTGTTTATAAGGTCATACGCCATAGGTAAGGGTTATTCTTTCTACGACATCAAGGCCCAGCAAGGCCTGATGCGCACTCTCATGGTGCGTACCACAAGCACCGGCGAGCTTATGCTTATTGTGGTGTTCGGCGATGACGATGGCGATGCCATTGCCGACGTGATGAGCGCCATAGCCGGAAAATTCCCTCAAATCACGTCGCTGCTTTATGTGGTGAACCTCAAGGTGAACGATACTATCGGCGACCAGATCATACACTGCTTTGCCGGACGTGAGTATATCGAGGAGGAGATGGAGGGGCTGAAATTCCGCATCGGCCCGAAGTCGTTCTACCAGACCAATTCGCTTCAGGCCTACGAATTATATAAGGTGGCGCGTCGCATGGCAGGGCTCACCGGCAAGGAGTGCGTCTACGACCTCTATACCGGCACCGGCACTATTGCCAATTTCGTGGCCCGGCAGGCTGCGCAGGTGATAGGTATTGAGTATGTGCCCGAGGCCATTGAGGACGCCAAGCTCAACTCGCGGGTGAACGGTATCGACAACACCTCGTTCTTCGCCGGCGACATGAAAGACGTGCTCACTGCCGACTTCATTGCCGCTCATGGCAGGCCCGACGTGATGATTGTCGACCCGCCTCGTGCCGGAATGCACGGCGACGTGGTGAATGTGATTCTCGATGCCGAGCCTGAGCGCATAGTCTATGTGAGCTGCAATCCTGCCACACAGGCACGCGACCTTGCGCTTCTCGATGCCAAATATCGCGTGGTCGAGGTTCAGCCGGTGGATATGTTCCCCCACACGCACCATGTGGAGAATGTGGTGGGGCTGGAGCGCAGGCCGTGAGAGCCCGGCGCGCGCCCGGCCTGCTTATCGGCCGGTGATGTCGCCAAGCGATTTCCCCACAAGATTGGAGTTGTAGTAGCGCGCATCGTCGGTGACGTTCTTTCCCACAAAATCCGGCAAGGCGTATTCATAGACTGATTCGGGAATCTCGATTTCAGCCACCGTGAGTCCGCTGAGAGCACCGTGAAACTCGTCGACTTCCCATGTGTTGCCGCAAAACGGCACTATGTGGCGCGTCTTGCTGATGATGGGCTGCACGCACAGCGTGGCGAGCATCTCCTCGGCATCGGCAACCGGAATGGCATACTCAAACTCGCTGCGGGTGTCGCCCACGGTGCGCCCCTTGATGGTGAGGCAGGCCGCGTCGTCGATCACGCGCACACGCACCGTGCCGTTGATCTCGCGCGAGATATAACCTTGCTTTATGATGTGAGCCGCTACCGCCATAGGCTTGTAGCCGTCGGTCGCGACGAGATATTTATGCTCTATTTCCTTTCCCATATACTTAATTTTTTTGCAAAAATAAGATAATCAGCCCGATTTCGCCACAAATAGGTCAAAATAATGGATGAAAAAGGGTTATTAACTAATAAATGCGAAAAATAGAATATTCTTGATGGAGATATTTTGCTAATTTTGCACTCCGAAAAGAAACTGAAAAGAATTTTAGGCTTGATCCGAATGGCGAAACGAATCCAATCTTGCATTGTGTGCCTGATAACGGTTGTGCTGATGGCTGTGACTGCCGGGGCCCAACATCCGGCGCCTGTCACTGTGATTGAAGGGCGTGTTTGCGACTCGCTGACGCGTGAGGCGTTGCCCTATGTAGCCATATTCCTGAAAGGCTCCGATCGCGGCATCATGACCGACGAGCATGGCCGGTTCTCGATTACTACCTCTGTGAACTTCATCAATATGGAGATTTCCACTATGGGCTACCAGACGAAGAATGTATTCGTCAACAAGGGTGAGCGTAATGATGTAGTGGTGGAGATGGTGCCTACAGGCGTGGCATTGAGGGAGCTCGTGGTGAAGCCGAAGAAGGAGAAATATTCCAAAAAGAACAATCCTGCCGTGGAGTTTGTGAAGCGTCTGATGGCGCGCAGGCAGGATTACGACCCGAAGAACCACGATTATTACAACTACGACAAATATGAGAAAATAACCATGGGCCTGAACGACTTCTCTGAGAAGCAGAAGAAGAACTGGCTTATGAACAAATTCAAGTTTATTTTCGACTATCTCGACACCTCGGAGGTGTCGGGGAAGCCTATCCTCACCGTGTCGGTGAAGGAGAAGGTGAGCGATTGCCACTATCGCCGCTCGCCCGAGTCGGAGAAGGAGATGGTGCGCGGCACCAAGCGTGCGGGTATCGACGAGGCTTTCGACCAGGAGAGCGTGCAGCGCTTCTTGGAGGATGTGTTCCGTGAGGTGAACATCTTTGCCAATGATGTTCCGATGATGCAGAACCGCTTTGTCAGTCCATTGTCGAAAATCGGTGTCGATTATTATAAATATTATCTAAGCGACACAATCAATGTGGATGGCGTGAGGTGCGTGGAGCTGAGTTTCTCGCCGTTCACGCCCGAGTCATTCGGATTTCTCGGCAGAATATACGTTCCGCTCAACGACTCCACCCTGTTCATCAAGCGCGTGAAGCTCAATGTGCCAAAATCGATAAATCTCAATTATGTGGAGAGTATCACCATAATTCAGGACTTCGTGCGTGCTCCCGATGGCTCGCGCCTGAAGGTGAAAGATGACATGACGGTGGAATTCCAGATTATGAAGGGTACGCAAGGGCTCTATGCCCGGCGCATGACAACCTATGCCAATCACAATTTCAACGCTCCCGCCGATTTGAGCGTTTTCGACAAGGAGGGCCGCCAGATTGTGGCTGCCGATGCCGAGTATATGCCCGACGAGTTTTGGAAGGAGAACCGGCAGGTGCCCATCAAAGATAACGAGAATGCCATCAAGAGTATGTTGGCGCGCCTGCGTGAGGTGCCGCTGTTCTATTGGACAGAGAAGGTGATCACAGTGCTCGTGTCGGGGTATATATCGACGTCGAAGGACAGCAAGTTTGATTTCGGCCCGATGAATACCACTATTAGCGGTAATCCGGTTGAGGGAATGCGCTTCAGGGTGGGAGGTATGACTACAGCCAACTTGAGCAAGCACTGGTTTGCCCGCGGATATGCCGCCTTCGGCTCCACCGACAAGAAGCTGAAGTATTGCGGCGAGCTTGAATACTCATTCAATGAGAAGAAGTATCATTCGCGCGAGTTCCCAATACACTCGTTGAGGCTTACCCATAAATACGACGTCGACCAACTCGGACAGCACTATTTCTTCACAAATATGGACAATGTGTTCTTGGCGCTGAAACGCAAGGAGGACAACAAGATGACATATCTGCGCAAGACGAATCTCGAATACACCCTCGAGACCGAGGGCGGCTTCTCGGTGAACGTGGGGTTTGAGCACGATATTCAGGAGGCTACGAAGTGGCTGCCGTTTATCGACGGCTATGGCAATGTGTACGGCAACTACAAGGAGGCGGCGTTCAACGTGACGTTGCGATATGCGCCGGGCGAGAAGTTCTATCAGACGAAAAGCTACCGCATTCCTATCAACCTCGACGCGCCGGTGTTCACCCTCACCCACACCTACGCGCCCAAGGGATTCCTCGGCAGCCTCTACACCATCAACAAGACCGAGCTGAGCATACAGAAGCGTTTTTGGTTCTCGGCATTCGGATACACCGACATTATTCTGAAGGCCGGCAAAGTGTGGAGTGAGGTCTCATATCCCAACCTGCTTTTGCCTAATGCCAACTTGTCGTACACTATTCAGCCTGAGTCGTATCCGCTTATGAACGCCATGGAGTTTGCCAACGACCAATACCTGTCGTGGGATTTCACCTATTGGGCCAACGGCGCGATATTGAACCGCATTCCGCTCATAAAATATCTGAAGTTGCGCGAGGCGTTCTCGTTCAGGGGGTTATATGGCAAGTTGAAGGATTCCAACAATCCTGAGATGAACAATAACCTGTTCCGTTTCCCGCTCGATGCCCATTGCAAGCCTATGGGTAAGGAACCGTATATGGAAATAGGTGTAGGGCTCGACAATATCCTCACCATTCTGCGTGTGGACTATGTGTGGCGATTGACTTATCGCGACACTCCGGGCGTAGACAAGAGCGGCTTGCGCATTCAGCTACATTTCACGTTTTAGATTATCTTATCGGAGGCTCCATTAATCAAGATACCGGTGGGCGAGCTGTGAGAACTCGTCGATACGGCGATCGCGAAGGAATGGCCACCAGCGGCGCACCTGCTCTGAACGCGTCAGGCTCACTTCCACGACTTTCTCCACCTCGCTGTCGGTTGGAGCCTGATACAGGAACTCACCCTGAGGGCCAGCCACGAAGCTGCTTCCCCAGAACGAGATGCCATTGGTTGCCCCCGACGGGTCAGGCTCATGGCCGGTACGGTTGACCGAAATCACCGGCAATCCGTTGGCCACGGCATGCGCGCGCTGTGATATTATCCACGCCTCGCGTTGGCGGGCCTTCTCATCGGCGGTGTCGGTGCTTTCCCAGCCGATTGCCGTGGGGTAGATAAGCATGTCGGCCCCTTTTAGTGCCATGATGCGTGCTGCCTCGGGATACCACTGGTCCCAGCACACGAGCACTCCGAGCCGTCCTATCGACGTGTCGATTGGCTCAAAACCCAAGTCGCCCGGGGTGAAATAGAATTTCTCGTAGTAGGCGGGGTCGTCGGGAATGTGCATCTTTCTATAGCGTCCGGCAATGGAGCCGTCGGTGTCGAAAACCACGGCGGTGTTGTGATAAAGTCCTGCCGCACGGCGCTCGAACAGCGATGTGACGAGCACGATGCCCATTTCCTTCGCCACAGCGGCATATCCCTCACACTCCTTGCCCGGGATAGGGCATGCGAGGTCGAAATTGGCGGTCGACTCTACTTGACAGAAGTATAGAGAGTCGTGCAATTCCTGTAGAACCACGAGATTGGCCCCCTCGGTTGCGAGACGGCGTATTTTATCGATAAGCCGTGTGCGGTTTTCAGTCACATCGGCAGTGTTGGCCTGTTGTATGATACCTATTTTAATTGTCTTTTCAGTAGTCATAATTCTATTACGTTTTCGGGTAGTTGCATTGTCACGCAGTGTAGCGAGCCGTGTTGCTTTATCAGCGCCCGGCAGTCGATTCCTATGATTTCCCTACCGGGGAACGCCTTGCCGATAAGCTCGAGGGCCTTGGCGTCGTTGGCAGGCTGCGAATAGGTGGGCACGAGCACTTGGCGATTGGTGATGAGGAAGTTGGCATAGGTGGCGGGCAACCGCAATCCTTCATCATCATAGATGGGATCGGCGAACGGCAGCTTTATAAGCCTGAAAGGCTTGCCGTCGGCGTCGGTGGCTGCTTTCAGCTCCTCCTCCATCATCATCAGCTCCTCATAGTGGCTGTCGTCGGGATTGTCGCATCCCACATACACGATAGTGCCGTCGGGGGCAAAACGGGCCAGGGTGTCGATGTGCCCGTCGGTGTCGTCGCCCTCAAGAGCTCCATGATGCAGCCATATAATCTTCCTCACGCCGAAAGTCCTCTTTAGATAGGCGTCGATTTCATCGAACGACAGATGCCCGTTGCGGTTGACCGAGGTCATGCATTCCTCAGTCGTCATCAGGCAGCCGCGTCCGTCGCTCTCAATCGAGCCCCCCTCGAGCACAAATTCCAGATGGCTCTCCACGGGGCGGTCGAAAGCTCCATGAAGGTCGAGAGTGGATGTGATAAGGTTGTCGAGGTCGGCGGCAAACTTCATTCCCCATGCGTTGAAGGTGAAGTCGAGCAGTATTGGAGCTCCGTCACGCAGCACCGTTATAGGGCCGAAATCTCGGGCCCAAGTGTCGTTGGTGGGAATGCTGTAGATACTGGCGTTCCATGTTTTGCAATCGGCGATGGCGTCGCATGTCGATATAGGGTCGGGAGTGGCGATAACCAGTCTCTCATCACTGAGTATGGCTTTGGCTATGCGCTTGTAGCATTCCGTCACCTCGTCGAGCATGTAAGCCCAGTCGGTGTCTTTGTGAGGCCAGGCAATTAGTATTGCCGATTGTGGCTCCCACTCGGCGGGCAGTCGTAGTTTGTTTTCCAAATTTCTAATAACTTTATTTGTTGAATTATCGTAAAATAAAGACCGCAAAAGCCCATTCATGGTTTGCAGCCTGACACTTAAATGGCTACAAATCAGTTCACATCCTCAAATTCAGTGAGTGAGTCCCACACCGAATCCTGCGACTCCAGAATCTCCTCAATGTAATCCATATATCCCGTTTTGGGCGAGTAGCCCAATTCGTAGCACCATTCCATGTATTTTGCTTTCAATTCCGAATCCTCATTGAGCATGCGTAGAAATTCGCTTTCCACAAAATCGATGCTACGGTGCTGGTCGATAATGGCTTGGATAGTGTCTTCTATGTCCATTGTAGCTTCATTGGAATTTGTCTCCCCAAATTTAGTATATTATTGGATATTTAGAGTAAAAATAATTGTTAAATCTTGTAAGTGAGATATATGGTTATTCCTTATTTCGCTATGGAATATCACAAATTATAATTACATTTGTTCGATGTAAAACAGTGGAAAATTATGCAACAGAGTGAAACGGATTCATTATTAGATATTTTGAGCCATTTTCCCGAGGTGGGGAAGGTGACATCGGTGTCGCCTCTCACATCGGGGCTTATCAACCGCACCTTTCGGGTGGCTGCCACCGATGGCCGTGAGTATATACTTCAGCGTGTGAATCATGAGGTGTTCAAGGATGTGCCGCTGCTACAGCGCAACATTGAGATAGTGACGCGGCATCTGCGCAAAAAGTTGGAGCAGCAAGGTGCTGACGATATCGATCGCAAGGTGCTGCGCTTTCTGGCTGCCGATACCGGGGCAACCTATCATTTTAACGGTGAGGGATATTGGCGAGTGTGCGTGTTCATTGCCGGCTCTGTCACGCTCAGTGCAGTGACCCCTGAGACTTCCTATCTCGTGGGGCTGAAGTTTGGCGAGTTTGAGTCGATGCTTGCCGACCTCCCTGAGCGACTTGGCGAGACGATTCCCGATTTTCATAACATGGAGCTGCGCATTGCCCAGCTTCGCGAGGCCGTAGAGGCCGATAGGGCGGGGCGCCTGGGTGAGGTGCGAGAGATGGTCGATGCCATCGAGGGCGACGCTTATGCCATGTGCGCGGCCGAGCGGCTTTATCGCGAGGGCAGACTGCCCAAGCGAGTATGCCATTGCGACACTAAGGTGAGCAATATGCTGTTTGATGAAGCCGGCAAAGTGCTTTGCATTATCGACCTCGACACCACGATGCCGAGCTTCGTGTTCTCCGACTTTGGCGATTTCCTACGCTCGGCTGCCAATACTGCGGCAGAGGACGAGCCCGACGTTGATAAGGTGCATTTCGACATGGATATTTTCAAGGCTTTCGCAAAGGGCTACATTGAGTCGGCTGCCGGATTCCTGACGCCTCTTGAGCGCGATATGCTGCCATTTGCCGTGGCGCTGTTCCCATATATGCAGGCAGTGCGCTTCCTGGCCGACTATCTGAATGGCGACACCTACTACCGCATTGCCTACAAGGAGCATAATCTCGTGCGCGCACGAGCTCAGTACAGGCTTTATCGCGAGGTGCTTGGTGCCACGCCGGCCATCGAGAGCCACATAGCATCGCTATGACGCCGGTGCCGCGATTTTTATATAAAACTGGACAGTCGAGAATCATATTTTTGAAAAAAAACAACTATAAGATATAATGAAAAAGACTAATCTACTATTAGCTGCGGCAATAATGCTGATTATGGCTGCCTGCTCGCAGCGCACCGACAAGCTCACGGGGCTGATTCCCGAGAAATCGGCTTTTGTGGCGAAATTCAATATCGAGAGTATCATCACCAAAGGCAATCTTGCCGACGAGAAGGGAAATTTCAGACTATCGCCTGAAATTGGCGCCATATTGGATGACAATGGGAAGTCGTTCGTGAGCAGGGTGGTGAAGACACTGCCGTCGTCGGGGTTGAAATTTTCAGGCAACGCCTATCTGTTTGGCGGAATTGCCGACTTCCAGTCCTCGTTTGTGGCCGAGGTGGCCGATGTCGCCGACGCGCGGAAATGGCTCTGCGCGTTGACCAATGAGGTGGAGATGAAGGAAATCGAAGGCGTTTCCTATATTTTCGACGACAATATATTATATGTGGTGCACGATGATGTGATGTTCATCGGTTTTGCCGGCAGGGGAAAGGATGCCGCAAGGCTTGTGGCGTCGGTAAAGGCCGCTTTTGAGCGTAAGGAGAGGTCTATTGAGTCAAATGAGTTGGCTCAAAGCGCCCTCGACAAGGAAGCCGACGTGGCTGCGTATGTTGCCGTAGGCGAGATAAGCAAGAACATACGGAAGATGAGTGCCATAGGCGGAATGAGTATAGGCAGGATGCCTGTTACCGACATTCTTGCGGGAATGGAGGTCAAGGCACTGTCGGTAGCTGTGAGTTTAGGCTCCGATTGCGAGATAGAGGCCGACGTCGTGGCCGATGCCACTTCGGCATACAAGATGATGTTTTCCTCGGTTGTGGCAAAGCCGTCGGCCGAGTTTTTGGGCATTATGCCATCATCGATGGAGAATGTGCTTTCGTTGAGCCTGAGAGGTGCCGACTTGCTGAGGATTCCGGCATTTAACAATCTGCTCATGATGACCAAGAGCGTGCCTATTGTGCGCAACATAAATATCTCGAAGCTAATAGCCACTATCGACGGCCCGGTGGCTGTGGGATGGAGTCGCGATGCGAATTTCGTGGATGAGTACAATGTGGTGGTGGCTGTGGCGTCGACCGACCCCGATGCCGTCATCTATGAGCTCAACGACGTGGCTATGCAATATGGCAAGGTGCCGCAGCGAATCGATGGCGAGAACGTCTACGAGTATTTCAACCAACGCATCACCGTGGGCGTGAGAGGCGGAAGATATGTGTATTTCAAGCTGAACAAC